>JBCLQU010000001.1:324859-649718 GCA_041223705.1 Christensenellaceae bacterium 44-20
TGGCAAATACGTCCGCATCAAGGCAGCGAAGACGCCTGAGAAGAAAACGGCGGCGCAAAAAAGAGCCGGCAGGCACGCTGTTTTGACGGCTGCCTGCGTTTCGGCGGCGTTTCTTGCGGTCATTGGCGTTTTCTTTGCGATTTTCAGCGCCATAGGCGGAACTGGCGGGAACAGGGAGCTCTATATGCCTGGCTTTTCGGATAAGACCTATGAAGAGGCCAAGCAAACGCTGGATGAACTGCATTTGGTTCCGACGTTTACCTATGAATCCAGCCTGGAAGTGGAAAAAGGGTATGTCATCCGGCAGATGCCGGAAATCGGGGCGGTGGTACAGCAGGGCGAAGAGGTGTTTATCGTCGTCTCGCTGGGCAGGGAGCAGGTGAGCCCCATGCCGGAGGTGCTGGGCATGCAGGAAGAGCAGGCGCTGGCGCTGCTGGATTCCCAGGGGATCCGCAATGTCTCGGTGAGCTATGTGGATTTGCCGGATCAGCAGACGGGCGCTGTGGTCGCGCAGTCCCCGGATGGGGAGGCCCCGGTTGCCGAAGGGCAGGAGGTTAGCATCACGGTCAACCGGCCGGGCGAGCAAAATAGGGCTGTGCCCATGCTGGTGGGCAGCAAGATGGATCAGGCCATCGATGCCGCGGCGGAGGCGGGATTTAGCAAAGTGCTGATTTACGCCGTCAACGACGGGCAGTCGGTGGGCGAAGTTATCTTCCAATCCCCGCAGGCGGGGGCGCAGAATGTCTCCTTCAATACGCTCTATATGACGGTGCACCAGCCCAAAAACGGCGCTGTTTTCCAGGGAACTCTGAAAAGCGATACGGCCGGGCTGGACCGGGCAGGGCTGGTAACCGCGACGCTCTCCTTCTCGCTGAACGGGCGGGATTATGAGTTTGTCGTCTTTGAAGAGACGTTTGCAGAAGAGCAGCTCTTTGCGCAAAAATATTCCGGCGGCGTGGAGTATTCGCTGGTTCTGGCCAGCCAGTTCCGCGGACAAAACTGCCATTTGAATGTTTACTTAAACGGTGTTGTAGTATATACTAGTGATAGCTAGGGAGGGTACTTCGATTAAAGGGCGAATTTTAAAAGGAATCGGGGGATTCTACTATATCAAGGCAGAGGATGGGGTGGTCTATGAATGCCGCGCCAAAGGAAAATTCCGCAATACCGGAGAAAAGCCGCTGCCAGGAGATTTTGTGCTGTTTACGCCGGCAAGCCAGGATGGGAGCGGCAGTGTGGATGAGATTTTGCCGCGCAGGAATGCGCTGGTGCGCCCGGCTGTGGCAAACCTCGATCAGCTGCTCATCGTCGTTTCTGCGGCCAAGCCTGCCCTGGATGAAGTTTTGGTGGATAAGCTGCTGCTTTATGCGCAGTTTCATGAACTGCCAGTCATTCTTGGGATCAACAAGATCGATCAGGATAAGAAGGGGCGCGCACAGCAGATCCGTGAGCGCTATGAGAAGAGCGGGGCACAGCTTTTGGCGTTTTCCGTTGCCACGGGAGAGGGGCTGGAGCCGTTAAAGGAGCAGCTGCGCGGCAAATGCACCTGCCTTGCCGGGCAATCGGCGGTAGGCAAATCCTCGCTGGTCAACGCGCTGGCGCCGCATCTGGCGCTGGAGACGGGCGGCATGAGCAGAAAGACCGCCCGGGGGCGGCATACCACCAGGCACAGCGAACTGCTGGATCTCAAAGAGATCGACGCAATTTTGACGGATACGCCGGGCTTCAGCATTCTGGAAGTGCTGGAAATGGAGCCGGAGCAGCTGCGCAATTACTATCCGGAGTTTTACGGGATCAAATGCAGGTTTGATAGCTGCCTGCACTATAAAGAGCCCGAGTGCAAAGTGATGGAAGCGGTGCAGGCAGGAGAGATTTCCGCTGCCCGGTATGAAGGATATATAAGGCTTTTAGAAGAGCTGTTTGAAAGGAGAGACAAAAGATATGTCTAATCAAGAAATCAAGGTGCCAAAAACGATCATCGCTCCGTCCATCCTGGCGGCAGATTTTACCCGAATGGAAGAAGCGCTGCACAGCATAAAGGAATGGGGCGCAGAGTGGGTGCACTGCGATGTGATGGATGGCATGTTTGTCCCCAATATCACGTTTGGGCAGAAGATGATCGAGGATTTCCGCAAAAAATCCGATCTGTTTTTGGATGTGCACCTGATGGTGCAGGCGCCTGAGCGCTATATCGATGAGTTCATCGCCAACGGCGCGGATATGATCACGGTTCATGCAGAGGCCACCACGCACCTGCACCGGACGATCCTCCAGGTGAGAAACCAGGGCGTGAAGGTGGGCGTTGCGATCAACCCGGCGACGCCGATCAACGCTGTGGAGGAAGTGCTGGGCGATATCGATATGGTTCTACTGATGAGCTGCGATCCCGGCTTTGGCGGCCAGCCGTTCATTCCTTACGCGCTGGAAAAATCCAGAAGACTGCGCAAAATGATGGGGGATAACCAGCTGGATATTGAGGTGGATGGCGGCGTATCCGAGGAAAATATCGATGAGATTCTGGATTCCGGCATCAACGTTATCGTGGCGGGCAGTGCGCTGTTTAAAGCGAAAGATCCCAAGAAAACGCTGGAAGTTCTGCGCTATGGAACCGGGCGGTAAATTGAAGGAGAAATACCTATGAGAAGAGCTTTCGCGCTGGCGCTGGCGGTTCTTTCCCTGCTATGCTTGGCGGCTTGCGGCGAAAAGGATCCCATTTTGAAATCGGCAGATCCTGTTTATACAGAAGAAGGAGCGCTGACAACCGTCGATTACGGCAGTTTTATTCTGCAATATCCGACGGCACTGCAGGCGAAAAAGACCGAATCGCCCATCAAAGAGGATGAGAAGGGCAATACATACCTGCTGTTGGAAGTTTCGAACGAAACCGGAACTTTCTCTGTGGCGCGGATTCGGCTGTCTGAGAAAGAGTTTGCCAAAAATGTAGAACAGCGCGTCCTGCAGACAAAAACTGCCCTGGAGGAAAATTTGGGGACAGGCCTTTTGAGCTATGAGAGCGAAGTGCGGGAATGGAAGAGCCGGCAGACGCTGATTCTGCGCTATTCCTATCCCTTTGGCGAAGGCTATACGATGTATAAGACGCAGTATTTCATGATGGCGGGAAAATACACCTATGTCTTTACCATCAGCAATATCGACAGCGAAATCTCAGAAACCCAGCAGATTATCCTGGATAGCATCGTCGTGCAGAACCAGGATGGGCCTGTTTTGCCCAGCCAGGCACCATCGGCTTCGCCGGAAGGCGAGCCAGAAGGGGAGCCGGGCGAGGGCAGCTTGCCCCCGGACGACGCTGGGCAGGCAGAAGCACAGCCGGATGAGGGCGGCGCAGGAGAGCCAGTGCAGGAGTAAAGGCGTTTCTAACAATATCAAGATGATAAAAATCCGGCGAAAGCCGGATTTTTCTTTCTGTGGCCTTCGCTTGCAAATAGAGCGCTGTCAAGATATAATATGATAGGTTATTCGTATCTTAAAGTTAGGGTGGCATATGAAGATAATCGATATTTCGTTAAAACTGGATGAAAATGCGGCCGTTTATGAGGGCGATCCGCGCTTTTCCAGCGAAGTCTGGAAAAACGTGCAGGACGATGGCTTCATGCTCAGCACGCTTCGCATGGGCACACATACCGGGACGCATTTGGATGCCCCCTGTCATTTTATTTCGGATGGGAAAACTGTGGCGGAGATTTCTCCCAGAAGGTGCCTTGGCAAGTGCGCCGTTGTGGATGAAATCGACGCTTTTGCAGGCGGCTATTCGAGGGTGCTCATCAGCTCCAGAAAACAGGGAGGGCGCATCACGCTGGCGCAGGCGCAGCGGCTGATCGATCTAAAAGTCCGCCTGATCGGCACAGAAAGACTCTCGATTGGCAACGATGAAGTCCATCGGTATCTGCTGGGCAACGACTGCGTCATTCTGGAAGCGCTGGATCTTTCGGCCGCTCCGGAGGGCGAATATATTTTATCGGCATTGCCGCTGAAAATCGAGGCGGATGGCTGCCCGGTTCGGGCGGTTCTGATGGTGGCGGAAGCATGAGAGGGAAGCTTCTTCGCATCCTGTCGGCAGTTTGCGGCGCATTTGTGGTTTTAGGAGTTATCTTAAACTGCGTCAACTTCTTTTGCTTCCAAAAATCCTTTTACCAACGGGAATATCAAAAATTAGATACGGCAGAGCAAATCGGCATGAGCGGCGCAGATCTGCAAGCCGCGACGGACGCCCTCTTGGATTATCTGCGGGGCAGGCGGGAGGATCTGCATGTTCAGGCAACAATCGGGGGGCAGCAAAGAGAGGTTTTCAACCAGCGGGAAATCCTGCATATGGTGGATGTCAGAATGCTCTATCTTTGGGCCATGCGCATCGGCAACGGCCTGCTCATTCTGGCGGCCGCTTTCTATCTTTGGGCCTGGATAGGTGGGCGGGATAAGGCTGCGGTTCTAGGCGGGTATTTGCAGGGAAACTATATTTTGCTCGGGCTGATTGCGGCGCTTGGGATTTATGCGGCACTGGATTTTAACAGCTTCTGGACAGGCTTTCACAAAATTTTCTTTACCAACGATTTATGGCTGCTGGATCCCAGAACGGATCTCCTCATTCAGATGGTTCCAGAGCAATTTTTCTTTGATCTGGTCATGCGCATCGTCGTCTCGGCGGCAGTGATCATCGCCGTATTGATGGTGGCGGCGCACTTAGCAAAGCGGCGGCAGAAAACGGAGAGCAAGGCATGAGAAAAGACGAGGCAAATCAAAAACTACGGGCACTGCGCGAAAAGCGGAATGCCGTCATTTTAGGCATCGAAACTTCCTGCGATGAGACGGCAGCGGCCATCGTTCAAAACGGCAGGACTGTGCGCAGCAACGCGCTGTATACGCAAATTGCGATTCACGCCCAATATGGCGGGGTTGTCCCGGAAATTGCATCGCGCAATCACGTAGAGAAGCTTCCCTATATTGTGGACGAGGCGCTGGCGCAGGCTGGACTGCGACTACAAGATGTGGATGCGCTGGCAGTAACCCAGGGGCCGGGGCTGGTGGGCGCTCTGCTTACGGGCGTCTCCTATGCGAAGGCGCTCTCCTATGCGGTGGAAAAGCCGCTGATTGCCGTCAACCATATCGAGGGGCATATTTCTGCCAACTACATTTCGCATCCCAGCCTGGAGCCGCCCTTCATTTGCCTGATCGTCTCCGGCGGGCATACCAATCTGGTGAAAGTGCAGGATTACGGAAGCTACCGGCTTTTGGGCACGACCAGAGACGATGCCGCAGGAGAGGCGTTCGACAAAGTAGCGCGGATACTAGGGCTGCCATACCCGGGCGGGCCGCACCTGCAAAAGCTGGCAGAGCAGGGGGATGCCCATGCTTATGAATTTCCCAGGGCTTTCCGCGGGGAGACGCACCTGGATTTTTCCTTCAGCGGGCTCAAGACGGCCGTCGTCAACCTGGTGCACCGCATGGAGCAGAAGGGAGAGGCCTTCAGTAAAGAGGATTTGGCGGCTTCTTTCCAGCGGGCGGCAGTGCAGACGCTGATCCGCAATACCTTCGAGGCCGCGCGCCGGGAGGGAATGCGGCGCATTGTTTTTGCGGGCGGCGTCAGCGCGAACGAGGAACTGCGCCGGCAGGCTCTCATGCACGAGGGATACGAGATTTATCTTCCGGAGCTGAAATACTGCACAGACAACGCGGCGATGATCGCCTCTGCCGCTTACTATCAGCTTTTGGGCGGCTGTGAGGCCGCGCCGCTGACGCTCAATGCGGACCCTTCTTTAGAGCTAATTTCAGATGCGCAAGCATAGAAATGAGTAGAGAAGCTTGCATATGAGGTGGCAAATTTGAAAAATAGAGCGAGAAATAAAAAGAAAAGTAACTGGGGCGCACTTTTTATTGCGCTGGGAGTCGGGCTTGTGATCTTTGCCGCAGTTTATGTTACGGGCATTGCGAAGACGGCAACTACTGCGCCGGGAGATTCCCTGGCGGGCACCCGGATTCTGATCGATCCGGGGCACGGCGGGTTTGACGGCGGCAGCATTGGCGCGACGGGCACGGAAGAGGCAGAGATCAATCTTGCCATTTCAAAGCTGCTGCAAAAGGAGCTGGAATCTGAGGGTGCAGAGGTTGTGATGCTGCGCGAAGAGGATGAAGCGCTGGGCGAGGAAAAGCAGGATGATATGGCCAGGCGCCGGGAGCTGATCGAGACGTCCGGGCAGGATATTACCGTCAGCATCCATCAGAATAAATTCGGCGATTCCGCTGTATGCGGCCCGCAGGTGTTCTATGCGCCGGGCTCGGCGGAAGGGGAAAAGCTGGCTGGGTGCATCCAAAATAGCCTGAATGAGGCGCTGGAAGTCCAAAAGCCGCGCGTCCAGATGGAAGGCAATTACTATATCGTCAAATCAGGGACGGTTCCGGCGGTTATTGTGGAATGCGGATTTTTGAGCAACCCGGAAGAAGAGGCAAAGCTCAAAACCGAGGAGTATCAGAAGAAAGTGGCAAAAGCAGTGCGCGAGGGCATTACAGTCTATCTGAAAGGACAGGGCGTATGAGAGACAGGCTTCGAGTTGGAGTTGTGAATTTTCAGGCTGCCTGGGGCGCTATCCCAGAAAATTTGGCGCGCATCGAGCGCATATGCCAAAAGGCCAAGGAGCAGGGCGCGGAACTGGTGGTGTTCCCTGAAGTGGCGGTTTCGGGTTACAGTATTTTTGAGCAGGGCGCTATGCAAAAAGACGCGGCAGAGCAGATTCCGGGCGCTTGCAGCCAAACGCTCTGCCGGATTGCCAAAGAACTGGGCCTTTATCTTGCCGTAGGGATGCCTGAACGGGATGGGCAAACGGGTGAGATTTATAACAGCCTGCTG
Organism: Christensenellaceae bacterium 44-20; assembly: GCA_041223705.1. Classification (NCBI taxonomy): domain Bacteria; kingdom Bacillati; phylum Bacillota; class Clostridia; order Christensenellales; family Christensenellaceae; species Christensenellaceae bacterium 44-20. The sequence continues at coordinate 331,719 of JBCLQU010000001.1, forward strand.
GCAGTTTCGCCAATGGGAGTGGACGCCGTCTACCGCAAGATCCACCCCTTTGGGCACGAATCGCTTTGGTGCCAAAAGGGACAAGCTCCCGTTATTTGGCAGACGCCCTGGGGAAAAATCGGCCTTGGGATTTGCTACGATACCTATCAATTTCCAGAGCTCATTCGCTATTATGCCAGCCAGGGATGCCGGCTGTATCTGAACAGCACGGCTCAGGCAGGGAGCCAGGCCACGCCGGAAGCGGCAGAGCGCTTTCGCCAATACTATCTTTCCACCATCGAAGCGGCCAGCCTGAGCAATGAAATCTTCATTGCCAGCAGCAACCTGGCCGGGGAAGAGGAGGGGACGCAGTTTGGGGGCGCCAGCCTCGTCATCGGGCCGGTTTTGCGCGAAGAAGGCTTTGGCCAGGATCCCTATTGCAGGATGTATGCGGGCGGGCTGGGAAATCAGGAGATTGGCGTCGTAACGGCAGAGATCGATCTCTCCCTGGCCGTGCGCACCATTTATCAGAACAATCCGATCACAGGCGAGCCGGATTACCGGCCGGAGCTCTACCGGAAATGGCAGGAAAAGGAAAGCAGAATTGAAAGATAGCATTTTAGAAAAAATAGAGGATAGGGAGGCAGCGCAGAAGAACCCCATTGTGCTGGCCTATCTTGGGGACACGGTCTACGATCTCTATGTGCGCACGGCGCTGGTCAAGCGGTTTGGCCTGCATGTCAACGAGCTCAACGCCAAGGCAGCGGGCATCGTCAACGCGAGGGCGCAGGCGCAGGCATCCGAGCGGCTGGCCGGCCTGTTTACCCAGCAGGAGGCAGAGATCTTCAAAAGAGGGCGCAATGCCAAAGTCGGCTCTGTGCCTAAAAATATGGAGGTCGCCGATTATCATAAGGCGACGGGGCTGGAAGCCCTGATGGGATATTTGTTTTTGACGGGACAGCATGAACGGCTGGAGCAGCTGATGGGAGCTGTGCTGGAGCAGGAATAGGAGGCGGCAGTATGGAAGAACAGGAACTGATTATCGGCAGAAATCCCGTGCGGGAGGCGATCCGCGCCGGGCGGAGCGTTGAGGCCATTTATGTCTCGGCCAGAGGCGAGGGCAGTATCCGCGAGATCTTGGCTCTGGCGCGCAAAAATGGGATTATCATCAAGGAAGTTCCCAAAACAAAGCTGGATGAGCTCTCCCTGCCCTATGGCCACCAGGGCAACCCGGGCAACCACCAGGGGATTGCGGCGCGGGTGAGCGAAGTCGCCTATCAGACGGTGGAAGATATGTTTGCGCTGGCCGAAAGCCGCGGGCAGGCGCCCTTTCTCATCATGCTGGATGGCATTGAGGATCCCTTTAACCTTGGAGCGATTGTGCGCAGTGCCGAAGTAATGGGCGCGCACGGCGTGATTCTGCCAAAGCGCAGAAGCGCTTCCATGACGGCCGCCGCCTGCAAGACGGCCTGCGGCGCGCAGGAGTATCTGCCCATTGCCAGAGTAACCAATCTGGCCGCGACGATAGAGGAGATCAAGCGGCGCGGCGTTTTCGTCGCCTGCGCGGATATGGATGGCCAGGAGGCGGCAAAAGCGAACCTCAAGGGCGCGATGATGCTGGTGATCGGCGCAGAGGGCGAGGGCGTTTCCAGGCTGGTGAAAGAGCGCAGCGATTTTGTCGTGAGAATTGCGGTAAAGGGGAAAATCGATTCCCTCAACGCATCGGCTGCGGCGGCTGTGCTCATGTATGAAAAAGTGCGCCAGGATATGGCGCAAGAGGTGTAAATTGGAAGAATATGCAGCGGAGCAGAATGTCGAAGTGCTCCAAATTGTGGATGAAACCCAGGAAATTGAGCTGGAGCCGCAGGAAGAGATGATCGGCTTTGGCTATGAGCGCTTCCTGAATATGACGGATGGGGAGATCGCGGAGCTGGCCAACAAGGATGATCCGCTTGCCTCCGACTATCTGCTCAATAAGTATAAGAATTTCGTCCGGGCAAAGGCGCGCTCCTATTTCCTGATTGGCGCAGACCGCGAAGATCTGGTGCAGGAGGGCATGATCGGCCTGTATAAAGCTATTCGGGATTACCGGCCGGATAAACAGACTTCTTTTCTGGCCTTTGCGGAGCTCTGCGTAACGCGGCAGATCATTACGGCGATTAAAGCGGCCACGCGCCAGAAGCATAAGCCGCTTAACAGCTATATTTCCCTCAATAAACCAGTTTACGACGAGGAATCGGATCGGACGCTCATCGATATTATCACGGGCAGCAAAGTCTCCAACCCGGAGGATATCATCATCGATCAGGAAGATCTCATGCAGATTGAGGAAAAGATCGGGGAGATGCTCTCGGATTTTGAATGGAAAGTGCTCTGCCTCTATTTAAAGGGCAAAAGCTATCAGGAGATCGCGCAGATTTTGGGCCGCAGGGTCAAATCCATCGATAACGCCTTGCAGCGCGTGAAAAACAAGCTGGAAAAGCATCTGGAAGACAGCAGGGCGCAGGCGGAGTAGCCAAAAGCATACAAAAGTGAAACAGGCGTTTTCTTGCAATGTGCGGAAAAAACGTGTAGAATAATAACATTGTTAAAATAGCCAGTTCCTGGGCGAGAGCGCAGAATCATATGGGAGGATAGTTCACATGGCAAACGAATTTGTTTTGACGAAAAAAGGCAAACAGGACCTTGAGGCTCAGCTCGAGTATTTGAAAACAGTCAAACGGGCAGAAATTTCTGAACAGATTAAAGTCGCGCGCTCTTTTGGCGACCTCAGCGAAAACGCGGAGTATACCGAGGCCAGAAATGAACAATCCAGAATTGAGGGAAGAATCCAGAGCCTGGAAAGCACGCTGCGGATGGCCACGATTGTAGACGACGATGAAGTCAATCTGGAGAAAGTCAGCATCGGCACAAAAGTGCGCCTTTTGGATCAGGAGTTTGATGAAGAGGAGATCTACCAGATTTTCGGCTCGATGGAGGCAGATGTCTCTAACAACATTATCTCAAATGAATCCCCGGTTGGGCAGGCGCTGCTTGGGCATTCGGTAGGCGACGAGATCTCGGTGGAGGTTCCGGGCGGCATTGCGCATTTTACGATCTTGGAGATTTCCAAGGCAGATGAGCGGTAAATAAGGAGAGAAAGCAAGATGGCAGAACAACAGCAAAATCATGGAGCGCCGGAAAAAAATCTGACGGAAGTGGTAAAGGTCCGCAGAGATAAGCTGGAGGCTCTGAAGAATAGCGGCAAGAACCCGTTTGAGGTTACGCGGTTTGACGGCGTGATCTCTTCCTCGGAGATCAAAGATAATTTTGAGAAGCTGGAAGGCTCCCAGGTGCGCGTGGCGGGAAGAATCATCTCCAAGCGCGTGATGGGAAAGGCGAGCTTTTTCCATATTCAGGATGGCGCAGGGCGCATTCAGGGCTATGCCAGAAGAGACGTCATGGGCGATGAACCCTATGCCGAGTACAAGACATACGACATCGGCGATATTGTGGGCCTGGATGGCGAGGCCTTCCGCACAAATGCGGGAGAGCTTTCCGTCAAGTGCCATAGCGTTACGCTGCTTTCCAAATCATTGCTTCCCCTGCCTGAGAAATTCCATGGTCTGAAGGATATGGATCTGCGCTACCGCCAGAGATATGTGGATTTGATCGTCAATCCGGAGGTCAAAGAGACGTTTGCAAAGCGCTCGAAGATCATCAAAGCCATCCGGGATTATCTGGATGAAAAGGGCTTTATGGAAGTGGAGACGCCGATTTTGCACGGAACGGCCGGCGGCGCCGCGGCGCGCCCCTTTATCACGCACCACAATACGCTGGATATCGATATGTATCTGCGCATCGCTACAGAGCTGCATTTAAAGCGGCTGATCGTCGGCGGGTTTGAGCGGGTCTATGAGATCGGGCGCATCTTCCGCAACGAGGGTATGGATATCAAGCATAACCCCGAATTTACCACGATGGAGCTATATCAGGCGTATACGGATTATAACGGCATGATGGAGCTTTGCGAGGGGCTGTTTGCGCACTGCGCCAAGGTGCTCTACGGCACAACGAAGATCACCTATCAGGGCCAGGAGATCGATTTGACGCCTCCCTGGAACCGCATGAGCATGAACGATGCTGTAAAGCAGTATACTGGGGTGGACTTCGCCTCGGCCACGGATGAGCAGGCCAGAGAGATGGCCAAAAAGCTGGGGCTGGAAGTGGAAAACGAGACGGCCGGCAAGATTCTCAGCATGGCGTTCGATGCCTTTGTCGAGGAAAAACTGGTGCAGCCGACGTTTATCACGGATTATCCCGTGGAAATTTCACCGCTGGCAAAGCGCAAGGCGGATAACCCTAAGCTGACCGAGCGTTTTGAGCTGTTTATCACCTCCCGGGAGCTGGCAAACGCCTTCTCCGAGCTCAACGACCCCATCGATCAGAAGCAGCGCTTTGTGGACCAGCTCAAAGAGCGCGAGACAGGGGACGAGGAAGCGCATATGATGGACGAAGATTTCGTCAATGCCCTGGAATACGGCATGCCCCCGACAGGCGGCATTGGAATTGGCATCGATAGAATGGTGATGCTGCTGACGGATAGCTATTCCATCAGAGATGTTTTGCTCTTCCCGACGATGAAGCCGAGAGCTTAATGGGAGCTGAGCAGGAAAGCGAGGTATTCTCATGAAAAAGGGAAACTTTCGGACGGATAAATTTCTGCTGTATATTTTAGGCAAGCTTTTGGCAGCCGGCCTGGCAGCTTTATTGATCATCTTCGCGTTCAGCACCGTCATGCATACGAGCAATATCTATATTCTGGCAAAAGATGCTTTTGCCAAGCGCACTTCGGTGATTTTGGTGCCGCTGGATAATCCGGATACGGATATTTTGGACAGCATCTATACAAAAGAGTACCTTCAAAAGAGCGGCCTGGCGACGCAGACGACCAACGCGAGCTATAAGATCAAGAGCTACGATGAGCGCACGGACGTCAAACTGGGCATTGTATTTCCCTGGCAAAAGGTGGCAAAAGTCAAGGTGAGCAACACCGTGCGGGATATTTCGGCGGAGATTGCGCCGGGCGCTATCCAGGTGAACGAAGTGGATCGGTTTATTGAGAGCGGGGAGTATACCCTGACTTTTATCAAGGAAAACGGGAGCTGGAGAGTGGCGGATCTGAAGCTGGACGAGGATACGACCATCGATCAGTCTGAGGAATACCCCATCCCGACCAAAGCGCCGGAAGAGGATTACGAAGAACAAGTCCCCGAGAGCACGCCCCCGGAGGAATCGCAGTAAAAAGCGGGCATTGCCTGCTTTTTATTTTTGGAGAAAATACGATTGAACCCCTATATTCATGCAAAAAACAATATTTTTTTAGCGCCCTTGGCGGGAATCACAGATCAGGCTTTCCGGCAGATTGCGGCAGAGCAGGGCGCCGGGCTGACTTATACGGAGATGGTGAGCGCCAAGGGCCTCAAATTCCATAACCGCAGAACCTTTGACCTTCTTGGCGTCAGCGAAGCGGAAGGAAGAGCGGCGGTTCAGCTCTTTGGGCGGGAGCCGGAGACCATTGCGCGCACAGCTGCCATGCTGGAGCAGGTGATGGGGGAGAAAATCGCGCTGTTCGACGTCAATATGGGATGCCCCGCGCCCAAGATCGTCAATAACGGCGAGGGTTCTGCGCTCATGAAAGAGCCCAAGCTGGCCGGGGAGATCATCTGTGCGCTCAAAAAGGCTGTGAAAAGCCCGGTAACGGCAAAGTTCCGCAAGGGCTTTGATGCGGCGCATGCAAACTGCGTCTCGTTTGCGGAGGTTTTAGAGCAGGCAGGGGCAGACGGCATTGCGGTGCACGGGCGTCTGCGCGAGCAATATTACGAGGGCAAGGCAGATTGGGACGCGATTGCGGAAGTGAAGCGGGCCGTGCGCATCCCGGTCATCGCAAACGGGGATGTTTTTGCCCCGGAGGATGCGCAGGCGATTTTGCGGCATACTGGAGCAGACGGCGTCATGGTGGCCCGGGGCGCCCTGGGTAACCCGCAGATATTCGGGCAGATCAGAAGCTACTTGGAGCGTGGCACATATGAGCGCCCCAGCCTTTCCGAAAAAGTGGAAACTGCGCTCAGGCAAGCCAGGCTGGCCATCGAGCAGAAGGGCGAAGAAATCGCCATGAAGGAATTCCGCAAACACGCGGCCTGGTATGTCAAAGGGATTGCAGGCGCGGCGAAGCTGCGGCAAAGGGCGGTCTCGCTTTCCAGCTACCAGGAGCTGGTGGCGTTTTTTGAATCCCTGCTGGCAAGCGCAGACAAAAAGTGATATAATTTATCAAAAAGGTTGAGGAGAGAAGAATGGTAGTAATCGATACCGCTTTGGATAAAAGAAAATACCGCAGTTTTTATTGGCGGGACAGCCTTTCCTTTGCAAATTGGAAGTTCGATGCTGTGCTGGCTTTCGCTTTGATTTTTTTTGCGGATATGGCGCTGAAGTTTGCAGAAGGAAATTGGATGAATGCGATTTTGCAGGGGTGCGTCGCCGCGATTGCGCTGCTCTGGTTCTTCCTGGAGCGCAGAAGCACGCTGAAAAAGCATTTGAAGCTTTTGGATATCCCGCTTTACCGCGACAAAATTCCCATGAAATTTGAGATCACAGCGAAAAAGATCGTCTCCCAGAATAAGAAAAACGGCAAAATGGAGGCGGTTAAGTGGGCGCAGATCCGCAAGGTAGCCCAAAATAAGAAATACTGGTTCGCTTATGTGGACAAGCACAGCGCCATGATCATCGCGAAAACGGATATCAAAGAGGGAAGCGCCGCCGAATTCGAGTCGTACTGGAAGGCGGAGCAGCAGCGGCGCGCCCAGCGCAAAAATGCGACAAAAGTAATCGAAGGATAGGATTTGCCATGAATTGGACATGTTTGCACCTCATCACTCAGCCCGAGCATGTGGATCTTTTGAGCGACCTTCTGGTGGCGGAAGAGATCTACGAGTTTTCCGTGCAGGATCCCCGGGAGTTTTCCGAGTATTTGGAGACTTCGGTCTACTACGACTACGTCGAGGATAAGCTGCTCACGCAAAAGGATGCTATCATCTGCATTTATGCGCCGGAAAACGGCCAGGGAGAGGAGAAAAAGCAAAAAGTTCTCCGGGCCGCAGAGCAGGCGCGGCAAATGGGCGCGGACGTTGAGCTCAAGACTTCCGGACTGCGCGAAGAGGACTGGATGAACAACTGGAAGAAGTATTTCAAGCCCACGGAGATTGGGCAAAGAATGCTCATTAAGCCTTCCTGGGAGCCGCTTCCAGAGGGTAACCAGCGTATTGTTCTAGAGATCGACCCTTCCTCCAGCTTTGGGACGGGCACGCACGAGACGACGCGGCTATGCATCGAGGCGCTGGAAGATCTGGTTGCACCCGGAGATGAGGTGCTGGATATGGGCTGCGGCAGCGGAATTTTGGCTGTGGCAGCAAAACTGCTTGGGGCAGGGAAAGTTACGGGCGTGGATATCGAGGAGGATTCGATCCGTGTTTCCCGGGAAAATGCGGCGCGCAACGGCATTGCGGAGCAGGAGTTCCGGCTGTTTTTGGGCAACATCCTGATGGATGAGGATTTGGCCCTGCAAATCGGGGATCGGCAATATGATGTTATCGCGGCAAATATCGTGGCAGATGTGATCAAGGCGATGATTCCGCTGTTCCGGCGCTATCTGCGGCCGGAGGGCAAGATGGTTTGCTCGGGTATCATCATCGAGCGCGCGGAGGAAGTGCGCGATGCGCTTTTGACCGGCGGCCTTGCCGTGCTTGAGGTTTGCAGGGATGGAGAATGGGCGGCGATCATCGCCCAAAACAAGGCATGAGACGTTTTTTTGCAGGCAAGGTTACGGAAAATAGAGTCTTTCTGCTGGGCGGAGAGGCGGAACACTTTAGCCGTGTGCTCAGAATGGCGGCCGGGGATCTGTTCCTGGCGGCGCATCAGGGCAAAGAGCTGATCTGCCGGGCGCTCAGCGTGGAGAATGGCGAGGTTTGCGCGGAGATCCTCGAAACCCGGGATTGCCCGGGCGAGCCCATCGTTGATATTACGCTGTATGTCGCCTATATGAAATCGGATAAGATGGAGCTGATTCTGCAAAAAGCGGTGGAGCTGGGCATTGGCTGTTTCGCGCCGTTTGTGAGCAGCAGGTGCGTCAAAAAGCCAAAGGAAGGCGGGAAAGCGCAGGAGCGCTTTGAAAAGATCGCGGAAGGGGCAGTGAAGCAATGCGGCAGAGCCGCGGCGGTGCGCATCCTGCCGCCGCTCTCTTTGGAGGAGGTTTTGCGGGAAATTCCACAGCATGGCGCAGTGCTCTTTGCCTATGAGAAATCCGAAATCGCGCTGAGGCAGGTTTTTGAGCAAATCCGGGAGCAAAAGGATATTGCGCTGATTATCGGGCCGGAAGGCGGGTTTTCCGAGCAGGAAGCGGAGCAGATTATCGCGGCAGGCGGGCGCTCCGTCAGCCTGGGCCGGCGCATTTTGCGCGGAGAGACTGCGGCCATTGCGCTGACGGCGCTGACGGCCTATGAAACGGGGTGTTAGGATGCGGGTGGCTTACGAGACGCTGGGCTGCAAAGTCAACCAATATGAGACAGACGCCATGCGCGAGCTGATGGAGCAGGCGGGATATCAGACGGCAGATTTTTCCCAGAGCGCGGATCTTTATATCATCAATACTTGCACGGTAACGGCGGTGGCGGATAAGAAATCGCGGCAGATGATCTCCCGGGCGCATCATCAAAACAGGGATGCGCGGATCTTTGTATGCGGGTGCATGGCTCAGCGGGATGCGGCGCGCACTCTGGAGCAGGAGGGCGTCGCGGCTATTATTGGCTCGAAATGCAAAGGGCAGATTGTGCAGATTGTGCGGCGCAGTCTGGAAGGCGAGGAGAAGATCAATGCGGTTGAGGAGATCCTCAAAGAGCGCGAATTTGAGCCGCTGCAAATCTCCAAAAGCCAGGAGAGAACCCGGGCAAACCTGAAAATCTGCGATGGATGCAGCAATTTTTGCAGTTACTGCATCATCCCATATGCCAGAGGGCCGGTGCGTTCGCGGCCAATGGCGGAGATTATAAAAGAAGCCGAGCGGCTGGCGGCCAGCGGGGTGCAGGAGATCGTGCTCACGGGGATACACCTGGGCTCTTATGGCAAGGATTTGGAAGAAGCCGGGCTCATAGACGTCATCGAGCAGCTGAACCAGGTTCCGGGGCTTGTGCGCATCCGCCTGGGCTCTTTGGAGCCATCGCTTCTGACGCAGGAGTTTTGCCGCAGAGCGGCGGCCTGCGAGCGGCTTTGCCCGCATTTCCACGTCTCTCTGCAGAGCGGCTGTGCGCAGGTTCTGCGCCGGATGAATCGAAAATATACGCCGGAAGAGTATGCACGGTATATCGCAAATGCACGGGAATATTTCGCAGATCCAGCGATTACCACAGATGTCATCGCAGGATTTCAGGGCGAGAGCGAAGAGGAGCATCAAAGCACCCTGGATTTTCTGCGGCAGATTGGCTTTGCTAAAATTCACGTATTTCCCTTTTCCAAACGGGAGGGTACGGTGGCGGCGAAGATGCCGGGAGATGTGCCAGGGCCGGAGAAAAAGCGCAGGGCGGCAGAAATTGCGGCGCTGGCGCACGAGATGCAGCGGGAATATCTGGCGCGTTTTGTTGGAAAAGAGCAGGAGGTTTTGCTGGAAGAGCGGGATGCCGGCGGAAAAATGCTGGGCTACACCACGCGCTATCAGAGAGTCGCCATAGAAGAGGGCGGCCGGGAGAACAGCATCGTGCGAGCCTATATCACAGGCGTCCGGCAGGAGACCCTGCAAGCGCGCCTGATAGAGAAAAAATAGAAGGAGGATTGCGATGGAAGACTGCATTTTTTGCAAAATCATCCGCGGGGAGATTCCCTCGAAAAAGGCTTACGAGGATGAACAGGTTTTGGCGTTCCATGATATTGATGCCAAGGCGCCTGTGCATGTGCTCATCATCCCCAAAAAGCACATTCAGTCGGTATTGGCGCTAAAGCCGGAGGATGGGGAGCTGGTCGCGCATATTTTTCAGGTCGCGGGAAAACTGGCCCGGGAGCTTGGCCTGGAAGAGAGCGGCTTCCGCATTGTGAGCAATATTGGCAAAGATGCGGGGCAGACGGTGCCGCATCTGCATTTTCACCTGTTGGGCGGCAGAGAGCTTGGGTGGCCTCCGGGCTGATTGGTTCTTTGCAATAAAAACAGCCAGCGGGCCTTTTGGGCTTGCGCTGGCTGTTTTTTATCTGTTATTTTGCGCGGATGGCATCCATGCCGCCCATATAGGGGCGCAGGGCCTCCGGGATGCGGACGCTGCCGTCGGCACACAGGTTGTTCTCCAAAAATGCGATGAGCATTCTGGGCGGGGCGACGACGGTATTATTGAGCGTATGTGCGAAATATTTGCCGTTTTCACCGTTGACGCGGATTTTCAGCCGGCGCGCCTGAGCATCGCCCAGATTCGAACAGCTGCCCACTTCAAAATATTTCTGCTGGCGCGGCGACCATGCCTCCACATCGATGGATTTGACTTTGAGATCTGCCAAATCGCCCGAGCAGCATTCCAGCGTGCGGACGGGGATATCCAGCGTGCGGAAGAGATCCACAGTGTTCTGCCAAAGTTTATCGAACCACATCATGCTGTCTTCCGGCTTGCAGACGACGATCATCTCCTGCTTTTCAAACTGATGGATGCGGTATACGCCGCGCTCCTCCAGGCCATGCGCGCCTTTTTCCTTGCGGAAACAGGGGGAATAGCTGGTCAGCGTATAGGGGAGGGCATCTTCCTTCAAAATGGTATCGATGAACTTGCCGATCATGGAGTGCTCGCTTGTCCCGATCAGATACAGGTCTTCGCCCTCAATTTTATACATCATGGCATCCATCTCGGCAAAGCTCATGACGCCCGTAACGACATCACTGCGGATCATGAAGGGCGGGATGCAGTAGGTGAACCCGCGGCCGATCATAAAATCGCGCGCGTAGGAGAGGACGGCGGAATGCAGGCGGGCAATATCGCCCATGAGATAGTAGAATCCATTGCCGGCGACTTTTCTGGCGCTCTCCAGATCCAGGCCGGAGAGGCGTTCCATGATCTCGGCATGATAGGGGATTTCAAAATCCGGGACGACAGGCTCGCCATAGCGCTGGATTTCCACATTTTCGCTGTCGTCTTTGCCGATGGGAACGCTCGGGTCGATGATATTGGGGATGCTCATCATGATTCGGGTGATTTTCTCATCCAGCTCCCGCTCTTTTTCCTCCAGCTCGGCCAGATGGCTGGAAAAATCCGTAACCTGCCGCTTGAGCGCCTCGGCCTCTTCCTTCTGGCCCTTGGCCATCAGGCCGCCGATCTGCTTGGAAATGCGGTTGCGATCTGCGCGCAGCGCTTCTGCCTGCTGAATGGTGGCGCGGTTTTCCGCATCCAGAGCGATGACTTCATCCACCAAGCTCAGCTTTTGATCCTGAAACTTATTGCGGATGTTTTGTTTTACGACTTCCGGGTTTGCCCGGAGAAACTTTAAATCCAGCATAATTTTCCTCCTAGATTTGAATTTTGCTTTCTTTTGGCATAAAAAATTCCCTCCAATCCCAATATGGGACGGAAGGATTCCGCGTTGCCACCCAAATTGCCGCGCAAAGCGGCCGCTCGTAGCACGGTAGAGAGTGCCAGGCTCCGGCAGGGCCGGGAGGCTCAAAAGTGGAAAGGACAGCTTCTTTGCCGGTTTGCACCAAACACCGGCTCTCTTGAAAAGAACACTGGCCGCAGCTTTTTCAATGCCCAAAAGTAGTATGCCTATTTCTCCACTACTATATAATCTTTTTGCCCTTTTTGCAAGCTATTTCTTTGCGGCATGGCGAAAAATGCGGGATAATTTTGCGCCGGCCGGAAGAATTTGTTGACTTTCCAAGAGAAAAGATCTATAATTTTAAACATTGAATGGTACTTGTTGCCCTTCGTGCAAATACTCCCGGTTAAGGCGTAGTAATTTGCGCATTTGATTATGGGAGGGGGGGAAAAAGATGTCTGAAATACGCGTAGGCGAAAATGAGTCTCTGGAGAGCGCTCTGAAGCGGTTTAAAAGAAAATGTGCAAGAGCTGGTGTTCTCGCAGAGGTCAGAAAGCGCGAGCATTATGAAAAGCCCAGTGTTAAGAGAAAGAAGAAGGCTGAGGCTGCCAGAAAGAGAAAACACTAAAAGCATAAAACAACGGCATTTCTGCCGTTGTTTTTTTGTGTATTTTTTTGCGCCTTCTGCTCATAAAATAGTCGCAGGTGGTGAAAAGATGGCAGCAAAGGCGAAAAGACGAAAAAAGAACTGGAGGCTCCGGGCGGGCGCCGCGATGGAGTTTCCGCCGCAGGTTGTGGCGAATGGGCTTGGGATCCACGTTTATGACAACACGGCCTGCACGGTCGAAGGGTTTTTAAATATTGCGGCATATTCGGAAAAAGTGCTCAAGCTCACGACGGAGTTTGGCGATATTTGTTTTCTTGGAAGGGATTTCTATGTCTGCTCGATGCAGGAAGGCGTGCTCTCCTTTACCGGGATGATCGAGCAAATACGATATGGGGATACAGAGGAAATAAAGGGGGAGCCGTAATTGTTATATTTATGGTATTTTCTTTTTGGATATGTTATCATTAACGTGGAATTGCTGGGCGTAGAACGCCTGCTTAACGCCGCCGCAAAGGAAGGCCTTCAGTTTTTGGAATTGCAGCGCAAAAGCTATACGCAGTTTCGCGCCAAGCTATCCATGCGGGATTATAAAAAACTGCAAAAAATGCTGCCGGCTCAGGCGAAGGTTACGGTGGAAAAATGCGGCGGAGGAACGGCAGTTTTGGACTTCCTTCGCAGGCGCTGGATTCTGGGCGTCGGGGCGGCGCTCACTGTTTGCGTGGTGGTGGTTCTCTCGCTGTTTTGCGTCCGCATTCGCGTTGAAGGGCTGACAAGCATCAGCGAATACGATGTGTATCTGGTGATGCAGGAGGCCGGCGCAAAGGAGTTCGCGCTCAAAAGCCGCATCGACACCAAAAAGCTGGAGCGGGCAATTTGGAATGCTTTTCCGGATTTGACCTATGTCTACGTCTCCTTTGACGGCGCGAGCCTGGTGGCGGAAATTCGGGAGCGCACCCCAAAGCCGGATATTCGGGACGAACAGCCCTGCGCGGTTTATGCCCTCAAAAGCGGTGTGATCGAACAGGTTATCGTAACCAGCGGGCAGGCGGTTGTCGCCGAGGGAGAGCAAGTTTCGGAAGGACAGCTGCTGATTGCAGGAAACTATCTCAAAGGCGAAACGCCCATTTCCATGCCTGCAAGAGGGGTAGTGATTGCGAGAGTCGATTATATCGCCAAGGCGGAGGCGACTATCAGCAGCTATGATAAAGTTCCCACGGGGGAGACGGCAGTTGAGCGGTATATGCTGCTGGGCAGGCAGAAGATCCACCTTCTGGGCGAAAACCCGTTTTCCGAATGTATTGAAAAAGACGAGATGGTGGGCGAGATAGGAAAAAACGGCCCGCTGCATTTACAGATTATAGAAAAGACATACTATAAGGCAAAGAGCGTTTATTCGCAGGAGAAAAAGCAGGCGGCTCTGGTGAGCGCGGAGGAGAAGGCATATCAAAGCCTCTATGCCCAAATACCGGAGGACGCGGAAATTGTCGCCTTCCATCGGTATGAGGAAGAGCAGGACGGCAAGCTGAGCATCACGCTGACTGTGAGCGTGCGCGAGGCCATTGGGATGACGGGCGTCATCAATGATGCGCCGGATCTTCCCGGCGCGGATACACAAGAATAATTTCGGAGGGGCTATTTGATTGGAAAATCAAACGAAAGTGGAATTAACGGTTGAATTTGAATCCATGGAAGAGATGAAGGAGATTTTCGGGATTTTAGACGAAAATATCCACCTCATCGAAAAGGGAACGGATACGGAAATCGCCGCCAGGGAGGGCCGGGCGGTGATTTCGGGAAATATGCAGCAGGCAGAGATGGCAAAGCAGGTCATTTTGAAGCTTTGCGAGCAGTTCCGCCAGCAGGAATACATCGACGAAAACAAGATCAGCTATTTTCTGGATCTTGCGGGAGACGGCGAGATGCAGAGTGGCCTGGAGGCCATGCAGGGTGTCGTCGCCGTAACAAACCGGGGCAGGCCCATCAAATGCCGCACGCTGGGCCAAAAGCGCTATATGGAGGCCATTGATCACAACACGGTGAATTTTGCCATCGGCCCGGCTGGGACAGGCAAAACGTATCTGGCTATGGCAAAAGCCGTGGTGGCGCTGAAAAACAAGGAAATTTCCCGCATTATTCTGACGCGCCCGGCCGTCGAAGCGGGGGAAAAGCTCGGCTTTCTTCCGGGGGACTTGCAGAGCAAAGTCGATCCCTATCTCCGGCCGCTTTACGATGCGCTCTATGAATTTATGGGGGCGGAGGCATATCAGAAGCTGGTGGAGACGGGCGTCGTGGAAGTGGCGCCGCTGGCATATATGCGCGGGCGGACGCTCTCGGATGCGTTTATCATTTTAGATGAGGCGCAAAATGCCAGCATGGCTCAAATGAAGATGTTTTTAACGCGGTTCGGAGAAAACTCCAAGGTAGTCGTTACGGGGGATGTTACCCAGATCGACCTGCCCAGGGACCAGCAATCCGGCCTGAGGAAAACGGCGGAGATCTTGAAGGGGATCGACGGTGTTTCCGTAACATACCTGACCAACCGGGATGTTGTGCGCCATAAGCTGGTGAAGGATATTGTAAAGGCGTTTGAAAAAGAGGAAGAACGCGAAATCAGTCGGCGAGGTTAAGCCATGGCAGAGAGAAAACGAGAAAACAGGCGGCGGCAAAAAACATTTCTTGGACAAGTTAAAATGCAGGGAAAAACAGCATCGCTGGTGCTCTACATTCTGCTTTACGTCTTTTGCGTTGTCGCCGGCGTGCTGAGCGCGCAGACCGAGAAGTACACCTATACGGTGGGCGGGATTTGCGAAGAGACCATCACAGCCAACAAGGATTTGGTGGACGAGTATTCTACGGAGATTCTGAGAGAAGAAGCCAAGCAGAAGGTTTTGCCCGTCTATCAGCTGGACGACACGATTCTCAATCAAAACGAGGAGAACATCTATAACGCTTTCTCTCAGATCGAGCAGATACGCCAAAAGGTTCGGCAGATTTACCTGGCACAGCCGCCTGAGCAGATCAAGAGTGTTGCGGAGACGGATTGGGAAGCGCTGCTTGGGCCTTCCATGGAGGAGATTCGCGCAGAAAGGCCGGATTACCTGACGGATCAGAATATCTACACCATCGCTTCGATGGAGCCAAAACAGCTGGAAACGCTCCGGGATGCCATGGTAGAGAAAGTGCGCATCAAGATGAAAGACGGCGTAACGGCGGATGATCTGGTGGATATGATAGAATCCGTGCGCTCGGAGCTGATCTCTGGCGGCGCATTTACCTCTGAGCAGGCCTTGCTGGCGCACGCTGTGGCGACCGCCAATATCAATTCCAACCTGACTTATAACATCGAGGCGACGGAGAGTGCGCGCCTTGCGGCGGCAGAGGCGGTCAAGCCGGTGCAATACCAAAAGGGCCAGAATATTGTGCAAAAAGGCGAGATCATCTCGGAAGCGCAGCTGCGGCTCATCAAACAAATGGGCCTGATGACAGACGAGCGCTCGGGCACATCGCGCTGGATTTTCTCCGCGCTGCTCATGGCTGCGGTGTTTGGAATCGCGCTGCTCTACTGCATCTACCAGCGGCACAGCGTCGTGCGAGATGCGAAAAGCGCGCTCTGCATGATACTGCTCTCGGCGCTGGGCATCGTGGTGGCGCTCATCTGCAAGCGCATCGATCTGCGGATTGCGCCGGTGTTTTTGCCCGTCATCATTGGGGCAGTTATTCTGCGCAGAAAGACGGCTCTGCTCTATGGCGTCTGGATGAGCATCATCATCTCGTTTATTATGGCGCCGCAAAAGGCATTTTTCTTCGATGATCAGGTGCTGCGCAGTATGCTGGCCGGCTTGCTTGGAAGTTTTGCGGTTGTGCTGATTTTCCGCGGAAAGCAGAGCCGCGCAGAGTATATCTATTCGGGCATGGCGGCTGGCGTCATGGCGGCGGTTGTCTATCTGTGCTATGGAATTTTGGAAGGGTACACCTGGCAGCAGTATTTGGCGGCCGCGCTGTTCAGCCTGGGCAGTGGCGTGCTCTGCGGGTTCCTTGCCATCGGCATTTTGCCGATATGGGAAGCCTGCTTCTCTTTGGCGACACCCTCGCGCCTGCTGGAGCTTTCCAACCCCTCCAATCCTTTGCTGCGCCGGCTGATGATCGAGGCTTCGGGCACCTATCACCACAGCGTCATGGTGGCAAACCTGGCAGAGGCCGGAGCGGAGGTTGTGGACGCGGATGCTCTGCTGACCAGGGTTTCGGCCTACTACCACGATATTGGAAAGCTGAGCAACCCTCTGATGTTTAAGGAAAATCAGATGAACGTCGCCAACCCGCACGACTCCATGACGCCCGAAGACAGCGCCAAAGCGATTCGCAGCCATATTACCGACGGCGTGGCGCTGGCCAGGAAAAACCGCCTGCCTCAGCAGATGGTGGATATTATTTCCCAGCATCATGGCGATGGAACGGTAACCTATTTTTACCGCATGGCGCGTATGCAGGGCGAGATCGAGGATGAATCCATCTTCCATTATCCCAGCATCAAGCCGCAGACCAAAGAGGCGGGGGTACTCATGCTGGCGGATGTGGTTGAAGCGGCAATTCGCGCAAACAATGCCATGCGGCTGGATCTTTCGGCTATTCACGATCAAATCCAGACTTTAGTGATAGACCGTTATAACAGCGGCCAGCTGGATGAATGCCCGCTGACCAGAAGAGACATGACCAATATCATTGATGCGTTTGTGCGGGTCTTGCAGGGTGCAAACCACGAGCGCATCGCCTACCCGGAGGATCCGGAAAAATGAGAGACTTGGTTGCAATAGAAAAAGAAGGGCTGGAGCTTGCGGCAGAATGCGTGCAGGAAATTAACGCCGCTGCCGCGCGTGCGGCACAGCTGGAAGGGATCGCGGATTTTTCTGCGAACATCGTCATTGCAGACGATGCCTATCTCTGGGAGCTGAACCGCCAGTTCCGCGGGATCGATCGGGCGACGGACGTGCTGTCTTTTCCTGCCAACGATTTGCAGGGGCCGATTGGCGAGGCGCTGAAAGAAGGGCTTGAGCCGGAGCTGGGGGAAGAGGGAGAGCTGTTTTTAGGCGACATTTTTATCTCTATTGAGCACGCGGCCGATCAGGCCAGGGAATATGGCAATACGCTGACCCAGGAGCTGTGCTTTCTGGCGGTGCACGGTATGCTGCATCTGATGGGATACGACCATATGCAGGAGCAGGAAGAGCAAGTGATGCGCCAAAAGCAGCGAGAGGCGCTGGGGCGGAACTGAACATACGCTAAGGAGAAGATTTTGGAACATCTTTCTGGATTTATTTCGATTATGGGCAGCCCGAATGTGGGGAAATCGACGCTGATGAACGCCTTAGTTGGTGAGAAAGTGGCGATTGTAACGCAAAAAGCCCAGACAACGCGCAATAAAGTGGTGGGCATTTTGACGAAGCCGGATTACCAGATCATCTTTCTGGATACGCCCGGCCTGCATACGCCGCACAACAAGCTGGGCGAATATATGGTAAAGACGGCGTATGATGCGAACAAAGACGTCGATCTCACCATCATGGTCATCGATGGAGTTGTGGGCATCCTGCAGAGAGACGAAGAGATCCTTCAAAAGCTCAATGGGGATCGGTTTTTGGTGCTCATCAATAAGATCGATGCGGTAAAGCCGGAAAAGGTTGAGCAGTTAATAGAAAAAGTGCATGCTTTGGGCGTGGCGAAAGATGCGGTCTGCACGGCTTCGGCAAAGCAGGGCTGGGGCCTTGAGGAGTTGGAGCGAAAAATCGTCTCGTATTTGCAGCCTGGCCCGCAGTATTACCCGGAGGATATGGTAACAGATCGCCCCGAGCGCTTTCTGGCTTCCGAGCTCATCCGGGAGAAGGCGCTGCTCTCTTTGCGGGAAGAGATTCCACACGGCATTGGCGTGGAGATCGAGAAAGTGGAGGAGAAGGAAAACCTGACGAATGTCTCTGCGGTGATCTACTGTGAGAGGGATTCGCATAAAGGGATCATTATTGGCAAAAAAGGCGCTATGCTCAAGAAAATCGGCAGTGAGGCCAGAGGCGATCTGGAAATGCTCTTTGGAACAAAAGTGTTCCTCCAGCTTTGGGTCAAGGTCAAGGAGGATTGGCGCAATTCCGGGTTCATGCTCAAAACGCTGGGGTATCGGAATTAACAGAAATTGCATGTTTCGATATTTTGCCTTCCGGGAAAAGTAAGAGAGAAGAATATGAAGAGCATGGAGGCAAAAGAAATGAGACAAAACGATCCGATGGAAAATGATGCGAAACAGACGGCCTTTGCGCTGTTTGAAAAAACAGGCTCGATCAACTATTATTTATTTTACCGGGAGCTGGGAAAAACCGAGTAACCCGGCGGCAGGGGAAACATATGGCGGAAAATGAGACGATGCTATGCGTCGTGCTTCGGGCAAACAACTATCGGGAAACGGATAAAATGCTGACGCTCTTTTCCAAAGAAAAAGGGCGGATTGATGCGCTTTGCAGAGGATGCAGAAAGCAGGGAAGCTCGCTGCTTTCCAGCAGTGATGTCTTCTGCTGCGCTCTTTTTGGCATGAACCACCAAAAAGGCAAGTACTATATCACGCAGGCAGTCGCCAAAGACAATTTCTTTCATCTGCGCAAAAATATTCACGCACTGCTGACGGGCACGCTGTTTCTGGAAGTATGCGAAAAAACTGTGATGCCGGATCAGGAGAATGCCCGGCTGTTTGCGCTGCTGGTCAACTGCCTTTATGCGATGGATCACGGCGGGAGCCCGCAGAAAGTGCTCTGCTTTTTTGTCTTTAAGCTGTTGGATATTCTGGGCCTGCGCCCTTCACTTTCGCATTGCAGTATTTGCGGGAGCAGGGAGGTTTGCAAGGTCAATATCGGGGCAGGAGGAATGGTTTGCGCCGATTGCCCAGGAGAGGAAATTCCCCGGGAATTTATTTTGGGGATTGACCGCATTTTAAGAACGCCTTCCAAAGCTGTCGCGCAGATAGAATTGCCGGAACAAAAGGAGTTTTACTCCCTGGCCATCCGCTGGCTGACCAACGCGCTGGAAATTACGCCCAAAAGCCTGATGCTGCTCAAAGATTTTTGAAAAACTGAAAAATGGATGAAAATAGCCGCATTTTGCAATTTATCTCTTGTGCTTGCGGCTATTTTCATGTATAATTTTGGGTGCTAAAAGAATTTTTGGCTAAATTTTTATTGCCTAAAAAACTTTCATTATAATTAGGAGGATTTGCGATGAGTAAAAAGTATGTTTACCTCTTCAGCGAAGGCGATGCTTCCATGCGGAACCTGCTGGGCGGTAAAGGCGCGAACCTGGCTGAGATGACAAAGCTCGGACTGCCAGTTCCCCAGGGCTTTACGATTTCTACCGAAGCCTGCACGAAGTACTACGAAGATGGGAAAACCATCGATGACGCGATTGTTGCCGAGATTTATGAGGCGATTGCGAAAACCGAGGAGATCGCTGGCAAGAAGTTCGGCGATGCGGAGAACCCCTTCCTGGTTTCCGTCCGTTCCGGCGCGAGAGCATCCATGCCTGGCATGATGGATACGATTCTGAACCTGGGCCTGAACGATGTCGCTGTGGAAGCTGTCGCCAAGAAAACGAACAACCCCCGCTTTGCTTATGATAGCTACCGCCGGTTCATTCAGATGTTCTCGGATGTCGTTATGGGCATTGAGAAGAGCAAATTTGAGGAGATTCTGGATGCGGCCAAAGAGGCAAAGGGCGTTAAGCTGGATACAGAGCTGAATGCAGAAGATCTGAAAAACATCGTCGCAAATTACAAAGTTCTCTATAAGAAAGAGATGGGCGTTGAGTTCCCGCAGGATGCAAAAGAGCAGCTGATGGAAGCTGTCAAAGCTGTTTTCCGTTCTTGGGACAACCCCAGAGCTATCGTATACCGCCGTTTGAACGATATCCCGGGCAGCTGGGGTACGGCAGTTAACGTTCAGGCCATGGTATTTGGCAACATGGGCGATGACTGCGGCACGGGCGTTGCTTTCACGCGCGACCCTGCAACCGGCGAGAAAAAGCTGTACGGCGAGTATCTGATGAATGCACAGGGCGAGGACGTCGTTGCCGGCATCAGAACGCCTCAGCCGATTTCCTCTCTGCATGAGACCATGCCCGCTGTTTACGACCAGTTCGTTGAGATTGCGACCACGCTGGAGAACCACTATGCTGATATGCAGGATATGGAGTTCACCATCGAGGGCGGCAAGCTCTATATGCTGCAGACCAGAAACGGCAAGAGAACGGCTCCGGCTGCTCTGAAGATTGCGGTTGACCTGGTTGCAGAAGGCAAGCTCACCAAGGAGCAGGCTATTTTGAAAGTTGAGCCCCAGCAGCTGGATTCTCTGCTGCACCCGCAGTTCGAGGCGAAGGCTCTGAAGGCTGCTAAGCCCGTTGCGAAGGGCTTGCCGGCTTCCCCTGGCGCAGCTTCCGGTAAAGTTTACTTCACGGCTGAAGATGCGATGGCTGCAAAAGAGCGCGGTGAGAAAATCGTGCTTTGCCGCCAGGAGACCTCTCCGGAGGATATCGAGGGTATGCACGTTTCCGAAGGTATTCTGACGGCAAGAGGCGGCAGAACTTCCCACGCTGCTGTTGTTGCCAGAGGCATGGGCACCTGCTGCGTTGCAGGCTGCGGTGAAGTTGTCATCAACGAAGAGAAGAAGACCATGCTGTTGCCGGATGGCCGTGTGCTGGGCGAAGGCGATCCCATCTCCCTGGACGGCGGCACGGGCAACGTTTACGCAGAGAATATCCCCACGGTAGAAGCTGCTATTACAGGCGATTTCGAGCAGGTTATGAAGTGGGCTGACGAGATCAGAACGCTGAAAGTCCGCACGAATGCTGATACCCCCAAAGATGCTGAGACGGCTCTGCACTTTGGCGCTGAGGGTGTTGGCCTCTGCCGTACGGAGCACATGTTCTTCGACGAAGACAGAATCGCTGCAATGCGCGAGATGATCGTCTCCAAGACGGTTGATCAGAGAAAAGCAGCGCTGGCAAAACTCCTGCCCATGCAGAGAGCAGACTTCGCCGGCATCTATAAGGCGATGAAGGGCTTGCCCGTAACCATTCGCTTCCTGGATCCGCCGCTTCACGAGTTCCTGCCCACCGCTGAGGAGGATATCCGCGCGCTGGCAAACGAGATGGTCATTCCTTATGACGAGCTGATCAACACCATCGAGAGCCTGCACGAGTTCAACCCGATGATGGGCCATAGAGGCTGCCGCCTTGCGGTTACCTATCCGGAAATTGCAGAGATGCAGACCAGAGCAGTTATCGAGGCAGCTATCGAAGTGAAGCAGGAATGCGGCTACGATATCGTCCCCGAGATCATGATCCCGCTGGTTGGCGAGAAGAAAGAGCTCAAATACTGCAAGGATGTCGTTGTTAAGACGGCAAACGAAGTCATGGAAGAGAAGGGCGTCAAGCTCGATTTCCATGTCGGCACGATGATCGAGATTCCGAGAGCCGCCATCACGGCTGATGAGATTGCGGAAGAAGCTGAGTTCTTCTCCTTCGGCACGAACGACCTCACGCAGATGACGTTCGGCTTCTCCAGAGACGATGCTGGCAAGTTCCTGGATGAATACTACGGCAAGAAGATCTATGAGTCCGATCCGTTCCAGAAGCTGGATCAGGATGGCGTTGGTAAGCTGGTTAAGATGGCTGCTGAGCTCGGCAAGAAGACCCGCCCGAACATCAAGCTGGGTATCTGCGGTGAGCATGGCGGCGATCCTTCCACGGTTATCTTCTGCCATAACATCGGCCTGAACTATGTCTCCTGCTCGCCCTTCCGGGTTCCGATCGCGAGACTGGCCGCTGCACACGCAGTGGTTTTGGCGAAAAACTAAGGTTTCTTTTGCCAAGATAGCAAGATATTTATGAATTAAAATGCGGCATTCGCTTTGTAACAGGGGCGAATGCCGTATTTTCATTGAAAGAGAGAAAAAATGAGAAATTGGAAAAGGATGATTGCGTCTTTGCTGTTGCTGGCAGTTATTGTTACAGGATGCGCAAAAGAAGAGGCAAAGGAAAGCGAAAAGGCAGAGGAGGTGACAGTTTCTCCTGAGATAGAGCCTAGCGTTGCTCCGGTGGTAAAACAGCGACCGACGCCGCTTCAGGAGGGCATGGAGGGCGAAAACGTGGAAGAGCTGCAGGCGCGGCTTGTGGCGCTGAACTACTTGGATTGGGAGCAGGAAACAGGTGTTTATGGCTCGGAAACATTCTATGCCGTCAAGGCCTTCCAGGTGCAAAATGGGCTGGAAGTGAGCGGCATTGCCGACGAGGATATGCAGGAACTGCTCTATTCCGGCGATGCACAGGAATGCGATCCCTTTGATTTGCTGGCACCGACAACGCACATGAGCTTTGAAGAGCTGGTGATGAGCGATGATGGGACGAGAAATTACTACCCGAAGGGATACCCGGAAGCGGGGACTTATAAAATCATTGTGGATTTGAAGCATCAGGTTACGATGGTTTTCTCCAAAGACGAGGAGGGCAATTACACTGTGCCAGTCCGCTATATGCTCTGCTCTACGGGCAAAAATGACTGCACGCCCAAAGGGAAGTTCAAAATGGATAAATACCATGTGCGCTTCAGTCAGTTTGTCAGGGATAAGACATATGGGCAGTTTTGGACACAAATTAGAGGAGCAATCTATTTCCACTCCATCCTATATTCCCAGTTCGATACTTCAACTTATATTGAGGAAGTGTGGGAGAGATTTGGCAAAGCGGATTCCCACGGCTGTGTACGCCTAACCGTGCCGGATGCGAAATGGATGTATTTTCATATTGCGCCGGGAACAGAGTGCGTTGTTCGGGATGGGGATGCTTCGGATGCCGAGACAGCGGCGATCCGGGAGCGCCTGGTTCTGGCAGCGCTGCCTGAAGAGCGAGTAGATATCGAGCCTGGGCAGATTGGAGATACAGATTACTGGCGGGAACAGGATATTCCGATTGAGACGCCTTTCGTTCAGGGAAGCCAGAATTAGAAAGCGCCAAACTTAGGCAATATCAAGGGTTGGAACTGGAAATTATAATAATTGAGCCTGCGGTTCGCTGAGGGGAGGAGCGTTGCCGCCGGCAGAATGCTGTGTTTCCAGGCGGATTTTGACCTTAGTTTTTCGCAAAAAAAGAAGGAGAAGCAATTCTCCTTCTTTTTTATTAATGCATATTGCCTATTTATTAGATGCGGTTTACACCGGTATCTCTAGCCGCCTGAGCAACGGCCGCCGCAACTGCGGAAGCAACTCTGGGATCCATCGCGCCAGGAATGATATATTCGGCCGAGAGTTCCTCGTCTTTGATGATGCCTGCGATTGCATAGGAAGCGGCAATCTTCATTTCGTCGTTGATATCGCTTGCGCGGACATCCAACGCACCGCGGAAGATTCCGGGGAAGGCGAGGACATTGTTGATCTGGTTGGGGAAATCGCTGCGGCCCGTGCCCACGACGGCGGCGCCAGCTTCTTTTGCCAGATCAGGCATAATTTCGGGAGTCGGGTTGGCCATGGGGAAGAGGATTGCATCCTTTGCCATGGTTTTTACCATCTCTGGAGTAACTGTGCCCGGAGCGGAGACACCGATAAAGACATCCGCGCCAACCAGCATATCCGCCAGAGAGCCAGCTTTCTTTTCAGGGTTGGAGATTTTCGCCATCTCCATCTTTTCGCTGTTCAGGCCCTCGCGGCCTTCGTAAATCGCGCCCTTGCGATCACACATGATGACGTTTTTCAGCCCCATCTTCATGAGCAGCTTGATGATGGCGATTCCTGCCGCGCCGGCGCCAGAGGTAACAACCTTAATTTCATCCAGCTTTTTGCCGACAACTTTGAGCGCGTTGATCATAGCGGCCAAAGTAACGACGGCAGTGCCGTGCTGGTCGTCGTGGAAAATCGGAATATCGCAAGTCTCTTTCAGCTTCTTCTCGATCTCAAAGCAGCGGGGAGCGGAGATATCCTCCAGGTTGACACCGCCAAAGCTGCCAGCGAGAAGCTGGACCGTTTTTACGATGTCGTCGACCTCTTTGCTGCGGACACACAGAGGGAAGGCATCGACGTTGCCGAAGCGCTTAAACAGCGCACATTTTCCTTCCATAACGGGCATGCCTGCTTCCGGGCCGATATCGCCCAGGCCAAGCACTGCCGTGCCGTCTGTAACGACGGCGACGAGATTTCCGCGGCGCGTGTACTTATAGGAGAGATCTACATCCTCGGAAATTTTGAGGCAAGGCTCTGCGACACCAGGGGTATAGGCGACGGCCAGATCTTCCGGCGTCTCCAGGGGAGCATGGCAAACGACCTCAATTTTGCCTTTCCAACTCTCGTGCTGCTGCAATGCGAATTCTTTCTTATCCACTCTAATTTCTCCCTTTCACTACATATTTAATGCATCCTGCGTGAAAGCCTTAAGCTTTTCAGCAGAAGCAATAATTGCCTTTTCTTCATCCGCGGCATAGGAGATATCGAGGATTTTCTTGATCCCATCTGCGTTGACAACGCAGGGGAAGCTGACGGCTACATCTTCGATGCCTAAAACTTCGCCGCTCAGCACATGGCTGACGGGAAGCACAGTTTTTTCATCTTCCAAAATTGCATCAACAATGCGGGAGGTATTCATGGCGATGCCCAGATACGTCGCTCCTTTGAGCGAAATAACCGTGCCGCCGGCCTTGGCAGTCTCTTCGGCAATGGCAGCAAGCCTGGGACGGATTTCGATGCCGTTTTTATCGCAGTACTCCAGCAGGGGCATCCCGGCGATGGTAGCGCAGCTCCAGGCGGGAACCTGGCTGTCGCCGTGTTCGCCCAAAATATATGCGTTGACGTCCGTAACATCCACATCGCACGCTTCGCTGAGCATATAGCGCAGGCGAGCGGTATCCAAAATTGTGCCAGAGCCGATGACCCGCGAGCTGGGCAGGCCGGTCTCTTTTTGGATGACATAGGTCAGGACATCGACAGGATTGGAAATAATGACGATGATGGGATCCTGGGCATATTCCATAATGCTCTTGGAAATCGAACGGGCAATATTGACATTGCTTTTTGCGAGATCCAGGCGCGTTTGCCCGGGCTTTCTGGCGAGGCCGGCAGATACGATAATGACTTTGGCATCCGCGCAATCAGAATAATCGCCTTGGCGCACAACAACCTGTTTATGAAAAGCGAGGCCGTGGTTGACATCCAGCGCGCTGCCTTTTGCGCGATCTACCGCGACATCGACCATGACAATTTCAGAGGCGACGCGGCTTAACGCGAGGGTATAGACAACGGATTCGCCAACTCTTCCGGCCCCAATGACGACAACCTTGTTCTTTTTGGATCCACTCATAATCAATACCTTCCAATCGTTTATTATGATGCTGCAAGGAACGGGAGAGAGGACAGCCTTGATAAAAAAATATCAATGTGCCGCGCGAAAACGGCAAGGCATTTATATGTTTAAAATGAAGGCTAGAATAAAAAATCCAAATCTCGTTCAAATATAATTATATGGTTTTTTTGTCAAATGTCAACGAAAACTTGAGCGCAATTCCTGCCAGGGCAGTAAATTCCTATTTGGCAAAAATAGACAGAGGCCATGCGCAATATGTGGACTTTCATGATTATTTATATTATAATAGGGAAAACTAGTTTCAAAACCAACTCTCCAATTAGCTAAAATTGAAGACAACAGAGGTGAGTGATATGGTAAAACAGCAGTTAGAAAAGTATCAGAAACCAAAGATCGGATTTCAGGTTCTGGGAATAATTCTGGCATCCGTCTTTATGATTTTATCGGCATGGCTCATCTGGTTTGCCGCCTGCGATACCGAGCAGGGCGAGCTTCCGGATGTTTTTGGGTGGTCTGCGTGCTCCTCCAACGGCGGATATGCGGCGATTCCAAGGGATGCTATGATTTTGGTGCGCCTGTCCCAGGCGGAAGAGGGCTATGAGCCGGGCAAGGTTGTGGCATTCTATTATCCCAATGCACCCACTTCCACGAAAATTTATCTGGGCAGCGTTGCATCGGTGAACGAGGGGACCGCGACGCTCTATCTGAACGAGGAAACCCCCGAGCTTTGCGTAGATCAAGGTCTGATTTTGGGACGAGCCGAATATTATATTGAGGATGTGGGATATCTGCTGGCGATTTTGGAAGGCGGATACGGCCTGATTCTGGCTATCTCAATCCTTGTGCTTTTCCTTGCTATTCTCATTATGTTCATTGGCAATATCGCGCTGCGGCGTCAGCGGGCGCGGGAAGCAGCTGAGCTGAATAAAGAGCTGGATATTCAGGAAGAAATTTTGGAACAGAAGCGCCAGGAGGCCGCGCAGCTGGATGCGCCTATGCAGGAGGATGAGACTCCCAAGCAAGCGGATGAGGCGAAACTGACAGAAGAAGAGACACAGAGCTCTGTTGAAGATGCGCCTGCAAAAGAGCAGGTGGAGGACAAGGCGGCGCCCAAAATGCAAATAAGCGGAGCGATGGACGCTGATCTGGCCCGCATTTGTATTCAGGCCGAGCAGCAGCAGGCCGAGCTCCTGCAAAAGCTCATCCAAACCATGCAGCAGAAAAAGGGCCTGGATATGAGCGTGCAGCTCAATGCCGGTGAGCCTTGCGCATTGGAGATCGAATGCGCCTGGAAAGATGTTTCGGTGGTGTCGGCGATTTTGGTCGAGCTGCAAAAACGCGGCGAGGCCAGATAGCAGCAGAGGGCAGAGAGGAGTGCGGGAATGGAGAACACACAGCTGGCAAATGGGCTGGTATTGCCCAAGGTGTTTTTTGGGACGTATCGGGTGACGGATCAGAACTCCATGAGAGAGGTGCTGGAAGATGCGTATGCATGCGGATACCGCTCCTTTGATTCTGCCTCTTTCTATAAAAATGAGCAGGAAATCGGAGAGGCATTTGCCTCTATGGGCGCCATGCAGGATGTTTTGCTGACGACAAAAGTCTGGAACGATGTAGAAGGCTATGATGCGGTGCTTCGAGCTTTTGAGGAGAGCGAAGCAAAGCTTGGGCGCATCGATATTTACCTGCTTCACTGGCCGGCCAGGGAGTTTGTTTCGCGCTGGAAGGCGCTGGAGACGCTTTACCGGGATGGAAGGGTGAAGGCGATTGGCGTCTCCAACTTTAAGAAACATCATTTGGAGGAGCTGGCCCAGCATGCAGCGATTCAGCCGATGATCAACCAGATCGAGGCGCATGGCTATTTCATGGATGAGGAGACGATTGCCTATTGCCAGAGCCAGGGGATTGCCCTGCAGGCTTGGCGGCCTCTGATGCGCACGGGAAATATGCTGCAAAACCAGGAGATTGCCGAGATTGGCCAGCGGCACGGAAAAACTGCGGCGCAGGTTGCTCTGCGCTACCTGATTCAAAGAGGCTTTACCGTGATTCCGAAATCCGTGCACAAAGAGCGCATGCAGGAGAACATCGATATTTTTGATTTTTCTTTGACGGAGGAGGAGATGCGCTTTATGAGGGCGCTGAACACCGGCAGAAGGACGGCCGGCGATCCGGATACTTTTATATTGCCGTAAGAAAGCCTTAAAAATGGGGGAGAGGAAATGGCAAAGACGATTCTAATCGTAGATGACGAACCGAGTGTGATCAAGGGGCTGCGCTTCAACTTGGAGCAGCAGGAAGGCTATGTGGTGGATGCCGCGACGGACGGCGAGGCGGCTCTGGAGCTGTTTGAGCCGGAAAAGTACGATCTGGTTTTGCTGGACTTGATGCTGCCCAAGCTGGACGGCATGGAAGTCTGCCAGCGGATTCGGGCGGTTTCGGATGTGCCGATCATCATGCTGACGGCCAAAGGCGAGGATATCGATAAAATTATGGGGCTGGAATACGGCGCAGACGACTACATGACAAAGCCCTTCAACATGCTGGAGCTCAAAGCGCGCATCAAAAACATCTTCCGCCGCCTGGACAATGCGAAGGGGAAGGCGAATCTCACCGTCGCCAAGGTGGACGACATGACGGTGGACTTCATCAGCCGAAGCGTTACGATTGCGGGCAGGGAAGTGAACCTGACGGCAAAAGAATTCGATTTGCTGCAGCTGTTTATCAGCAATAAGGGCGTCGTATTTGAGCGGGAGAAGCTGCTGGAGCTGATCTGGAAGCAGAAGGGAGATCTGCGCACGGTAGACGTCCATATCCGCCGCCTGAGAGAGAAAATAGAAGAGGAACCGGCTCACCCGCAGTATATCTTGACCAAATGGGGCGTCGGCTACTATTTCTCCAACAAATAGCCTGCATCAAAAAAGAGAGCAAGTTTTTGGGCCTGCTCTCTTTTTCATTTGCCCGCGTGAGGGGGGAATCAGAGTTTGAGATCGGATTGGGCGGGATTATCGATGAGCGCTCCGTTTTCATCGAAACGCGAGCCGTGGCAGGAACAATCCCAGGTATGCTCGGCGGGATTCCATTTTAAAGCACAGCCCAGGTGCGAGCAGCGCGGGCGCGTGGGCGTCAGCAGGTTTTTCAGCGTTTCAAAGGCGTTGATGGCAAGCTGCGGATGCCAAACACTTCGGTTGGGCGTAAAGACTGGGGCATACGGGTTTTCCCTCCCGGTAACCAAATCCGCCAGAAGATGGGAGCAAAGCATAGCTGTGCTCATGCCCCATTTCTGGAAGCCGGTGGCGACGTAGACGCCAGGCAGGCCGGAGGCATACGGGCCAATATAAGGCACGCTGTCTAACGGCATGCAATCCTGCGTCGCCCAGCGCAGTGCAATGCTCGCCTGGGGATAGTGCTGCGCCGCAAAGGATTCCAGCGCTGTCCAGCCGCCAGTGTTCTTTCCTGTGCGGTGTGAACCGCCGCCCAAAAGCAGCAGGCCGCTGGCATTGCGGAAAGAGAGGCCGCCTTTGGCCTCATCCAGATACATGCCGCCCACATCCTGAGCGCCTTCCAGCGCCAAGACATAGGAGCGCTCCTGATACAGCTTGATGGGATAGAGGCCGTGGCGGTTATAGATGGGAAAATGCGTGGCAACGATAATTTTCTTTGCCTGGATTTCCCCGCGGCTTGTCTGTACGCCGCGCCTGGTCAGCTCCAGCGCTTGGGTGTGCTCGTAGATATACAGCGGGGCGGCAATGCCGGCGATGAATTTGAGCGGGTGGAACTGCGCCTGAGATGCAAAGCGGATCGCGCTTAAAATGGGGATGGGAAGCGGCAATTCATGCGCGATCTGCACAGGGTATCCCAGCAGCTGAAGCGCCGCGGCCTCCTCCTGAATCTTTTTGGGGGAGCGCTGGGTATAGACAAAAGCGTCTTTTCTCTCGAAATCGCAGTCGATAGTTTGCGCAAGGGCTTCATAGGCCTCTATGGCCTGCAAATTGGCGCGCAGATAGAGCGCCGCCTTTTCTTTGCCCAGGCGATCAAAGAGCGAAGCATAGATCAGCCCATGCTGGGCGGTGATCTTGGCTGTGGTGCATTTTGTGATGCCGCTGCAAATCTCAGATGCCTCGATGAGGGCGTAATCCACACCGCGCTTTTGCAGTTCATGGGCGCAGAGCACTCCGGCAATGCCGCCGCCGATAATGAGCACATCTGTTTTCAAACTGCCGGGCAGGGCAGGAAAGCTTGGCAAATTTGTTGTACTAGACCATAAAGACTCCATACAAATGAATTCCTCTCGTTGTTTTTTCTTAGTATAGCTTCTTTTTGCCATCTCATACGGAAAAGCGGGGCAATGCTGGGCGGGTGGTGAGGAGATTGAGTTTTTTTGCGGTTTATAGTATACTAAATCATCGCATGATGATTAGAGCGGGCATGGCCAAGGGCAGAAGAGAGCAGAGCTGGGGGAAGGTGATACTATTTTTTTGGTCAATAAATTTCTCACCTCCATTCGTTGGAGGTTTATTGTAATTTATGTCGTCGTCGTTTTGATGGCGTTTTCCCTGGTTACGGTGGTTACTTCCAATATTATTGAAAACAATCTGCTCAAAAGCCGAGCCAGCGCCAATTTGCAGGACGTCAGCGATTTTTCCGTCCGCGTGGCGGGGGAATTTGCCGCGCTGGATGCTCAGGCACTCTATGAGAAGGCGCTTCAAAAGGGGCAGGATATTTCCGGGCGCGTTTTGCTGCTGGATAGCTACGGAGTTGTCCAGATCGACAGCTATTCGCGGCTGAACGGCGTGCGCATAAAACTGCCGGAGATCATTGAAATACTGAGCGGACAAAGGGATACTTCCTATGGCTTCCATAAAATAGGAACAGACGGAGCGGATTTTTGGGCGGGATACTACGCCTCTGCCATTGTGGAAAACTCCGAGATCATTGGGGTTGCGGTGTTTTCCCAGAGTACGCAGGATGTCGTCTCGAATATCAACTCGATTAAGCAGAACTATACGATCATCTATTGGGTCGCAGTGCTGGCCGTTGCTATCATCTCTTATTTTCTCACCAGCCATCTCTCTCGCCCGCTGGAGCAGCTGAGGGAAGGCGCGATGGCCATCACGGTAGGGGATTTTAAAAAGCGCGTTCAGATAGAGGGCAAGGATGAAATCGCAGAGCTGGGCGAGGCGTTTAACACGATGACGGCCCGGCTGGAGGATGTGGATAAGCAGCGCAGTGAATTTGTGAGCAACGCATCGCACGAGCTTAAAACGCCGCTCACCTCGATGAAGATTTTGACGGAATCCATACTCTATCAGGAGCAGGTGCCCGAAGAGATCTACAAGGATTTCCTTTCGGATATCAATGGGCAGATCGACCGGATGACCAGCCTGATCAACGATCTGCTGCTCATGACGAGAATCGAGAGCGGCGATAACGGCGCCAAAATGGAGGAGGCGGAGCTGGGAGAGCTCGTCCAAAATGTTGTGGATACGCTGGGGCCCATTGCCGAGCAAAAGGATATTTTGCTGACCTATACCAGCAGGCAGGCTGTCTGTGCGAAGTGCTTCCCAAGGCGGCTTTCGCAGGCGATACGCAATCTGGTGGAAAATGCCATCAAGTATACAGGCGAGGGGGGCAGTGTGCAGGTCAGCCTGAAAAAAGACGCGCACTTCGCCTATATTGCCATTGCCGATACGGGAGAGGGCATTGCAAAGGAAGAGCTGGATCGCATTTTTGAGCGGTTTTACCGCGTGGATAAGGCGCGCGCCCGGGAGACGGGCGGCTCTGGGCTGGGGCTCTATTTGGTGCGAAGCATCGCGGTGATGCATGGCGGGCGTGTGGACGTTGAGAGCGAGAAGGGCAAGGGATCGGTTTTCACCCTGGTGCTCCCGCTTTAGGAGGTTGCTTTGAAAAAATTACTTTGTCTTTTTCTTGCGGCGGCACTGCTTTTTTGCGCTGCCTGCCAGGCGCAGGAGCCGGAGCAGGAAATCCAGATCGATCCGACCAGCGGCTCGGAAAACCGCAAGGATACCTATGTCGCGCTGTATTTTGCGGATACGGAATATAGTATGCTCGTCCGTGAGGTGCGCAAAACAAAGGTCTCTGTGGATGCCAATGTGGAAAAAAAGGTGCTGGAAGAGCTGCTGCTCGGGCCAAGCGTCCCCATCAGCATGGCGCAGATCATCAACCCGGATACACAGGTGGTGCGGCTCAAACAAGAGGGAAGAGTGCTCACAGTGGTTTTGAGCAAGGAGTTCTTGGATTGGAGCTTTATCGAAAATGCCCGGCCGATTGAGGAGAGCAATGCCGTCAAGCAGCTGGCGGTCTATTCTGTGATCAACACGCTGGTCGAGGCGACGGGCTGCCCGCAGGTGCAGATTCTGGTGGACCGGGAAAGCGACGGCACGGGGCAGCGCATCAATTTAAGCGAGATCGGCATGGGCAGCGCAGGCGTTTTGGAGCCAATGGGGCGCAATGCAGAGCTAGTCCTTTCGGCGCAGAAAACCATGGAGCAGATTTTAACCAATCTCAAGGAGCACAATTATGCGGCGGTTTATAACTATCTCGCCTATGGGGATGAGGCAGAGCGCCCTTCTGAGAATGCGTTCGTCTCCTGGTGCCAGAACAGCGGCGTTGTGCTGGATTATTTCCAGGTGACGGAGATGCTGGAGCAGAGCAGCCAGGGCAGCGCGCTGCTTATGGTAAACTATTCCCTCAAGCAGGGCACTTCGCTGCGCAGCCAGTATGCTTATCCGCTGCGCCTGGTGCAGGAAAATTCTATCTGGAAAATTCGCTTTTCCGATCTGGAAAAGTTTATGGAGTATTGAGATGCGAACCGGAAGATGGATTTGTATGATCTTGGCATCCATGCTGCTGTGCGGCTGTTCCCCTTTAAGAGAGAAAAACGATATTTCCGGCCTGCCTTCGCTGGAGCCGCAGAATTCGCTCTCCTATGGAGAATATGAACCATACCGCGCGACGCTGTATTATCTCGATCCCCAGCGCAATACGCTCTCAACCGAGCTGAGGGAGATAGAAGTGGTATCCTCCGCGCCAAAAGGCAAACAGATTTTTGAGGAGCTGCTTGCCGGGCCAAGCGGGAGAGGCCTGGAGGGGTTTGGCAGCGAATATACCCTGAAGAATATCGATATCACAGGCGGCGTTGCCAATATCTATCTGCTGACCGAGCAGAGCTTAAGCGATCAGAAAAGGCTGGCGCTTTGCGCCGCGCTTTCCAACACGGCGGTGGATAATCTGGGCGTGCAGTATGCCAATCTGTTTTTTAATGAGGAGCCGGCTTATGTCGCGGGCAAGCCCTGCGGCCTGCTGGGCAAGACGGACCTCGATATGACCGCCTTCTATGAGAGCTATCTGGAAAAGGCGGCGGAGCCTGTTTGGAGCATTCCAGTGGCGCTGTATTTCCTGGACGAGAGCAAGAGCTATATTTTGCCCGAAGTGCGCATGCTTTCCTTTGAAGGAGAAAACTATTTGCAGGAGATCCTCTATCAGCTTTCGCTGGGGCCTGAGTATAAGAGCTATCTTCTCAGCCCTCTGCTCGCAAATTATGCGTTCACATATCAAGGTAATTTTGGAACCATAGGGGAGGATGGCCTGCTCTGCATCGATTCGCCTCAAAAGCTTTTGCAGGGCGGCGGCGATCAGCAGATGCGCCAGCATATGGCCTGCCTGTATCATTCTTTTCACGGGGTTGTCCAGGGGCTGAGGAGCATGGAGTTCACCCGCGGAATGGAAAAGCATACCGTTACTTTCAGCACTTCACAGCTCTACCTGGGCGAGGAGGTTTTGGTCTATTTTCCCGGCAAGGACTTGAAGCATCTGGAGCGCTTCCATCATGTAGTTCGCTCCGGGCGGGCGCATAACCTCAAAACCTACTTGGAGGAGCTGGCAGAGGGCCCGCTCAAGATAGAGCAGGCCCGTGCGCTGCCTTGCTTCCCGGCGGATATGGGCAGCGAGGGGCTGCTGGGCGCAGAGATGCGGGATAACATCGCTGTGGTGAATTTCAGCGCAGAAATGCTCTATAGCCTGGAAGGAATGCAGAAAGATGAGCTGTATCTGTTCCTATATGCCGTCGTCAATACGCTGTGCGAAGACGAAGCGGTTTGGGCCGTGCAGTTCTGCTTTGAGGGGGAGATTATCGACGAGCTGGGCATCTTCAGCCTGGCTATGCCGCTCTATCCCAATATCGGCCTGGCGCAATGAACGGTTGCCAGCCGCGCGGCAAACGGCTATAATGGATAAGAATCAACATACAGGAGCGATGCAATGCAAATTTTTCAACTGCTGTTTTCAGACCCCGCTCAGGGGCTTATCTATCTGCTTTCGCTGTTTCTGGCTATGTGCATTGCCATTTCGTTTCACGAATGCGCGCATGCCTTCATGGCCTATAAACTGGGCGATCCGACGGCGAAAAATCTCGGGAGAATGTCGCTGGATCCGATGCGGCATATGGATTGGCTTGGGTTTGCCTCGTTTTTGCTGTTTGGGCTGGGCTGGGCAAAGCCTGTTCTCGTCAACTCCAAAAACCTCAAGCATTTTCGCAGAGATGATGCGCTCATCTCCCTGGCCGGGCCGCTGGCAAACCTGCTGATTTCCTTTGTGTTCTACGGAATCACTTTTTTTGTCACCTATGCGGGCGTCCAAAACGATATTATTTTGCAGATTCTGAGCATCATCTGCTCGCTTAACCTAAACTTTGCTATTTTTAATATTCTCCCGCTCCCTGGGCTGGACGGGTACCATATTGTTACGAGCCTGTTTGTGCGCAAAGGAAACCAGTTTCTGGATTTCCTCAACCGCTATTCGACGCTGATTTTGTTTGCACTCATGTGGTCGGGTGTGTTTACGCTCTTTACAACCTGGGCAGGCAACGGGATTCTGGGCCTGTTTCAGTCGTTCTTCCTGTTATTCATATAGACTATGCAGTACGAGATTAAGCTTACCAACTTTGAAGGCCCGCTGGATTTGCTGCTGCACCTGATCAGCAAGGCGAAAATTGAGCCAAAGGATATTTTCGTTTCGGAGATCACAGAGCAGTATTTGGCCTATATGGAGCAGAGCGAGCTGCTGGATTTGGAGCGCGCCAGCGATTTTTTGCAGATGGCGGCGACGCTCGTGTATATCAAATCCCGCTCTTTATTGCCGGCCGGCCGGGCAGATGCGGATTTGGATGAAAACGGCCTGACGCCGGAAGAGCAGCTTGTGGCCCGGCTCAGTGAATACCGGCGCTATAAGGCGGTTTCGGAAGAGCTGAAACAGCTGGAGGAAAAAGGCCAGGGGCAGTTTTTCCGCCTGCCCGAGGAGATTCTCGCGCCGGCTGGAGAGGAGATCAATTTTAAGAATGCCAGCGTGGATGCGCTGATGGCGGCATATCTGAAAGTGCTGCAAAAGACCAAGGAGCAGCAAAAGGAGGAGCCCAGGCACGTGCTTATCCAGCGCGATCATGTGAGCCTGCGCGCCCAGATTCGCACGATTCTCGCCCGGCTGACCATCAAGCCGCGGGTTTGCTTTGAAGAGCTGCTCTCTAAGGAGCCGTCGCGCATGGAAATCGCGGTAACCTTTTTGGGGCTGCTGGAGTTGCTGCATCAGGGGCAAATCTGCATTGCGCAGGCCCGGGCGTTTGGAGAAATCTACGTTACCAGAAATGAAAAGGCAGAATAGAAAAGAATGACACACGAACAAATCATCGGAACGCTGGAAAACATCCTGTTTGCCGCGGGAGATTCCATGGCGCTTTCGGAACTGGCAGATATTTTAGATATTTCGCAGGAAGAGCTGGAGGCGATGCTGGAGGAAGAGGGGCGGCGCAGAGAAGGGGCGTTCGGCCTGGTATTCCGCAGGCTGGAAGACCGCGTGCAGCTTGCCACCCGCACGGAGCACGCCCGCCTTTTGGTGGAGCTGTTTGGAAGCAAAAGCGGGGAGGAACTGACCAAGGCCATGCTGGAGACGCTCTCGATTATCGCCTATAAGCAGCCGGTTACCCGGGGAGAGATTGAGGATCTGCGCGGCGTCAATACCAGCCATATTTTAAGCGCGCTTCAGGAAAAGGGATTGGTGGTGGAGGCGGGCAGAAAAGAGGCCTTGGGCCGCCCGATTCTTTATGCGACCAGCGAAGAGTTCCTGCGCCATTTCGGAATCTCTTCCACCAAGGAGCTTCCCATACTGCCAGAGCAGTAGCCGCGCCACATAAAAACCGAAAAAATGGATAAAATACCCATAAATCTACCATTGCGGGGGAGAGATATGTGGGTATTTTTTTGTTTGCTCGCGCTGCTGGGGCTGATGCTTTTCGGAAAATTTGAAATCAGCCTGAAAAATCAAAAGGGGAGGGAAAAGTTTTTCTGGCTGACCGTCTCCTTTTGCGGCGTGAGAGTATACCGCAGGCTGTTCTTTTTGCACTTCAAGCATGTTGTGCGGCCGGAGATCATAGAAGTAAAAAAGGCGGGGTTCCGCAAGATCTATATTGCGACGATACGCAAAGACGTGAAAAGGCGGGACTTCCGTTTTTTGCTGCGCAGCACGGATTTTCGCAAGATCGATCTGACGCTTTGGCTGGGCACGGGCGATGCGGCGCATACTGCGGTGCTGTGCGGAGCTCTTCAAACGGCGGCCAAATCTTTTGCGCGTGCCCTCGGTCTGGCCGGCGGGCAGATTGCCGTTCGGCCGGATTTTGAGAAAGCGCGCTGCCATCTTTGGCTGGACGGAATACTTTGTCTCTCTCTTGTCAATATTATCGGTAGATTGATAAAAGAAATGAGGCAGAGAAATTATGCATCCGATCGAACACGTATTAAACACTACCATGTCTGAGCTGGGCAAGATGGTCGACGTCAACACCATCGTGGGAAACCCGTTTGTAACGCCGGATGGCTGCACGATCATCCCCATCTCCAAAGTCAGCTTTGGGTTTGTTACCGGAGGCGGCGAATATGGCGAGGGCGTCAAGGCGCCGATTGAGACGCGGTATCCCTTTGCCGGGGGCACGGCCAGCGGCGTTACGATTACGCCTGTGGCTTTTATGGTGGAGAAACAGGACCAGATTAAGCTGCTGACTGCCACGGAGCGGGATATTGTAGATAAAATTTTAGAGAGCATTCCCCAAATGGCGAGCGAGATGCGCAAGATGTTTGAGCAGGGAAAGGCCAAAGGCGAGAACAGCGCGCAAAGCCAGGGGTAAGCTGAAAATGAGGGGGAAAAATGAAAAGGCTTGGGAAAATAACGGGCATTTTAGTCGCTGCATTTTTGGTGATTGGCCTGGCAGTGCCGGCCAGGCGGGCAGAAGCCGCGCCGGCCGTCGGCGCTAAGGCATATGTGCTGATGGAAGCTTCCACAGGCAGAGTTCTTTTGGAGAACAACCGGGATGCGAAGCTCCCTATGGCCAGCACGACCAAAATCATGACCTGCCTTCTGGCTGTGGAAAACGGCAATATGGATGATATTGTTACGATTCCCAAAGAGGCTGTGG
Organism: Christensenellaceae bacterium 44-20; assembly: GCA_041223705.1. Taxonomy (NCBI): domain Bacteria; kingdom Bacillati; phylum Bacillota; class Clostridia; order Christensenellales; family Christensenellaceae; species Christensenellaceae bacterium 44-20. The sequence goes on from JBCLQU010000001.1 coordinate 368,738, forward strand.
GCCAGGAGGGGACTTCCATCTATCTGCGGGAAGGCGAGAAGGTCGCTTTTTCAGATCTCGTCTACGGACTGATGCTGGCATCGGGCAATGACGCGGCGGTGGCCATTGCGATTCATCTGGCCGGAAGCGTGGAAGCGTTCGCACAGATGATGAACGAGAAAGCCAGGGAAATTGGGGCGAACAACTCGAACTTTGTAACGCCCAACGGTTTGCCGGATGATAACCACTATACCACGGCCTACGACCTGGCGCTCATCTCCTCCTATGCGATGCAAAACGAAAAATTCTGCGAGATTGTGGGTACATCCAAAAAAGATCTGGCAGAGGACGACGATTCCCCGGCGCGGTATCTGCGCAGCAAGAATAAAATTCTCTATCAATACGAGGGGGGGAACGGCATCAAGACGGGGTATACCAAGGCGGCGGGCAAATGCCTGTCTGCGGGCGCCAAGCGCGATAATATGCAGCTGGTGGCCGTCGTGCTCAACGACTATGATATGTTCATCGACTGCATGGCGCTGCTGGACTATGGATTTGAGCATTACGCCATGCGCCAAGTGGCCGAAGCAGGGCAGAGCTATGGAGATATTCCTGTGGAGGAGAGCCTGGAAGGCAGCGTTCAAACTGCGCTTTGCGACAACATTTACTTGCCTTTGACGCAAGAAGAGGTTACTATGGTAGAAGAAAAAGTAAATATGAGCAGCAGCTTGGCGGCGCCGGTGCAGGAGGGCGAGGTTGTCGGGGTGGTGGAATTCTCCTTTGGGGATATTAAGGCAAAGAGCAACATCATCACGATTTCGTCTGCCCAAAGAAAGACATACGAATTCTACCTCTCGCAGATTTTGCAGCGCTGGCTGGGCCTGGCAGAGCAAGCGGGATAGCGCGCTCTGCGCTGCGATGGAGGAAACGTGCGCATCGCGAAGTTTATGGCGGCGGCTGGAATAGCTTCCCGCAGAAAATCTGAGGAGATCTTGCAAAAAGGTCATGTAAAAGTCAATGGAAAAACCATCTACGATCCGGCAACGCAGGTTGAGCCGGCGGCGGATACAGTGGAGGTTTATGGCCGCAGGGTTGAAATTCCAGACGCAAAAATCTATATCATGCTCAACAAGCCGCTGGGATGCGTCTCTACATGCTCGGACGACAAGGGCAGAAACACCGTGCTGGATTATGTGAGCGATATTGATTACCGCATTTATCCCATTGGCCGGCTGGATTTTACGACCGAAGGGCTTTTGCTGCTCACAAACGACGGCGATCTGGCCAATAAGCTGACGCACCCGAGTCATGAAGTCGCCAAGCGGTATTACTGCGTTGTCAGCAGCATGGTTTCGCCGGAAGACGTAGAAAAGCTCCAAAAGGGCGTTTTCATTGAGGGCGGAAAAACGGCGCCTGCGCGCATCAAGATCATGAAGGCATCTCCCGAGCGGACCGAGCTGACCATCACCATTCACGAGGGGCGCAACCGGCAGGTGCGCCGCATGTTTGAAACGCTGGGAAAAGACGTCGTCTTTTTGAAGCGCATCAGCATTGGCGATCTCAATCTGGGAAACCTGAAAAAGGGGCAGTACCGTATGCTGGAGCAGAGCGAGATCGACTATCTGCTCAGCATTCAGTAAAGAGAAATATATTTTTGCCAAAGCAGGAATTAGGCTATTCTTTGTAGAATTACGAAGATAGCCTATTTTGCTAAAAACATAGGAAAATTTTTGGAGGTTATCTATGAGCGAAGGAAATGGAATCTCTGCAAAGAGCCCTGTTTACGAGCGCATCGAGGCGCTTTTTGATGCGGGCAGCTTTATAGAGATTGATAAATATCTGGAACGCTCGAACGCGGTGGAGCATTATCCGGATGTCTCGGCTCCCGGCGAAGGCGTCGTGGCGGGCTGGGGCACGGTAGATGGGCGCTCCGCCTATATTGCGGCTCAAAACTATGAGGTTTTGCGCGGGTCTTTCAGCGCCGCGCATGCCCAGAAGATTTGCAAAGTGATCGATATGGCGGCCCAAAATGGCCTGCCTGTTCTGTTTTTATGGGATTCGGGCGGCGCGCGGGTACAGGAAGGCGCGGCGGCTATGGGCGCTTACTCTGCGGTGATGAAAAAGCTTGCGGACGTCTCTGGTGTGATCCCGACGATCTCCGTCGTCCTGGGCGGCATGTATGGATGCGCGGCGCTGTTTGCGGCGCTGACGGATTTCTCCATCGCGGCGGAAGATGCGGGGCGGATTGGCCTGCTCAGCCCAATGGTGAGAGCGGCTGTGCATGGACAGGCCGTGGACGAGGAGAAGCTTTGCGGCGTACAGGCGGCGGCCGAAAAAGGAGATGTGCAGCTGACAGCACCAGATGCCGCAGTTGCTTTGGAGCTGGCCAAGGAACTGCTCAGCTATCTGCCGCTGAATAACCTGGAAGAGCCTCCGTTTGCTCTGAACGAAGATTCGATTGCGCGCCCCATTTTGTCGGACGGCAAGGATGTTCGTGCGCTTTTGAGAGAGATTGCCGATGAGCAGTGTTTCCTGGAGCTGGGCGCGGCGTTTGCACCGGAAATGGTAACCGGGCTGATCACGCTGGATGGCTTGACGGCGGGTGTTGTGGCGAATGTCCCGGGCGAATATCTGAGCGCCCATGGATGCAAGAAAGCGGCGCGGTTTGTGCGCCTGATGGATGCCTACGATATTCCCATCATCACGATGGTGGATAATGAGGGGATTGATCCTGCCTCTGAGAGCTGCTGCTTGCTGCGCTCTCTGGCACAGCTTGCCTATGCCTACGGCGAGGCGGGCTGCCCGATGGTCAGCATTTTGAATAAAGCGATTGGGGAAGGGTATGCCGCGCTGTCCAACAAGCAAAACGGCGCGGATTTGGTCTATGCCTATGAAGATGCACAGATTGGATGCCTGGATGCAACGGCGGGCAGCATTATCCTGTATGATGGCGCAAAGGATCGCACGCAGGAGTATGCGGAGAAGTTTTTAAGCGCACGCTCGGCTGCCAGGCAGGGCGTTTTGGATGATATCATCCAAAGAGAACAGCTGCGCGGCACGCTCGTTCGGGCCATCGAGATGATCTCCAATAAGCGCGTGCAAAAGCTCCAGAAAAAGCATGGCATCATGCCGATGTAAGAGGAGGAGCAAATGAGTATTTTTGGGATACAGTTTACTGCGGCAGAGTTTGTCATCCTTTGCGGCGTTGCGCTGATTGTGCTTCTGGCCTGGGCGATTCTGGCTAAAATGCCCAGGAAAAAGCAAGAGGAAGAAGAGACGGCTCCTGTGAGCGGCAGGGCTTCGGGCTCGGACGAGGAGGAGCTGGTGGCAGTTCTGGCGGCCGCGGTTGCCGCTTCGACGGGCATGGATCAAAGCTCCTTCCGCATCGCCTCTTATCAGCAGGTAGGCGGGAGAAGAGGGCGCTCTGCATGGTCGAGGGCTGGCAGAAGAGAGCAAATGAGCAATTTGTATTAGAAATTTGGAGGATAGGAAAATGCGTAGATTTTTAATAAAAGTGAATGGAAAAGATTATGATGTTTGCGTCGAGGAGATTGGCGCAGGGGCTCCGGCTGCCCCGGCAGCAGTAGCGAGCGCCCCGGTTGCGGCACCTGCTCCGGCGCCCGCGCCTGCAGCGGCAGAAAGCGCCGCTCCCGCTCCCGCGGCGGCTCCGGCTGCGCCTGCGGCAATTCCGGCAGACGGAACCAAGACAGAAGCGCCCATGCCCGGCAATATCATTGAAGTGCGCGCAAATGTGGGAGACACGGTTGCCGAGGGCGATGTCGTCATCATTTTGGAGGCGATGAAGCTGGAGAATGAGATCATGGCTCCCTGCGCAGGAAAAATCCTGTCTGTCAATGTCAGCAAGGGCGATATGGTAAACTCCGGCGATATTCTGTTCGTCGTCGGTTAATGCCGAGGGCGAAGGAGGCATTTACATGGGCAAAGTATATATTACCGATACGATTTTAAGAGATGCGCACCAATCCCAGGCCGCGACGCGCATGTTTACGGACGAGATGCTGGCTATTGCCCCGATTCTGGATGGGGCGGGATACTGGTCCATCGAATGCTGGGGCGGCGCGACTTTCGATACCTGCCTGCGCTTTCTCCATGAAGATCCCTGGGAACGGCTGAGAACCCTCAAAAAAGCCATGCCCAAAACAAAACTGCAAATGCTTCTGCGCGGGCAGAATCTGCTCGGGTATAAGCACTATGCAGACGATATGGTGGATCTCTTCATCAAAAAGGCCATAGAAAACGGCATCGACGTCATCCGCATTTTCGATGCGCTCAACGACCCGCGCAACTTCAAGGCGGCTATGGACGCCACGAACAAATACGGCGGCTGGGCGGAGGCGGCTATTTCCTATACCACCAGCCCGGTGCACAGCCTGGAATACTTCACGGAGCTGGCCTGTGAGCTGGAGCAGATGGGCGCAAAATCCATCTGCATCAAGGATATGGCAAACCTGCTTTTGCCGTATGACGCTTATCAGCTTGTAAAAAGCATCAAGGCGCGCATCAGCGTGCCGCTGCACATTCATACGCATAACACCAGCGGAACGGGCGATATGACGTATTTAAAGGCTATAGAGGCCGGCGCAGATATTGTGGACTGCGCGCTTTCACCGCTGGCAAACGGAACATCCCAGCCCTGCACGGAGTCTCTGGTTGCGACGCTCCAGGGAACGGAATATGACACGGGGATCGATTTGACGCAGCTGACCAAAGCGGCAGAGCTCATGCGGCCGGTGGCACAGCGCCTGAAGAATGATGGCTTCCTAAGCCCCAAAGTGCTGGGCGTGGATATCAACACGCTGCTCTATCAGGTTCCCGGCGGGATGCTTTCCAACCTGATCAGCCAGCTGAAAAATGCGGGCGCGGAGGATAAGCTCATCCAGGTTTTGGAGGAAGTGCCGCGGGTGCGCAAGGATTTCGGATACCCGCCGCTGGTAACACCGACCAGCCAAATCGTGGGCACGCAGGCTGTCATGAACGTCCTCGCAGGGGAGCGCTATAAGATGGTTTCCAAGGAATCCAAGGGTCTGCTGCGCGGGGAATACGGCAAGCTGCCCGGAGAGGTGAATGAAGACGTGCGCAGAAAGTGCATTGGCGATGTGCCGCTGATCACCTGCCGCCCTGCGGATAACATCGAGCCCGAGCTTCCCAGATACCGCGAGGAGATCAAAGATCTGATGGAGCAGGAGGAGGATATTCTCTCCTATGCCATGTTCCCGCAGGTTGCGCCCAAGTATTTCGAATACCGCCGGGCGAAATTATATGGAGTAGATGGATCCAAGCTGGACAGCGAGAACCATATTCACCCGGTCTAAGAGCAAACAATGGGATTAAGAGGGATATCCCTCAGGAATGGAGGAAAATATGAAAATACTACTGGTAAACGACGATGGCATCCGCGGAGAGGGCCTGGTGGCTCTGGTGGCAGAACTGCACGATAAGCATGAGCTTCGGGTTGTAGCGCCCAAAGGGGAATGCAGCGGCAACTCGCACCACCTGACGTTCAACCGCCCGATTGCGGTAACCAAAACAACCATTCCCGGCTACGAGGATGTCCCCGCCTATTATGTGGACGGCACGCCGGCCGACTGCTCCCGCATTGCGCTGACAGAGCTGTTCGACGATATGCCGGATCTCTGCGTCTCGGGCATCAATAAGGGGCCGAACCTGGGCGTGAATATCCATTGGTCGGGCACGCTGGGCGCAGCTGTTCAGGCGACAGAGCATGGCATACGGGCGATTGCGCTTTCGCATGTCTGCTTTGAGCCCAGAGGTTTTGAATATGCAGCCAAATTCGCTGCAAAACTCATCGACAAGATGGCAGAGCTCGATATTCCGCAGCGCACAGTTCTCAACGTCAACTTCCCCAACCTGAACGAAGTAACGCCTAAAAAAGTTGTCGTTACAAAGGTCAGCCGCACCAACTGGTTCTCGGGCTATAACGTGGTGCAGGTAGTGGATGAAAACACGACGGAATACCGTGTAGACGGCACTTACCGCGAAAACGACGGCCCGGGAGACGACGACTACGAGATTCGCCAGGGCAATATCTCCATCTCGCCGCTCCTATATGACTATACGGACTATGGCAGCATGGAAAAAATCAAAAGTGTGGAAGGCATGATAGAATAAAATGCAAATTTGAGAATTTCAAATTGCATTTTTATCAAAGGTTTGGTATAATAGGGCGGGTGAATCTCGCCCTATTACTATTTTTGGAAGTGGAATATGGAAAACACGGATTTTGATTTATTGCACCGCATTGAAGAAGAATATCAATCTTTTAGCAAAGGGCAAAAGGCGATTGCCGCCTACATCCGCGATAACTATGATAAGGCCGCTTTCATGACGGCGGGGGCTCTGGGCAGGAAAGTCGGTGTCAGCGAATCGACGGTCGTCCGCTTTGCCTATGCGCTGGGCTATTCAGGATACCCCAAACTGCAGAAACACCTGCAGGAGATCATCAAAAATAAGCTCACGACAGTACAGCGGCTGAACTTTATGGAGGGCCTGCCCGCGGATAAAATCATCGATACTGTGCTGAAAATGGAGATCACCAACCTGAAGGCGACGCGCGAAGAGCTGGATATTGAGAGCATCAAGGATGTCGTCCGCTATCTGGTGCATGCGAGAAAAATCTATGTCATCGGGTTCCGCAGCAGCGCGCCGCTGGCCCAGTTTTTGACGTATTATCTCAGCTATATTTTTGAAAACCCCCAGCTGATTACGCTGGGCACCTCGGATATTTATTCCCAGCTTCTGCATGTTACGAGCGAAGATGTGGTCATTGGCCTGGGTTTCCCGCGCTATTCCATGCAGACGGTAAAGGGGCTTCAGTTTGCGCGCAGCCGGCATGCCAAGATTGTAACGATCACGGATAACCGCATCTCGCCGCTCTATGAGCTGGCGGATCGCTGTATCCTGACAAAAAGTGATATGAACTCCTTTGTGGATTCGCTGGTTGCCCCGCTTTCCATCATCAACGCCATTATCATCATGGCGGGCCTGGAGAAAAAGCAGGCGCTGCTGGAGAATTTCAGCATGATGGAGCAGCTTTGGCGGGAAAACAACACCTATGCCAAGCATGATTACGATTTTGTGCACCGCGCGGAAGGCGAGGGAAAGATGTGAGAGTTGCTGTTGTCGGCGGTGGCCCTGCGGGGATGATGGCGGCCTATGCGGCTGCGCAGAATCACGAGGTCTGGCTGTTTGAGAAAAATGAAAAACTCGGAAAAAAGCTCTTTATCACAGGGAAGGGGCGGTGCAACCTGACCAATTCCGCTGAAATCGAGAGCTTTTTTTCGAGTGTTTGCAGAAACGCCAAATTTCTTTACAGCGCGTTTTATCAGTTTACCAACCAGGATCTGATGGATGCGCTGGAAAAGAGCGGCCTGAAGCTCAAGGAGGAGCGGGGCGGGAGGGTGTTTCCTGCCTCGGATAAATCCAGCGATGTCATCAAAACGCTGGAGCGTATGCTGAGGGGTGCTGGAGTCGTCATCCGCCTGCATGCACATGTTGATGAAATTCTGATCCAGAGTGGGAGAATCGCAGGGCTTGCCGTAAACGGCGAAAAAATGCCCTTTGACAAAGTCGTTCTGGCGACAGGGGGATATTCCTATCCGCTGACAGGAAGCACGGGAGAAGGGCACGAAATGGCTCAAAAACTGGGGCACACGATAGAGCAGATTCATCCCTCTCTGATTCCGCTGGTTTCGCCGGATCCCATCTGCAAGCAGTTGCAGGGATTGTCGCTGAAAAATGTATCGCTGGCGCTGCTAGAAGGAAAGAAACAGTGCTACTTTGAGCAGGGCGAGATGCTCTTCACGCATTTTGGCGTCTCCGGCCCGCTGGTGCTCTCGGCCAGCGCTCAAATTTGCGATTATAGCTTTGCAGATACCAAAATAGAGATTGATTTAAAGCCGGCATTGAGCAGAGAACAGCTGGATCGCCGCATTCTGAGGGATTTTGAAGAGCTCAAAGGCAAACAGCTGAAAAATGTGCTCCCAAAGCTTTATCCCAAGGCGCTGGGAATCGAGATTTTGAAAAAAATTGGGCTGAGCGGCGAAATTTCAGTCGGCGAAGTGAGCAGGGCGCAGAGGGAAAGCCTCGTTCAGGCAACGAAAGCGTTTTCGATCAAAATTACCGGTGTGCGCAGCATCAATGAGGCGATTATAACGCGGGGCGGCGTTCGGACTAGGGAAGTGAATCCTTCCACGATGGAGAGCAGAAAAATTTCCGGATTATTTTTTGCCGGAGAGCTGCTGGACCTGGATGCTTATACAGGCGGGTTTAACCTGCAAATCGCCTTCTCAACGGGCTATTTGGCCGGGATGAGCTAGCGGCATTGGCGATTGACAAAAATGCATATCCGTTTTACAATTATTAATAGTTTATGTACAAATCAATGGTATCATCTATAACAAGGAGATGTGCAATAAACATCAAGATTAACTTGCGGCGCGCAAGATATAGGAGGTGCGAGGGCTTACAGTGGACGGTTACATCTGGGCTATCATAATAGGCGTTGTTGCTCTGCTGGCCGGCTTGGCGGCAGGGTATGTGTATCGCAAAAACATCGCTGAGAAGAAGATAGGTCGTGCCGAAGAAACTGTCGTCAAGCTGATTGAAGATGCGCAGAAAAAAGCAGAGGCAATCCGCAAAGAGACGGTTTTGGAAGCGAAAGAAGAGGTCCATAAACTAAGAAACGAATTTGACAAAGAAACCAAAGAACGGCGAAACGAACAAGCGAAACTCGAACGCAGGCTTCTCCAAAGAGAAGAGAGCCTGGACAAAAAGAACGATGCTGTGGAGCAAAAAGAGCAGCAGCTGGATCGCAAGCTAAAGGATGTATCCAAAACAAAAGAGGATATTTCAAAGCTGCGCGATCAGCAAATTGAGCAGCTGGAGCGCATCGCGGATCTCACTTCCGACCAGGCCAAAGGCCTGCTGCTGGAGAAAGTGGAGAGCGAAGCGCGCCATGATATGGCTGTGATGTTGCGGGATATTGAAATGAAAGCAAAGGATGAGGCCGAGAAAAAGGCGAGAAATATCCTTTCGCTGGCAATTCAAAGATGCGCAGCAGATCATGTTGCAGAAACGACGATTTCCGTTGTCGCGCTGCCAAATGATGAGATGAAAGGGCGCATTATCGGCAGAGAAGGCAGAAACATCCGGGCGCTGGAAACGGCGACTGGGATTGACCTGATCATCGACGATACGCCGGAGGCCGTCATTCTCTCGGGGTTTGATCCCGTCAGAAGAGAGGTCGCCAGAGTAGCGCTGGAAAAACTCATTATCGATGGCAGAATCCATCCTGCGCGCATCGAGGAGATGGTCAACAAGGCCAAAAAGGAAGTGGATAACCAGATCCGCGAGGCCGGCGATGCGGCAGTGTTCGATGTTGGGATCCATTCCCTGCATCCGGAGCTGGTGAAACTGCTCGGGCGTCTGCGTTACCGCACGAGCTATGGCCAGAATGTGCTCAAGCACTCCCTGGAAGTCGCTCATCTGGCGGCCATCATGGCAGAGGAGATTGGCGCGAACGCCAAACTTGCAAAGCGCGCTGGCCTGCTGCATGATATCGGCAAAGCGGTGGACCACGAAATGGAAGGTTCCCACGCGCAGCTGGGCGCAGATTTGGCGGCAAAGTACAAGGAAAACGCAGATGTTGTAAACGCCATTGCGGCGCATCATCAGGATGTGGAAGCGAAAACGGTGGAAGCTGTGCTGGTGCAGGCGGCAGACGCTGTCTCGGCGGCGCGTCCTGGTGCAAGAAGAGAATCGCTTGATAATTATGTAAAACGCTTGGAAGCTTTGGAAGAAATTGCAAATTCCTTCAACGGTGTAGAAAAGTCTTATGCAGTGCAGGCTGGCAGAGAAGTGCGCATCATCGTCAGACCCGAAGATGTGGACGAAGTCGGCACGACGCTGATGGCGAGAGACATCGTGAAGAAAATCGAAAAGGATCTCGATTACCCGGGGCAGATCAAAGTCAATGTCATCCGGGAGACACGAGCTGTCGATTACGCAAAATAGCAAACTAGGGCAACTAGCCGGTGCAGAAATGCGCCGGCTTTTTATTTTTGCTATGTGCATAAACCAAAGCACGCAAGACAGCGGGAAAGGACGGCCATTCTGCGGAAAATGCGCCCCCAGGCAGGCTTGCTATATGCAGGAAAATGTAATATAATAAATAAATCTCAAGATTTTATACAGGATAGTAGGAGAAAGCGGCAAATCATTCATGGAAAAAGAGCGCCTGGATATATTGATAGTAAAAAAAGGGCTGGCTCCCAGCAGGGAGAAGGCGAAAGCGCTGGTTCTATCGGGGCAGGTTCTGGCAGGAGGCCGCGTCGCAAGCAAAGTCGGCGAAACCTTTCCGTGCGATACGGAAATTTCCATTAAGGGCAATACCTGCCCATATGTGAGCCGCGGAGGGCTCAAGCTGGAAAAGGCCATGGCCGAGTTTGGCATCTCTCTGAAAGAGAAAACCTGCATGGATATTGGCGCATCCACAGGCGGCTTTACGGACTGTATGCTGCAAAACGGAGCGGCGCGGGTCTATGCCGTAGACGTTGGATACGGGCAGCTGGATTGGGCGCTGCGCAATAATGAAAAAGTCGTGGTGATGGAGCGGACGAATGCGCGCTATCTCGCCCAGGAGGATGTGCCGGAGCAGCCGGATTTTGCCTCTGTCGATGTTTCGTTTATCTCGCTTCGGCTGATATTGCCGGCCTTGGAGCGCCTGAAAGTGCGGGAAGTGGTAACGCTGATCAAGCCGCAGTTTGAGGCAGGAAGAGAGAATGTCGGCAAAAAAGGCGTGGTGCGCGATCCGGCGGTGCATTTGGAAGTGATTGCCGGCGTGCTGGATTTTGCGAATGAAATTGGATACGCCGTTCAGCATCTCTCTTATTCGCCTATCAAGGGTCCGAATGGCAATATCGAGTATTTGGCGCATTACCTGCTGGGGGCGGAGGCGGCCTTGGTAGAGCCAAATGCAGTTGTACAGCAGGCGCATGCCGCGCTGTAATGTTTCGCGATGAGGAAGGATGGCCTTACAATGCCGCACTTTGGGATTTACACCAATCTTCAAAAAGACCCGGAGCTTATTACCACAAAAGCTGTCATAGAGCAGCTGGAAAAGCGGGGATGCAGCTATTCTTTGGATGGCGAGGTTGCTGCCGCTTTGGGCAAAGAAGAAGCGGCGGAGAAAAAAATAGATATTTTATTTGTCCTTGGCGGCGATGGGACGATTCTGGCAGCGGCCCGCAAATATGCAAAAAAAGGCGCGCTGCTCTTTGGCATCAACTTGGGCCGCCTGGGGTTTTTGCTGGATACGCAGCTTGCGGATCTGGAAGGCGCTTTGGATCAAATCCTGTCAGGGGATTATAAAGTGCAGGAGCGCATCATGCTGGAGGCATCTGTGCTTAGCCAGGATGGGCGGGAAAAAAGATTTTTGGGATATGCCCTCAATGAAGCCGTCATTTCCAAGCGGGATATTCTGCGCATCATCGATGCGCGGGTGTTGGTGAACGAAAAGAAAGTTGGAGATTTCCGCTGCGATGGCGTAATTGTCTCGACGCCGACAGGCTCCACAGGCTATTCGCTCTCTGCGGGCGGGCCGGTTGTGGAGCCGACAGCGGATATGCTGCTCATCACGCCCATTTGCCCGCATTCCCTGCAAAGCAACAGCTATGTGGTCAGCGCAGAAGAGCGGGTATCCGTTTTGATTCGCCGCGGAGGAGAGCGGGGCGCGGTAACGCTGGATGGGCAGGAGCATTTTGAATTTTCACCCGATGAGTATATCTGCTTGACGCGCTCAGAAATCAAAGCGAAATTTCTCAAAACGGCAGATCAGAACTTTTTTGCTCTACTGGAAGAAAAATTTGCGGAGTGGAGCGCAAAATAAAAGCAAGGCAAGGGAAGGTAATGAAAGAAAAACGGCATCGGGCAATCCTGAAAATTATTGCGGAGCATAACGTAGATACCCAGGAGGAGCTCTCTGCGAGGCTGAAGGAAGTCGGCTTTCACGTTACGCAGGCGACGGTCTCACGGGATATTAAGGAACTGCATTTGATCAAGGTGCAGGCGGAAAAGGGCGTTTATAAATATGCGGTCAATGAATTTTCGACGGTAGTTAATACCGAAAGGCTGCTGCGCATCTTTAAGGAGACGGTTACTTCCATCAAAAGCGCCGGCAATATCGTCGTCGTAACGACGCTTTCCGGGGGCGGATCCAGCGCGGGTGAGGCGATCGATATCCTCAATTTGCCCGGGGTCGTGGGCAGTATCGCAGGAGATAATACAATTTTCCTGGCCGTTGAAGATGGAAAGACGGGCAGTGTCGTGCAGACGCTGATGGGGATGACAAGATAATTTGCCTTGGGGGCAACTTATGATTTTAGAGCTGTATATCAAAAATATTGCAATTATCGGAGAACTGCGCGTGCGCTTTGGCGATGGCTTTAACGTGCTTTCCGGGGAAACTGGGGCCGGAAAATCCATCATCGTCGATTCCATGAACCTGATTTTGGGGAGCAGAGGAGATCGCGAGCTCATCAAATTTGGGGAACAAAGCGCCTATGTTGAGGCGCAGTTTTCCTGCGAGCCCGATCAGAAGGAGCTGCTGGAAGCGATGCAGGAATACGGCATCGAGCCGGAAGAGGAGCTGATCATCTCCAGAGAGCTGAGCGCTTCCGGAAAAAATATCTGCCGAATTGGCGGCAGGCTGGTCAGCCTTTCGGTTTTGAGGGAAGTCGCCTCGCATCTGGTCAATATCTATGGGCAAAACCAACAGCAGCAGCTTCTGGATGATAAGTCGCACCTGGCGCTCATCGATGCTTTTGCCGATGAAGAGGCAGCTCAGCTGCGCGAACAGGTTGCCGCGGCTTTTGCACAATATGCACAGACCAGGGCAAAGCTTTCTTCTTTGCAGAAAGATGCCGCAGAAAAAGCCAGAATGCTGGATTTATTGAAGTATCAGATCGATGAAATCGAGAGAGCCTCGCTCAAAAACGGCGAAGAGGAGGAGCTCTCTGCGGAAAAGACAAAGATGCTCCATGCGGAGAAAATCGCCCAGAATTTGAATGAGGCCAAGGATGCGCTGAGCGGCGCCGAGGGCGCGGTCTCTCAGCTTTATGCGGCAATTCATGCGCTTCAGGCCATTGCATCTTTGGATGAGCGCTATGAGAAGCTGGCCGCAGGGCTGAACGACGCATATTATGCCGTCGAAGAAGCATCCTACGATATTGGAGCGCTGGCGGAAGACGTGCTTTTTGATGAAGGGCGGCTGGCAGTGCTGGAAGAGCGGCTTGCGGCCATCTCTTCGCTCAAGCGCAAATATGGCGGGAGCATCGAGGAAATTTTGGCTTTTTTGGAAAAAGCCCAGCAGGATTATGAAGAGCTGGAGCACAGCGAGATTCGCATGGCAGAGCTGGAAAAACAGCTGGAAAGGGAGGAGAGTGCTCTCGCACTGCTTTCCGATCGCCTGTCGGCCCAGCGAAAGGCTTCGGGGCAAAAGCTGGCCGCGCAAATTGCCCAGGAGTTGGGCGATTTGGGCATGAAGGGTGCTCAGATTGCATGCGATTTCCGCAAAAAGGATTACAGCGCCAATGGCTGTGATGAAGTGAGCCTGCTGGTCTCGCTCAACCCGGGGCAGCCGCTGCGGCATCTTTCAAAAGTGGCATCCGGCGGCGAGGTTTCGCGCATCATGCTGGCGATCAAGAGCATCGTGGCCAGAAGAGAAGCGATTGGCACGATGATTTTCGACGAGATTGATACGGGAATCAGCGGGCGCATGGCGCAGATGGTGGCGCAGAAAATCGCAAAAATCTCTTCTGCAAGGCAGGTTATCTGCGTAACGCACCTGGCGCAGCTGGCCGCCATGGGAGATCGCAATTTTTTCATCGAAAAAGTACAGCAAGATGGCCAGACTTATACAACCCTGCGCCAGCTGCAGGGCGACGAGGTTGCAGAGGAGATCGCCCGGCTTTCGGGCGGCATCCATAGCGAGGCGGCGATTGCACATGGCCGCGAGCTTTTGGCAAACGCAAAAAAGATAAAAAAGCAAATCCTGTAAAAGCATCAGATATCGCATAAAAAGACATCTCGGAAAAGATACTATTTTCAGTAAATATTTTTTTGAGGTGTCTTTTTATGCGAAAAATGAGTCGTTTTAAATATGCAGTTTTAGGCGTCTTTTTGCTGGTAGTTGCCCTGGCGGCAGCGGGAGTTGTCGTGGGCATTTCAGATGTCCCAGGGGAAATCTTCCTGGTAGGGGGGAATTCCCAGGTTCTGGATGTTGGATTCCCGTTTGAGCTGAAAATGGAGCAAAATGAGGAGAGCGTCGCGGCGGTAACACTGCAAGGGAACTCGCTCAAAAACGGGGGAAGCTATTCCCTCAGCCAGCCGCTGGTGATCTCTGGGCAAAACCAGGGGAATTGCAAGGCAAACCTCATGGTATTTGGCATCAAAGTAAAAGAGATCAGGATCACAGTGATGGAAGAGGCCATGCTGATCCCGGGCGGGCAAAGCATCGGCGTGCTTTTGCATACCAAAGGCGCACTGGTAGTGGGCAGCATGAACATCCGCTCAAAGTCTGGGGAACAGGTCAACCCAGCAAAAGTGGCGGGGTTGCAGGCGGGCGACATTATCGAGAAATATAATGGAACTGAGATCAAAGACGCGGCGCATCTATCCGAGCTCATCAACCACGAGGAAGGGGAGGCGCGCCTGTCTGTGCGGCGGGGCGACCAGATTCTGGAGCTCACCATCTGCCCTGTTCAGGATGCAGATGATGGGCTATGGAAGCTGGGCGTCTGGGTCCGGGACAGCACGCTTGGCGTCGGGACGCTGACTTTTTACGATCCAGCCAGCAAAAAATTTGCGGGGCTGGGGCACGCCATCACAGACGTGGATACGGGCAAGCTGCTCACAGTGAAAGACGGAGAGATCGTGGAGTCCGAGATTTTGGAGGTTGTCAAAGGGGAAGAGGGCGAGCCGGGCGAACTGCGAGGAAGCTTTGGAAATGGCGATGAAGTGATCGGCTATATCAAAAAGAATACTGACTACGGACTGTATGGCAATGCAGCCGCAGAGATTGATAATAAGCTCTATCAAAGCGCGATCCCTGCTGCCAAAAGAGAGGAAGTGAAAGTAGGGGATGCGACACTGCTCTGCACGCTGGACGACGGCGGGATTCGGGAATATTCCTGCCAGATCGTCAAGGTAACGCCCCAAAACTCACCTGCACAAAAGAGCTTTATCGTCAAAATTGACGACGAAGAGCTGCTGGGCATCACAGGTGGGATTGTGCAGGGCATGTCGGGCAGCCCTGTGATCCAGGATGGAAAACTGATCGGGGCGGTTACGCATGTGTTTGTCAACGATCCGACGCAGGGCTATGGCATCTATCTGGATTGGATGCTCAATGAGATGTATTCGGTTCAGGAATAAAGAGTATATTGGCAGAGCACAGCCAGCTTATGTATTGTCGAAAATCTATTTATAAGGTATAATATAGAAACGAAACTTATTTTTGAAGAATGTAGGAGAAAATCCCGTGCTTTCTGGTCGACAATACAAGTTATTTGCTGTAAGCGCCAATAGAGAGTTTCTATTGCTGATAAAAAAATATGCGGAGAAATGCGGCTTCTTTGCATCTGTGCAGTTTGCCTTCCATGGCGGCGAGGCTCTGGCGCAATTTGAAAAAATTCGCCCAGATATTATGATCATCGATATGATTTTGCCTGTGATCGATGGCTTAGGCGTTTTAGAGCAGATACGGGATCGCGGCGTCAAGGAGAAGACGAAGATCATCATGATCTCGGGTGTGAGCGAAGATTTCTTTATCCGCCGCAGCTTTGAGAATGGAGCAGATTACCTTCTTCAAAAGCCGATTGCCTATGAGGCATTCGTGGGCAGAGTGCGCGATCTGCTGGAAAAAGACGAAATTGAAGAGCGCATGGTTAGCTTTGTAGACGGAGAATCCTATCTGCCCATCATTACGAAGGTTTTGCTGAGCATCGGCCTCTCGCCGGATCTGAAGGGCTATTCCTATGCGAGAATGGCAATTCGCCTGGTGCTGGAGGATCCGAGTATGCTCAAATCCATCACGGGAAAGCTGTACGGGAAGATCGCCGAAGCGTTTCAGACCAATACAAAATGCGTCGAGCGCAATATCCGCCATGCCATTGAGACGGCCTGGAACCGCGGCAACATCACCTATATCGAAGAGCTGTTCGGCTATACGGTAGATGCAGAGAAGGGAAAGCCTACCAATGCGGCTTTTATCGCGACAGTCGCCGATTATATCAATATCAACCTTTTGCGGATCGATTAGAATATGCCATCTCCCTGCCTCATAAGATACCATGAGGCGGGGATTTTTTTGTTGCAAAAATTTGAAGATTTAAAAAAAGAATGGCCGGTTTTTGCATTTGGCTTTTTGCTCGTTACGCTTTCGCTGTCGGCGGGGCTTTCCAGCATCAGGCTGTTTGAGAGCGGGGTGCAAAAACAGATTTTGCACTCGGTTTTTGGGTATGGGATTGGAGTATCGCTTTTTGCGCGCTTTTTTCGCCTATGCTCCCAGAGAATGTTCGTTTGCCTGGCGCTTTATTGGGGGAGCAACACGCTGCTTGGCATATTCTTTGTTCTGCTGAGCAGTTTTGCCCTTTTCTGCGCATATGGATGCGCATGGGGGTGCATTTTTGGCGGATTATCCGGAATGAAAACCCTGCTCGGAGGCATTGTTTTTCTGCTTCAGCTGCTCATGCAGAGCATAGCAATCTCCTTGCTCTTTCTCATCTCCATCAGGCAGATAAGCCAGCAGCTGCGCGAAAGGAACATTCCAAAAAGCAGCGTGGAGCTTGGCAGGCAGTCTCTGCCGTATTTGAAACAATATGCAATTCACCTGGGCTATTGGGCAATTTTCGCGCTGATCGAAGCGGTATTGCTGGATGGAGTTTTTGAAGTGTTGGAATATACGCTATTTTAGCTGGAATAGAATGAAGAAAGCGGAATTTAGGAGAAATTGGTATGAATAAGAGTAGAAAATTTGTGAGTATTTTGCTGGCAGTTTTTTTCGTTGCCGCGGCTATGCCGATGATTACAGTGCGGGCGCAGGAATTTGAGTCGACAGCAAAGGCATATGCGCTGATCGAAGCAAATACCCGGCAGATCATCGCCAGCGAAAACGGCGATGAAAAATTTCATGCGGCCGGCCTGACGAAACTGATGAGCTACCTGCTGTTTTTTGAAGCTTTGGCTGATGGAAAAGTGCGTTCGGAAGACAGCGTCCGGGTTTCCCAGGAGGCCGCGAAAAAGGGCGGAACCAGCGTATTTTTGGATTCAGGCACCAGCTATTCCTTCGAGACGCTTTTAAAGCCGGCGATCATGTGCAATGCCAACGACGCGGTAACGGCGCTGGCTGAGCATGTGGCAGGAAACGAGGCGGCATTTGTCGAGCTGATGAACGCTCGAGCGAAAGAGCTTGGGCTCTCCTGCACGTTTGCCGACTGCACGGGCATCTCTTCCGAATCCCTGGTTTCGGCCAACGACCTGGCGGTCATCGCCGCGGAACTTTCCAAATACAGCGGCTTTTTCAAATACAGCGCCATCTGGCTGGATACCTTTACCCACGAGAGCGGCCGGGAGACCGAGATGAGCAACTCCAATGTCCTCATCAAAAACGACCTGTATGACGGCATGTCTACCGGCTCAACCCCCAGCTCGGGCTATAGCGCGGCAATTTCGGCAAAAAGCGGCGGTGGGCGGTTTATTGTCATTGTGATAGGCGATAAGGATACGGGCAGCCGTTTTAAATTGGCGGAAGAGCTCATCGGATATGCGATTGCGACGTTCGGCGTCAAGCAGATCGCGCAGCAGGGCGGGAAAGTCAAGACACTGCCAGTCGCCAACGGAGATGTGAAAGAAGTTGGAGTATATGCGAAAGAGGATCTGAGCATCCTATATAAAAAAGGCGAAGAGGGCAGCATTTCGACCAATATTCAGGTGGACGATCTGGCGGCACCATTGCAAAAAGGGCAGATTGTCGGAAAAATTGTGATAACAGCGCCGGAAGGTGAGATTTCTGTCGCCCTGGCAGTGGATCAGGATGTGAAGGAGCAGAGCTTTGGCTCGGGATGGCACCGCCTAATCAGAGGCTTTTTGGGGCTGACGGAGTATGCGGAGCCCGGAGTCGTGGCGCCCTAACCCCGAGACTGCGGCTTTTCCCGGGAAAAGTAAAAATTCTCTTGCAATTGGGATAGTTCCATGTTATACTACATTTTGTTGTATGATATTGGAGGTAGTGATTGATGGACGTTGTATCCCTCATTATTAAGATAGTGCTTTGCCTTTGCTCCTTGTTTCTCATTGTTGTGGTGTTGCTCCAGACGGATGAAAACGGCAACGCAAACAGCATGATATCCGGCGCGCAGGTTGGCCGTTCGAAAGCAAGAGGGCTGGACGCATTGCTCTCAAAACTCACCAAGATAGCGGCGGTTGTCTTTATGGTCTTGGCAGCTGCGCTGGTGCTGATTCAGAGATTCTTCTAAAAAAGATAGAAAACGCCTTTCCAATTAAAAGGCGTTTTTTTATTCCGTTCTATCAGGAGCAGATAGAGAGATAAAAATAAAAAAGAGGTTATATGCAGTATTACGACGAAATAAAAGAATATATTGAGGGGCAGGGAGTCGCCGACAGAGAGCAGATTCAGCAGCTTTTTCCGAATGCGGATCTTGCAGAGATCCTGCCGGCAATGGAAGAAAATGCAGATGTTTTATTGACGCGCAAGCGCAAATATGCCAGCCTGGCGCAGATGGACTATGTAAAAGGACAGCTGGAGATCAAGCGGGGCGGATTTGGTTTTGTGCGCGATGAGAAAAACGGAGACGTTTTTATCGGCGCATCTCAGCTGGGCGGCGCGTTTGACGGCGAAACGGTATTGGCCAAGATCGTCAAAACCGGCGGGAGAAACAGAGAAGGCAAGGTAGTCCGCGCGCTCTCTGCTTTGCCGTATCGGGTAACAGGGACGTTCGAAAAGAGCGCGAAGGCGGCATTTGTCGTCTGCGACAATGGGACAACGCCGGATGTCTATATCCCGCGTCAGGGCGGAAACGGCGCAAAAAACGGGCAGAAGGTTTTGCTTTCTATCACAAAGCGCGCCATCGGCTCTCAGGCACCGGAAGGCAAAATTGAAGAAGTTTTGGGATACCCCGGGCAGCCAGGCGTGGATATTTTAAGCGTGGCAAGGGGCTTCGGATTATACGCAGGTTTCCCGGAAGCGGTGCAGAAAGAGGCCGATGCTCTGGGAGAAACTGTTCTGGAGGAAGATTTAAAGGGGCGGGAACTTCTCTATGATAAGCGCATTTTCACCATCGATGGCGAGCACTCCAAAGATTTCGACGATGCGGTTTCCATAGAGCGGGTGCAGAACGGCAACGCGATCTTGGGTGTGCATATTGCGGACGTGAGCCACTATGTGCGAAAAGGGACTGCTCTGGATAAAGAGGCCCTCGCCAGGGGGACGAGTGTCTACTTGCTGGATCGCGTTGTCCCGATGCTGCCCGAGCAGCTTTCCAACGGGCTCTGCTCGCTCAATGAGGGAGTGGTGCGCCTGGCGCTTTCCTGCTTTATGGAGATCACGCCGGAGGGCAGGGTGGTATCGCACCGCATCGGCAAAACGGCAATCAAATCCTGCCATCGGCTGACGTATGGGCAGGTAAACCGTATGCTGGAGGAAAACGACCAAGAACTGATAGCGCAGTATTCGGATATCATCGAGGATTTGCGCCAGATGCAGGAGCTCGCACAGAATATGCGGGCGCTGCGTTTCCAGAAGGGCAGCATCGATTTTGAAGTTGGGGAAGCGGAGATCGAGCTGAATAAGGCAGGCAAGCCCGTCCGCATCGCTTTGCGCGAGCACCGGACAGCGGAAAGGCTTATCGAAGAGTTCATGGTAACCTGCAACAACACGGTAGCGGAGATCTTCGCTCAGGCAGAGCTGCCCTTTATTTACCGCATTCATGAAACGCCGGATGAAGAGCGCATCCGAGAGCTTTCGATTTTTCTCTCCAATTTCGGATACCGCCTGCCGGCAGGAGAGAAACTGCGGAGCAAAACGGTGCAGACTGTGTTGGAAAAGAGCAAAGGAACCAGCGCCGAGAATATCATCAACCGGGTAACGCTGCGTTCCTTGAAAAAGGCGCGCTACAGTACGGAAAACGCCGGACACTTTGGCCTGGCATCGAGCGCTTACAGCCATTTTACTTCTCCAATCCGGCGCTATCCGGATTTGGCGGCGCACCGGGTTATTACGGATTATATTGAGGGCACGATGGATTACCAGCGTTTAGAGCAGCTGGAAAAGGAGCTTGTGCAGATTTCCAAGCACTCCAGCGAGCGGGAGCGCAACGCCATCGATGCAGAGCGCCAGGTCGACGCCATGAAAAAAGCGGAGTATATGCAGCAGTTTATCGGGAAAAGCTTTGATGCTGTGGTATCCGGCGTCGCAAATACGGCGATTTTTGTGGAGCTGGAAAACACGGTGGAAGGCGTGATTCCGCTTTCGGAAATTCGCAGCGACTACTTTGTCTATTTTAAGGAGCTATACTGCGTGTTGGGAGAGCGCACCAAAAAGCGCATTAATCTGGGCGATAAGGTCAAAGTAAAGGCAAAGAGCGCCGATGTGGAGCATGCCCGCGTAGAGTTTTCGCTTGTGAGCTTCCCGCGGGAGGAGCGGAAAGAAAAGAGCGCAGAGCAGAAGCAAAAGGCAGGGAGGAAGAGAAATGGCAGAAGGAATCAAAATCGTCGCCACCAATAAAAAGGCACGGCATGATTTTTTTATCGAGGATACCTATGAAGCTGGTATTGAGCTTTCGGGCACGGAGGTAAAATCCATCCGGGCAGGAAAAGTGAATTTAAGGGACTCCTATGCGCAGGTTAAGGGTGGGGAGATGTTTTTGCACAATGTGCATATCAGCCCCTACGAGCAGGGCAATATTTTTAATAAAGATCCGCTGCGCTCCAGAAAGCTGCTCCTGCATAAGGCCGAAATCGCAAAGCTGATGGGGCTGACCACGATCAAGGGGTATTCCTTGGTTCCGCTCAGTTTTTATCTGAAGAATGGCAGAGTGAAGGTGCAGCTGGGCCTGGCGCGCGGCAAGAAGCTCTATGATAAGCGGCAGGATTTAAAGGAGCAGGCTGTGCGCAGGGATGTAGAGCAATCGGCAAAAATATCCATACGCTAAAAGTTGCGCAAAGCAGAAAAAAAGCATATAATAAGATATGCTTTTCCTGGGGCCGTACTGGTTTCGACGGGGATTGTTTTTGGTAGATAAGCAGGCCGCAGTGCCCAAAGCTGCGCTAAAAAAGTGGGAATTAAATTTAAACGCAGATAATAACTACGAATTAGCTGCTGCTTAAGCAGCTCGTCTAACCAGGCCCCTCCCGCCCGGCCTGGGGTGACGCCAATTATGGCGGGGAACTGCTCCATCTGCAGTCTTGAGGATGGATGCGGATTTGCAAGACTACCCGATGGCTTCCAGCAAAAAAGGTACGCCAGAGGGGAATGCCATATTTTTTGCTAAGCCTGTAGAAAGTTTATCACGAAAATCTTCGGACAGGGGTTCGACTCCCCTCGGCTCCACCACGAAAAACCGCTTTGTTAAGCGGTTTTTTAATGCCAAAATTTGTTTGGGGCACTTTTTGGGACACTTTTGGGACACTTTATAAATATGAAAAGAGGCAACGTTCAGAAAGATAAAAGCTATCTTTCATATGGAAAGGAAATGATAGACCCAGAGTTATCCTCTAATATCGCGCGCACAGTGTTATCTATAATATATGCCAACTGCTGGGAATCATCTTCCAGCTCGCCTCCATAGAACTCAAAGGAATCAAAGTCTTTGCTATGTCCAGCCATAATTTTTAATAGCTCAACAGGATTGCTTTTATTGATTGCAAAATAGGTATGCCGCATTTCATAAAGTGTGCGGGGAGTAAGCCCGTGAAAATCGCGGTAGCGTTCCCAATTTGCGCGGTAGGTTTCATACACTAAGTGTTCTCCGTCTCGGCCAGGGAAGAGAAAAGGGCTACAGACGCTAGCTTCTTTCAGCATTTGCCTCTGAGCTTCAATTTCCTGTATGGCAAGCTCAGGCAGAATAAAATTGCGGATAGCATTAGCATTTTTGCCTTGGGTAAATTCTCCGTGCACATTGATAGAGCCGCGCAAATAGCAGCGCTTCCCTTTGATGTCGCGCTTGTCCTGAATATGCGCCAGCTCACCCGGGCGCAGGCCAAGAATAACGGCCACTCGATAGGCGTGAATATACCAATCCTGAACGATTTTTCTGTTATATTTGGTGGTATCTTCAGAAAATAGAATTTTAAGGTCTGATTTTTGAAGAGGAAGTTTTTTGTTCTTTGCTGCTTGTTTTGGAATATACAAATCCTCAGGGCGCAGCGTAGAAACGCCGCATTTTCTGGCATACTTTAAGAAAGTCATGAGGCAGGCACGAATTTTTGTCAGCGTCTTATGAGAGAGATGGGTATGGTTTTCGCTGACAGGGTGAGCGTATGCATTGAGGATAATGTCCTGTAAATCCTGCTCAACTAGACTGGACACTCGACGAACGCCGTAGGACGGATAAACATAGCCGTGCAAATAGCGTTCATACTGACTATAATAGTCTCGGCTGGTGCCAGCCAGCTTCAGCTCTGTAATCCATTTCATCCCTAATTCTTTTACTCGAATATTGTATGGTATCTCACTAGAATCTTTGCCAAAAGCAGCTTCACGGCGCTTATCCGTCAGCCACTTTTTTTCTTGCGCCAGACAATCTTTGAATCCTCGTGCACCAGGCACATAGGAGCGGAAGGTTTTGCGCTCTCCGTGATACTGCTTCTTGTGATACCAACAACCTTCCTGTTCATTCCAGACAGGCTCTGCCGCATTTCTTCTGTTTTTTGCCATAAAAATACTCCTTTTATTTTCCCGGCCCTCATGGTAAAATAAAAGGGCAGGGAGATGGATAGGTATAAAGTGTAATGACTGTAATCTTGCATTTGCGTTTCCGCTTCCGCATCGCGTCTGTCTGGTTGCCGCCGGACAGGCGCTTTTTTTATTTCTTATTTTTAATCTTTGTCAGGCAAGCATGATTTACAAGGCTCTAGTCCTAAAATTTCCGCTTGTCCCAATGTAGTAGATAGAGTAGGGCGGCCTTTGATGTGCGGACAGCCCGAGTTGTGATACTTATCGCCGCTGGCCGTGTAATACACGACCTTGTTCGGGTCTGCATCTGATGAAGTACTGGCGGCAGGAGCAAGTGCAGGGTATATGTTTGTGGCTTTTGCTTTTCCCGTGCTAAATCCGATAAAATATCCGGCAGCACACACCATAAATGCCAAGGCCGAAACCAAACTAATTACACGAGTAAAACGAAAACGAGGTTTTAAAGCCGTGAATGCTATGGCAAATGTGTTGGCTTCCTGCTCATGTTCTGGAGTAAGAGCGTCGAGGGGGTGGCCTAATAGGATATGCCCCAATTCGTGAGCGAGATATAGCGTATAATCGTTAGCGCTTAAATTGGCATCTATTGCAACAAAGCGTGTAACCTTATTCTCATATGCAAAAGATGCTTTGCCGTGTGAAAAGTCATCTAGGTTTAGCGTATGAAGCATTTCGTTTCCATTGCCACCTTCACCCATTGTAATAACCAGCCATCCGTGCTTTTTGAGATAACTCATGCAGATGTCGCGTGGTGTCATTTCATCAACAGAATCAAAATACGTGCGCCCAACCAGCTTTTTAATCTCACTTTTTTTCATACTTTCCTCCGGGTAATATAATTAAGTTCGTTAACTATACCTTATCAGAAAGTACATGGATATTGCGCTGGTAATTATTTACAACTCATCCTTGGCCGAGCGCCGCAGAAGCTCTTCAAGAGCTTCTTTTGATACGGGGATTCTTGCAGAATCACCGCCGAAGGCCGCGGCCTCACCATAAACATTATCAAGATAGCTATCGTTTTTGGTAGGCATGTTGTAAAGATTCTTTTCTTGCGCCTTCTTTTCTTTTTCTATTTCTTCCAATCCGAGACGAATAAGTTCGGTAGTGGCTTCTGAGCGTGTTTGAAAGCGGCGCTCGAATCGAAAATCTTCAATCGCTTTAAACATCTCATCGTCTACGGAAATCATATATCGTTGTCTCTTTGTCGCCATAATATTGCCTCCTTGGTGTATATAATATCATGGTGATACACTGATGTAAAGATACAATTTTTAAAAAAGTTCTTGACAGGTGTATCACTGATACTCTATAATGATATCAACAGCAAGAGATACAGTGATACACTGGAAAGAGAGGTGAATTTTATGACTATGAGAACTAAAAGGACAATGGTTACCTTATTGCCAGAGTGGGAGCCTGTGCTTGACCAGTTAAAAAAAGAAAAATTTTATAACGACACTCAGGCCGAAATGCTGCGCTTTCTTATAGGGAAGGGGATAGAAGCCATAGAGACCGAGAGCACAGCAAAGAGAAAAGCACAATAAAAGGCCGCCCACGAGGAGCGGCGGATAAGGCCAGCGGAACCTATGGCTTGCAGACTTTGCAAGCATCACGACCTTGTGAAAGTGCTGTTCCATAAGAAACTTCATGGCCGTTTCCTTTCAAGGTAGGGCAGGTTTCGCGGTGATATTTGTTGCCCGTTTCTCCAATCCATACTGTGACAGGCGTGTCGGCTGGTTCCGGCGTAGGTGTCGGGGTAGGCGCTGGCGTGGGTGTTGGCTCTGGCGTAGGCGTTGGAGTAGGTGTAGGGTTGAGTGTCGGAGCAGAAACAGCATCCGGTTTGCGTGTCGAAGAGGCCTTGCGCGTAGGAGAAGGCGCAGGTGTATCATCAGGCAAAGGTGTTGGTTCTTCACTGGGCGATGGTGATGGCGAAGGAGATGGAGAAGGAGAAGGCGATGGTCTCACGCTGGGTAGCAGTGATGGAGAAACTGATGGTGAAGGTGAGACAGATGGCGAGGGCGCGGTAAAAATAGCATTCAAAATCTGCCCGAGCAACACAATAAGCAACACACTCAAAATGGCAGCGACAAAAATGTATTTCTTCTTCATGGCAAAAATTCTCCTTTATGATGCCATTATGAAGGATTCTGTAAAAAAATGGAATATAGCACGGTTTAATGGTAGGCAAAGAACAGGAAAAAGGGACAAGCAAAAAGCCTCCTGTGAGGGAGGCAATAAAGTTAGTGCCGGGTAGGGTTATCAGAGCGGCCGACAAGATAGTCAAGAGAGACATTAAAGTAATCAGCAAGAATGAGAAGAGTATCCAAGCTAGGCCGTGCAGAGCCATACTCAAAACGCTGCAAAGATACTACAGATATGCCGAGTATTTCAGAAAGCTGCTTTTGGGTAATGTTGTTCATGGTTCGCAAAGTTCTAATACGTTCACCGATTTTGCCCATAAATTTAGCCATGTCAAGCCTCCAAAGATTAAAAAATACTTGACACAACATAATGTGTAGTGTATGCTAAGAGCAGAACACAACATAATATGTAGTGTTACTAAGAAAGTGAGGGAGGGTAGTGCATAACACAAAACTTAAAGTAAAACGACAAAAAACAGGCTTGACGCAAGTGGAAGTTGCAAAGCAAGCCAATATTACTGAAACAAGCTATCAGCGTATAGAGTACGGCACGCAAAGGCCGAGTTTAAAAACCGCTATGCTGATAGCAAAAGTCCTGAACAGCACCGTGGAAGAGTTGTTCTAGGCAAAGGATAACACAGGATTAACCAAATCGTCAATTGAATGAGGGTAAGTGATGGAAAGCAAGCATTTTTTTAGAAAACCAAAAGAAAACATAGCAATAAAGTTTGCACAAACAATTGTGCAACTCGCGAACCAGGAAGGTATCAAAATCAGAGAATTAGAGAGAGCGTGCGAGCTAGCTATTCTTCATTGCCGAGAAGCCTTGGTTCCCACTCTTCAATATCCGAAAACAAACCAGGAGAATTGAGAAGTCCAATATACATTTCAGTAAAGGTTTCTGCTAAGAATGATGAGTCTTCTAAAATTTGGGGATGGTGTAGTGCTATCGGTATAGTTTTTTGGCGCAAAGCTTCGTCATATTGAGTTTTCGTATAAATTAAAGCTAAATCATAAGCAAGCTTACATGTATTCATAAGGAACCTCCTATTCAAGATATCGAACAGCATAGCTTAAGAACTATTCTAAACACAGAATAACACGGCGGCGGGTAGGCCGTCAAATGGAAAGGAGACAAGCATGGACTACGCAAAGCTAGGGCAAGCACTCATGATGTTTGTGCAGACGATTTGTTTGTTACGAATCCTGAAAAAATTGGATAAGAGATAAGACAAACCCGCCAACAGCACAAATCCAAAGAATTATGTTGGAAATTATCTTGAGAACCTTCCTAAAGCGAGAGAAAAAGAGTTTTATCTTTTCTTTCAAGCGATATGCAACATATCTTTTATAAGCCTTTTCGTTTGGCCTTATGAAAGGAAGCAAGGAATCTTTTTTCATAATACAATACCTCTCTACAATGATTTTATTATGAAGGATATTGTAAAAAAATGGAAGTAAATACAGTTTAATATCAGGCGAGAGAGCTTAAATAGGAGGAAGAAATGAAAAAGAAAAATTTTGAAGAGACACTACAAAAAATACGTGAAGGTTCTGAAGGAACGCTTAGAGGTTTTATTAACAAGGAGGCGCTGAGACTGTTTTGCGAAACCAAAGATGAAATGGTCGCAATAGAGGCGTTGAAGCTTTTAGAAAAAGGCATAGACCGATAGGCCTATGCCAGTGAAAGCTACTTGATGGAAATCTTACCATTTCCATCACCAAAAGATAATTCCGCGTTTGTGATTTCGAGAGAAGTAATTAAAGCGTTGGCTTGCTCGACTAATTCAGAATCTTTGTCAAGATTGAACCTTTCATTACAATAAAGCGTTCCAACAGAAGTCATTGCAACTAATCTGACGCTAAGTGTATTCGATTTTCTAGGTTCATCAAACCACCCGGTAAAAATTTCTTCATTAGAACCAAATACCTTTACCTGAATACCGGAAGCTTTGAAATCATTGATAACGGAACAAAATTTATCTAAACCTATGATGCGTAGCATGAAACTACCTCCTTTCCTTAAATTTTTTGTGGATAAGAAAAGGATAGCAGTATTTGTAAAAAAGTGGAAGCAACCACAATTTAATATCAAGACAAAGCGTCTAGAAAGGAGGAAAGTATGGCAAATAGAGAAGTCAACCTGAAACTGAAAATTGAACAGCTTGAGGAAATAAAAAAGTTGCTGTCCGAAATAGATGTTCTAGTAAAACAAATATTCGGACAGCATGAGAGCTAGAATTCTAATTGATTAGCAATGTATTCTTCAAAAGCACAATCGAGCATATCACTCCAAGAATTAAAGCTAGAAATGCTTCTGATATACTGGTCAAATTCTTCTTCTGGTATGGCGATAAAATCCTCTTGTGTCTCAACCTTAAAACCGCTCTTGTCTAAAAGTTCATCAAAGGAACTGAGTGATGATGTGGTTTGCAAGAATTCAGGCGTAAGGATTTCAGCCATATCAATCCCGGCAGGCGTTGAGAAATTCTCCAGTGTTTGTAAGGTAGCGCTAATAGAATCTTGAATTTCATTGATGCCCGTTATTCGTAAAGTAGTTTTTTTCATTTAATTCCTTTCATAATTTCCATTAAAGGAGGTAGTTAAAATGTACTCTAATCTTAAATCCGCAATGCATGCAGATAGGATAGAGATTGTAGACCTTGCTAATGTGCTAGGGCTACACAGAAACACAATCAGCGGAAAAATAAATGGAAGACAAGATTTTCTTGTTGCCGAAGCGATGGCCATTCACTCGGAATTCTTCTCGAGATATGACTTCCGCTGGCTGTTCAGAAGGAGCTCATAATTATTTGCCCTTCTTGGTCTGAGATAATGCGCTACCTGCAACAGATTTGACCTTCTTGGAGTTGCTATTTTTAAGAAGGTCAGAGGCCTTAGAAGCGACAGCCTTACTGGTTTGTCTTTTGTTAGCCAATCCACATACTCCTTTCTGCTGTATTTACAAGATTCAAAAAATAGGTTGTGTACACAATATCTTGTATGCTGTGCAGTATATCATATACTTTGAGTTGTCGCTTGATTTTATTTGTAAAATAATTGTAAACGGGGGCGCGGGGCTATAAAGAATTAAGAATTTTAGAACGCAAAAGAGTATTTAGAAAGGAGGAAACAATGAAACGTTATCCATATTTAAAAGAGCGGCTTTCACAGCTGGATATTCAAAGAAGAGACCTTGGCAAGCATCTCGAACGGTCTGATGGATACATCACTTCGCGTATGCAGGGTAAAGGAGACTGGACGATTACCGAGATGTACAAAATCATGGAGCTCATTGGGGAGCCAGAAGAATATCTGCATCTCGTTTTCCCGAAAAATAGGAAAACTGCAAAAAGCTATGAAGAGGTATTGGCAAGAAAAGCAAGAGCTGGATCGGGAATGCTCCCGCAAAACATGTGCGTGGTCCTGATGCCGGCAGACGAGCTAAGGCAAGCACAAAGTCAGCAAGGATTACGGTTAGTAAGATAGGCGGCAAGCAAATGCAAGATTACAGAATTTAATAAAAACAAAGGAGGAAACAACATGAAAGTATTAGTCGGAGTAGAGAGCGGGTACAAAATGACGCTGGGGTATGCACAGGCTCTGCGTGAGGCAGGCTGCTATCTGGAAATGGACAGCGATGGCAATATCTGGGTGTACTGCGAGAGAATGCAGCAGGCGCAATAAAAAAGAGCCGCTTGCAGGCGGCTCAAAGGGATACAAGGTATCCGATACTCAACAATTTCAGGATACCACAAAAAAGCAAAGGAGGCAAGCTTTGCATTATATAAGAGCGTTAAGAGAGCAGGCTGGATTGACCCAAGCACAAGTCATAAACGGATACAACGGCAAAATGACAATTCCGCTGTTCAGCATGATAGAGCATGGAATTGTCCCCGCGCCGCCAGAACTGGAAAAATACGCGCTGGACATGATTGCAAGGCAGAGGGTACAAATAGACCTTTCAAGCCATCACAAGGAAAATACAAGGTTTATAAATGCCGAAAAGCACATCCTGCCGCATATTGGGACAGGCAGGGAAAACGCGACGCGAAGGATATTCCTTCGCTCCATGTCCGGGATGAAAGACAGGGTTATGAGAAACGGTATCGCGCTGCTGCGGGAGGAATACCCAATCCTGAACTTTCAGGATGGCCGGGGCTACTACCTAAGCTATGACCCGGCGGAGCTGATGCAATACCGAAATCAGGAGATGCACCGCATCCAGAGCGCGTTCGCGGCACTTCGGGGCATAGACAAAGTATTGGAGGGAAGAAAATGAGCAGAGAAGAGCTTTTAGAACTGCTTGCGCAAATGGAGCAGGAGCGGCTTGAGCTTATCAAGCGGGCAGAGAAAGCGGCCAAGAGAGAGAAGATTTGGTATGAGCTCTGGAGGGAGAAATATGGAGAAACAGGAGATGTGTTTGATAAAGTTTCCGAAATATAAGGGACGGTACAGTGGCCTGCATTTTAGCAAAGGGTGCTGCCAAGCAACACTGCGGATGGTGAAGGAGGAAGAGCGATGACACTTTACGAGCTGTCTCAAAAGTACCTGGATTTTCTAAGCTTCATTGAGAGCGAAGAAGGGGAAATGCTGCCGGATGAGGCTGTTAAAGATACGCTGGAGTCCATTCAGGAAGCGATTGAGGATAAAATGGATAACATCGCCTGCTTGTATAAAAATCTAAGCGCGGAGGCGGAGGCTATCAAGGCCGAGGAAAAGCGGCTGGAGACGAGGCGAAAATCCAAAGAGAACACCTGCAAACGGCTAAAGAATTATCTGTACAGCGCGATGTTGAGCACAGGAAAGAAGAAATTGGAAACACCCAGAAGCGCGCTGAGCTTTCGCACCAGTAGGTCGGTAGAGGTAGAAGATGGATTTCTTGCTTGGGCAAAAGAAACCGGTAGAGAAGATTTGCTGGTTCAGCAAGAACCGAAAGCGAACAAGACGGAGATAGGCGTGCTGCTTAAAACCGGCGAAGTTATCCCGGGCGCGCAGCTGGTCGAGCGGCAGAACTTGCAGATTAAATAGGAGGAGAAAATGAAAATTTATGAAGCGATTCCGGCCATTATGCAAGAACTTGGAGCCATAGAAAAGGGAAAAAGAAATGTTAAGCAGGGGTTTATGTATCGCGGCGTGGATGACGTGATGAACGCGCTAAATCCGTTGCTTGCGAAATACAAAGTGTTTGTCGTGCCAGAAGTGCTGGAACAGACCAGAGAAGAACATAAAACAGCAAAAGGAGGCCTGCTCATTTATTCAATCTGCCGTGTACGGTTTACCTTCTGGGCGAGCGATGGAAGCAACTTACAGACAGTTGTCATCGGGGAGGGAATGGACAGCGGAGACAAGGCGACCAACAAGGCCATGAGTGTGGCATTCAAATACGCCTGTTTCCAGGTGTTTTGTATTCCGACTGAGGAAATGCCGGACCCTGATTCGGATTCACCCAGCCCGACACCCAAAGAGCAACTGCTCTGCCCGAAATGCGGCAAGCCCATGAAAGCGTGCAAGACCAGAGACGGCAACCACCTTTCAGCGGATGTGGTGCTGGAAAAGTACGGCATGTGCGGGGACTGCCTGAGACAGCAGAGCAGGGCAAACGATGAGAGTTCCGATTGAGCGGGAGCAAAGGCCGCCGGGGCCGTATGAAGAGCACCACGTCTTTGGCGGCCCTTGCAGGAAATGGAGCGAAGAATATAACTGCGTGATATATCTGCCGCCCGAGGTGCACCGCGGGATAAACGGGATTCACCGAAACAAAGCATTCCGTCTGCGGGTACAGCAGGAGTTTCAGCGGCGCCTTGAGATGGCTGGATGGACACGCAAAGAGTTCATTGATACGTTCCTGAAAAGCAGGCTATAGGGGGAGAACATGGACGGATACGAGCTGATAGAACAGTTAAGTCAGAAGTCAGCAATGATGGATAAGGCGCTGGAAGCGACAAAGGAAAGAGCAATTTCCAGTGCTAGAACTGAAACAGCATACCGCACAGCCCTTGCAAAAGCGATGCTGATAGAACGGGAAAGGGGAACGCCAGTCACCATCATTTCTGACATTTGCCGAGGGCAGGAGGAAATAGCGGCGCTAAGGCAGGAGAGAGATATTGCTGAGGCGCTGTATAAGGCGGCGCGGGAGGCAATAAACGTATACAAGATTCAGACCAATATCTTGCGGGAGCAAGTTGAAAGGGAATGGGGCAGAGGATGAACTACATCGCAGAGCTGAATGCGTTTCACGATTATTTGCTGTTAAACCAACTGTCCACAAGCGAGATTGCTTTATGGCACGCACTGGTGCACATAAACAATAAGACTATGTGGAAAACCGAGTTTGCAGCGAGCAATCTGATATTGCAGCAGCTGACTGGACTGAGCATATCCGGCATCACTTCCGCGAGGAACAAGCTCAAGCAGCGTGGCATCCTGGAATATGCTCCCGGAAAGGCCAGACAGGCGGGTAAGTATCACCTATTCCATTTTTCAGAAACGGAATACGAACAGGCATGGGCGCAAAGTGAGGATGGGAATGAGCGCGGTATTCGTGCAGGAGTTGATAGCACATTAATATACATAAACAAAAACAGAAACGAAAACAAGAAAGAAAAAATACAAAAAAAGAAAAGCTTCACTCCGCCCACGGTTGAACAGGTAGAGGCATACTGCCTTGAGAGAAAAAACAAAGTGGATGCTCAGAGGTTTGTTGATTACTACACCGCCAATGGGTGGCAGGTTGGGAAAAACAAAATGAAGGACTGGAAAGCGGCAATACGCACCTGGGAGCGCAACACATATTCCAGTAGGATTGATGACAAAAAAGACGCGGCCGTTCTGACGGATGGCAAGTTTAAAGGGATTCTTTACTAGGAGGAGAAAAATGGGTTTTGTAGGTGCATTTGACAGCATCGAAAGGGCATCAGAAAAGCAAATTAAGGCAGAGCAGGGAGACTATATCGTCGATGGGCTGCTTTACTGCGGGAAATGCCATACGCCAAAGCAGGCCAGAGTAGTTATTCTCGGGTTTGAGAGAACGCCGATGTGCCTTTGCAAGTGTGCGGCTGAAAGAAAACAGCGGGAAGCGGAGGAGGAAAAGCGAAGGGAGTTTGAAAGGCGGGTGAAAGAACTGCGCTGGGCAGGCTTCCCGGAATCGCAGATGGAGCAATGGACTTTTGAAAACAGCGACAGCCCGAATAGCCAATATAGCCTGATTGCAAAGCGGTATGTTGCAAATTTCGCACAGATGCGGGCCGACGGCAAAGGATTGCTTCTGTTTGGAGATGTGGGAGTGGGGAAAACCTTTCTGGCCGCGTGTATCGTGAACGCCTTAATCAATCAGGGCGTCCCATGCCTGATGACGAACTTTGCAAGGCTGACAAATACCCTTAGCGGGATGTTTGAGGGAAAGCAGGAATATATCGACAAGCTGAATAGTTTCCCGCTGGTTGTGATAGATGACCTGGGAGCGGAAAGAGATACTGAGTATGTCGGAGAGATTGTGCACAACATCATTGACAGCAGATGCAGGGAAGGATTGCCGCTCATTATTACAACGAATTTGGACGGAAAAGAGCTTGAGAATCCAAAGGATATACGGAAGAGGCGCGTTTACTCACGCTTGTTTGAAATGTGTATTCCGGTCAAATTCGGGGGCGAGGACAGAAGGCAGGCGGGGCTAAAAGAAAACTTCGGCAGGTATGCGGATGTATTGGGGCTGTAACGGGATTTTGAGAAAGCAGGGAAAAGAGCAAGTGGTTACAGGGAAATAGGAGGGTGCCGATAATGGGAAAAGAAAAAAAGCGTACAGAGGTTGAGCTGCTGAGAGGGCTTGAGCAATTATGCCGAACCGTCAAGTATTATAAAACCGACATGCAGTTTGTTGGATTTATACGCAATGAGATGGAAAGTACACTTGACCAACTGACACAATATCGAAAGGAAAAAGAACAAGAAAAACTGGACCGAAGAAAGGGAAAATGAATATGAACAAAGTGTTTATCATTGGCCGGCTGACAAAGGCGCCGGAGCATAAGACAACGCCAAACGGCGTAAACGTGGCGACCATGAGCGTAGCGGTAACACGCCGCATGAACCGGGAGCAGGCTGATTTCTTCAACGTCATCGCATGGCGGGGACTGGCGGACAACTGCGCGAAATATCTGGTGAAAGGACAGCAGGTTGCGGTGGCTGGTGAACTACGCACTCGGTCTTACGAGGCAAACGACGGCTCAAAGCGCTATGTAACGGAAATTCAGGCAGAGGATATTGAGTTTCTGGCTAAGCCCGGAGCAGCAAACGCCAGCGCTGATACCTTCGGAGGGATGCAGGAGGTAGACTATGAAAGCGAAGAAGAGCTGCCCTTCTGAGGCTGTCCACCAAGCTGTCCGGGAGTTTATGCAGGAATATCATCTGAAAACCTTTCCGACGCAGCAGCTGTTGCGGGAATGCGGAAGAGGTGAGCTGTACCGGCAGATAGAGAATATCGGCGGGAGCATAGACTGTGCAAAGCAGATGGGCATACCAATGAGCAAATACCAGGTATGCAGGCGCAAGCGAAGCGGGTCCCTATGCTGGAGCTGTAAACATGCTGTGCCAAATCCGCGCAAAGGAAACGGCTGTGAGTGGAGCATAGACTTCCGCCCGGTACGCGGATGGGAAGCAACTAAAAAAGAGTATCGAGTGCCAAAGTGCAGCGAATTGATGATAAGCTACCACGTTCAGGCCTGCCCCAAATTTGTGGAGGGCTAGGAATGCTGGAATACACAATTCCATATGTGCCGCCCAGCCTGAATCAATTTGCCGGGAGGGAAAACATATGGGAGTATCGGGCACTCAAAAAAACGCTGGGCAGAGCTGGTGGTGATATATTGCAGGCCAAGGCCAAAAGAGCCGATAGCGCGGGCAATACTGACGCTGACCTATCACTTTGCGGACAGACGGCGCAGAGACCCGGACAATTATTCGGGTAAGATGATACTGGACGGGCTGGTGCAGGCGGATATTCTTCTGGATGACAGCTTTGACAACGTCGAGCTGCGGCTTAAAAAGGGCGAGCCGGACAGGAAGAATCAGCGCACAGTCATTTGGATAGAGGAGCAAAAATGAATCTATGCAAGGGATGCAGATATTACAGAAAGCTGGGTAATGTGGACGCACCGCTCAAAGCCTGCCACTACTGCTATGATACGGGAACGCCAAGAGGCTGTCCGCCGGAGGAATGCGATAAAAGGGAGGAGGGCGGCCGGAGGAGAAGCAGGCAAGCACCGATGACGATAGCGCCGCGAGCAAAACAGGAGCAAGGACTGATACAGACGATAAGGCCGGGAAGAGAAGAAAAATGAAATTGGACTATGATGTTGTGTTTCCTAAAGGAAGAACGAAGCAGATGAATATGACACGGAGGATGCTTGAAGATTTTTCAAAAAGCGGGCAAGAAGTAGCAGAAGTGGTTGCCTTCAAAGATTGCTATAAGAATCAGGCCAGCGCATATAGCGGGTATCGGCATGCGCTAGAAAAAATGGATTTGAGAGGGAAAGTTGCAGTAATAACGAGCGGCGGAAGGATATTTCTGGTAAAGCTGACAGGAGGGAAGCAATGAGCAAATTCAAAGTAGGCGACACGGTAATGGTTCGGGATTGGGACGATATGGTGAGGGAGTATGGAGTTACTATCTCGGGAGGTATAAATGTTACATATCCCTTTTTTGACAGCATGCGTGGACTATGCGGTAAGATTGCAGAAGTAGAAAAGGCAGATGATTTTTTTAGTTATGTTAAGTTGTCAATTGATTCTGAGCGGTGGTTTTCAGATGAAACACTTGTCTTAGTGGAGGCAGCAAAAGAGACTCCAGCATCCGAAGAAAAAACGGATGAGGAGCCAAAGGCCTGCCCGCTTTGCGGAGGTAAAGTTGAAGCATACACAGGCAAGCACAGAGTGGAACGAAAAAGCATTTTTGTCGAGAACATAGTCCGCTGTAAGGATTGCGGGTTAATGCTAAAGCGGCAAACAGAGATTAGATGTAAAAACGGTGGTGCAGAAGTCATTCACGATGGATATGCGGAAGTCATAGCGGATTGGAACAGGAGAGCAGGCAATGAGAAGCCGATGTAGCGGCCGGGAGGAGAAAAATGAAAGTATTCACACAAGAAGAGTATGATGCGATAGAGCGAGATGAATTTGGGATTAAGCGGCTGCCGAAGGGGGACTACACACAGATTGTTTTAGATAAGGGATTCCATTTGGTGGCTGATTGGTGCAAGTTCGGCGATTGGTGCAAGTTCGGCGATTGGTGCAAGTTCGGCGATGGGTGCAAGTTCGGCGCTGAGTGCAAGTTCGGCGATGGGTGCGAATTCGGCTCTGTGTGCAGTTTTGGCTCTGTGTGCGGGTTTGGCGACTGGTGTGAGTTCTGCACTGGATGCAAATTCTGCACTGGATGCGGGTTCGGAAACTGGTGCAAGTTCGGCGATGCGTGCAATTTTGGCGCTCTGTGCGAGTTCGGCGACTGGTGTGAGTTTGACACTGTGTGCAAGT
This sequence comes from Christensenellaceae bacterium 44-20, assembly GCA_041223705.1. Classification (NCBI taxonomy): domain Bacteria; kingdom Bacillati; phylum Bacillota; class Clostridia; order Christensenellales; family Christensenellaceae; species Christensenellaceae bacterium 44-20. The sequence continues at coordinate 404,414 of JBCLQU010000001.1, forward strand.
TCGGCGATGGGTGTGAGTTTGGATACGGGTGCGAGCTGGACGATTTGTGCAAGATTGGCGCTGGTTGTAAGCTGGGCAGGAGATGCAAGTTTGAAGAGTCTTTTGTTCACGGCAAGAACACCTCATTTGAGGGTGGAGCAGTAAAAAACGGCACATTCCTGAAAGTTAGCCGCATTGAAAGCGAGATGCAAGACGCATATTTTTTCATTGATGAAAACGACAAGTTCTTTGTTCGAATCGGGTGTTGTTCCAGCGACATGGATAGTTTCACTGAGTACACGCATCATGTATACAAAGGAGCGTGGTATGAGCGTCAGTATCTGGCCGCTTGTGAGTATGCCAAGGCTGTGTTGCCAGAGATGCTTGAGGAGGTAATCAATGGCTAAAGAGTATATAGAGCGTGGAAAATTAAAAGATGAACTTATAGACCTTACACCATATGCAATGTGCAATGCCCAGATAAATAGCGATATTGATATGTATACTGTAATGGGCATAATTGACGAACAAACAGTATCTGATGTGGTGGAAGTGGTGAGATGCAAAGATTGTAGTAGCTATAAACAAGATAGTCCAGGACTTGGTTGGTGTCCTGTAGTTGAGTTTGTGCGCCTAGATAACGATTTTTGCAGCTATGGAGAGAGGAGAGATAGCAATGAGGCTGATTGATGCAGATGAAGTGTGGAGTTTGATAAAGGACTATGGACATAAGGCTATTGATGATGGCCAATTTATCCTGCGTGTGGTGGATGTAATTGTAGATATTTTGCGGATTATTGATAGTGTGTCCACAGTAGATTCAGAAGCGGAAATAAGAGTGCAGTTAAAGGAGGTACAGTAAAAAGCGGCCTTGACCCGAAGCCTCAGCCGCCTTTCCCATCTATTCTATAAAATATTATATCACGCAGGGAGACGGAGGGCAATCAAATGGGAACTGGAAAAAACAGGGCGGCAATTACAAAGCGGGAGCTATCGCAGCTGTACTATCTGAGCCGTGAGATTGAGCAGGACAGAAAGCGGCTGGAAGAGCTGGAGGCCGCGGCGCAGGGAATCACACAGCAGATAACCGGGATGCCGCCGGCAGGAGGAGCGGGAGACAAGGTAGGCAAATATGCGGCCGAGATTGCAGACCTTAGGGCCATCATTGAGCATAAGGTACAGCAATGCTGGTATGAGCTGAACAGACTGAATCGGTTTATCGCGTCAGTGGAGGATAGCCAGATGCGTCAGATTCTCACGCTACGATATATTAACCATATGACCTGGCAACAGGTGGCAAATGAGATGGGAAACAACAATACTGCAGATAATCTGAGAATGCAGCACGAGAGGTTTTTAGCCCGGTAACTTTGTTCGTTTTGTTCAGTGCAGGTATGGTAAACTGGTATCGTAGCAAGATTGGCATGGAAGCTACCTCCTTTCGGCGAGGGGCGCTCAGAAATGGGCGCCCCTTTTGTTTACAAAAAATAGGCCATAAGGCCTATTGATTGAGATACGATGAGATAAATTTCTTTATTTCTGTGGTAGGAGTAGTTCCGGCTTCTTTGCAGGCTTGCCGAAAGGCCGCGAGTGTGTCTGGCGGAAGGTCGAGCGGAAAACGAACATAGTTCTTTCGGTTATGCTTTATTTGAGCGGCATAGCTGCTTTTGGCCGGCGCGGGAACTTCTTCACTGTTTTCCCACAGCTCTTCGCTGGAAAGGTCAAGGTCATCGTTCCAAGAGATACCATAGCCGCCGGCATCCACACGAACCTGCTCAAATAGCTTAGGTGTATTTATAAACGCACGGAAAGGCTCCCATTTCTCTAATAATGGCCGGACATCATAGCGCTTGTATATGCCGTTTTCAAAGCCGATATACAGCATGAAGTCAGGAAGAGCTTTCGCAGATATGATTTGATGATGGAGCATAGTATTCATCTCCTTTTTGATAGAGGCCACCGCTCTATTCGAGCGGCGGCAGTTCCTTGAATTGTTGGGTGTTCCACATACCGAGCAGGTCATCCTTATGAGTTGCGGCCCATTCCTGCACCATTGAAAGGGCCTTGGGTGGTAAATCACCTTCGAGCATTTTCCCTGTTTGGATATCGATTATGCCAAGATACTCTCCATATACTGCGTGAATGTGGGGTGGATTATGCTCTCGTTGAGCAAAGTACATTTTAATGACCATGCCATAGAATCTAGCGATAACGGGCAATGTGCTCACCTACCTTTCGATATTATTATATAATATACGTACGTATATGTCAAGAGAGATAGACAAAAAGTTTCATATTTAAGAGTTAGCCGCTTAGGCGGCACGGGATAAAACGGCGCAGGGGTGGGGGCGCGTATTTTAGGGAGAGGACTATGGCTAGAGAATTTGCGAAAGCATTTTATCATAGTAGCGCGTGGTTAAAGTGTAGAGGTGCATATATCCGTGAGAGGATAGCGATTGATGGAGGAATGTGTCAAAGGTGTCATATTGTGCCTGGGTATATTGTGCACCATAAAGTATGGTTGACACCAGATAATATAAGCAATCCAGATGTAACGCTTAATAAAGAAAATTTGGAATATGTTTGTCTTGTATGTCATAACAAAATAGAGCAGGGCGAATGCGAGAGCGGGTATAGATTTGATGAAATGGGCCAGTTGGTTCCGATCCCCCCCTTTAAAGGCAGCATGATATGAGGGAAGCCTGACCGCGCCCCAACCTCTAATGAATACATGACTCACGTATGACCCCCCTCCCCTAAAAATAGGAGAATATGATGGAAAGTAATGAAAAGATAGCATTAATAGATAAGGAAAAAGGGAGACTTAGCAAAAATTTTGCGAAAATAAGCGGAAAAAAGAAAGCGGTCATCAAGGGACTCATTGAACGGGCAGCATTCATGCGAGTCTCCCTAGATAATTTGGAGTTAGATCTAAATGAGAAAGGATTTGTGGAGCAGTTTTCACAGGGAGACCAAGAACCCTATGATAGAAAGCGTCCAGTTGCTGATTTATATAATACAATGAATGCAAATTATCAAAAAATCATTAAGCAATTGACAGATTTGCTGCCAAAAGAGAGCGAGATCCAGGGTGACGACGGATTTGATGGATTTGTGAGTGAGAGGGATGATTAAGTACCCAGAAAAGTATAACCCAATTGCTGAATATTGGAAAGCAATTGAGAGTGGAACGGAAGTTGTATCCCTAAAAATAAGAAAAACCTATGAAAAACTGTATCGCGATACCTTAGATGATGCAGGAGAATATTATTACAATAGCAAAAGAGCGAATCACGCAATTGAGTTTGTAGAAAATTTTTGCAGACACAGCAAAGGGAAAATGGGGGGTAAGCCTGTTAGGTTGGAACTGTGGGAAAAAGCGCTCATAGCATCTGTCTTTGGATTTGTGGATATAACCGGGAATCGCAAATATAGAGAGGTAATTTTAATTGTTGGAAAGAAGAATGGAAAATCACTGCTCTCGTCGGCCATTGGTTTGTATTTGCTCATTGGGGACAATGAGCCAGGCGCAGAAGTCTATGCTGTAGCTACTAAAAAAGACCAGGCTAAAATCATATGGAATGAATCTAAACGCATGGTGCGCAAATCTCCTGCACTTAGTAAGCGAATAAAAGCTCTAACTCATGAGCTATCAAGTGAGGAGTACAATGATGGAGTATTTAAACCGCTGGCCAGTGACTCAGATACGCTAGATGGGCTCAATGTTCACGGTGTTCTCATGGATGAGATTCATCAATGGAAACATGGGAAAGCTTTATTTGACATTATGGCAGATGGCGTAACAGCACGAGAACAGCCTCTTATTTTTATAACATCAACCGCAGGCACTATCCGCGAGGATATTTATGACGAAAAATATGAATACGCGGAGCGAGTCATAAATGGTTATTCGGATGCTGAAGGATATCATGATGAGCGTTTCTTGCCTTTCATTTATGAACTCGACGATCGTAAGGAATGGACATGCCCGGAGTGTTGGAAAAAAGCGAACCCGGGCCTTGGTACTATCAAAAACTATAAAGCACTGGCTGATAAAGTAGAAAAGGCAAAAGCCAATCCAAATATGGTGAAGAATTTGGTTTGCAAGGAGTTCAATATCCGTGAAACCAGCAGCCAGGCGTGGCTAACCTTTGAACAGCTCAACAATACTGCGACGTATGATTTGGAGAAATTAAAGCCGAGATACGGTATTGGCGGAGCCGACCTTTCAGCAACAACAGATCTCACGGCGGCAAAAGTGCTATTCATGATTCCGGGCGATCAGCATATCTACGTAATGTCTATGTACTGGCTGGCAGAAGAGTTGGTGGAGGAGCGCGTGCGGGAAGATAAAATACCATATGATCTGTGGATTGAACAGGGGTTAATGCGCACTACGCCTGGGAATAGAGTGCATCATAAATATGTTACGCAATGGTTTAAGGAAGTGCAGGAGAAGCACGATATCTATATTCCGTGGGTGGGGTATGATTCCTGGTCTGCGACATACTGGGTAGAGGAAATGATGGCGTATTTTGGGCAAAGCAGTATGATACCAGTAATTCAGGGAAAAAAGACGCTTTCCTCTCCCATGAAGAACCTGGGAGCTGATTTAGAAAGCAAGCTCATCATTTATAACAACAACCCGATTGATAAGTGGTGCTTAGCGAATACGGCATATGACGAGGATAAGAACGGGAATATTCAACCAAGCAAAACCTCAAAGAGGACGAAAAGAATCGACGGGACAGCGGCTCTGCTCGATGCCTATGTAGTATTACAGAACAAAATGGAAGAGTATCTAAGCATTATTTAGAAAGGAGGAGAAATATATGAGAATATTTTCCAAAGTCTTTGGGAAAAAAACGGCTGAAACTGTGGCTGGAATTAAACTGATCACCGAAACGGGGAATGGGTATTATGCTTGGGATGGTAATGTCTATCACTCGGATATAGTGCGCGCCTGTATTCGGCCAAAAGTCAAGGCAGTTGGAAAACTGACTCCAAAGCATATCAGGGAAACAATAAAAAATGGGAAGAAAATAATGGAGATTAACCCAGAGCCATATATCCGATTTCTGTTGGAAGAGCCAAACCCATACATGACGGGACAAAAGCTGATTGAAAAAATGACGGCCCAATACTGCCTTAACAATAATGCTTTTGCCGTGATAGTAAGGGACGAGAATGGCTATCCTATGCAGATCTACCCAATTACGGCTATCACAGCAGAGGCAATATATGATGCCCAGGGCACCCTGTATTTAAAGTTTTTGCTGCAAAATGGGAGTTACTATACTTTCCCATATTCTGATATTATCCATTTGCGCCAGGATTTCTATTCTAATGATATTTTTGGCGAGCCATTAGCGCCGGCGCTGGCACCGTTAATGGAAATTATCAACACTACAGATCAGGGGATTGTGAAAGCAGTAAAAAATTCTGGAGTTGTGCGATGGCTTCTCAAAATTTTAAACTCACAGCGGCCAGAAGATATTCAAAAGACGGCAGAGCAATTTGCAAAGAACTATCTCTCTCTTGAGAGCAATTCGGTTGGTGTTGCTGCAACAGACGCAAAGGTAGATGTGGAGCGAATTGAACCAAAGGACTATGTCCCTAATGCAGCCCAAATAGATCGGACAACCACAAGAATCTATGCTCTGCTCAACACAAATGAAAAAATTGTGCACAGCAGCTATTCAGAAAATGATTGGAATAGCTATTTTGAATCAGAAATCGAAACGTTATCCATTGAGCTGAAAAATGAGTTCACTCGAAAAATTTTCAGCAGAAAGCAAAGAGGCTTTGGCAACAAAATTATTTTTGAGGCCGCCAATCTGGCTACAGCAAGTATGCAAACTAAACTTAACTTAGTGCAGTTTGTGGATCGAAGAATGATGACGCCAAATGAAGTCCGGGCCATCTTGAATATGGCACCATTTCCAGGTGGAGACGAAATGCTGCTGCGCAAAGATACCGACATAGTGAGAGGAGGTGAAAGTGTTGAGAATTGAGATTAAGGGAGCGATTGTAAGCAATGATGACAAGGCCGCTTATGATTATTTTAATCTGGAGGCAACCTGCCCGCGCGATGTTCTGCAAAAGCTCAAAGAAGCCGGAACAGAATATGTTGATGTTTTTATTAATTCAGGAGGCGGAGATATTTTTGCTGGTAGTGAAATTTACTCTGCATTACGAAGCTATCAGGGCAAGATAAAGATTCATGTGGTAGGTTTGGCAGCTTCTGCGGCTAGCGTCATTCTATGCGCGGGTGAGAGTGATATTACACCTACAGGTATGGTAATGGTGCATAACGTATCAGGCTATGCTAGCGGGGATTATCGCCAGATGGATAAAACAGCAGAAGTTCTTAAAAAAGCAAACAGCGCTATCGCAGAAGCGTATATGAACAAGACAAAAATGACCAGAGATGAGGCCTTACAGCTTATGGAGCAGGAGACTTGGCTGACAGCAGAGGAGGCAATAAGAAAAGGGCTGGTAGATAGAATGGAAGAACCGCCTGTAAAGCTGGTTGCATCATTGGCATGTACACTCTTACCAAGAGAAGTTATAGAAAAAACCATGCAAACTATGAATGCTCACAATCCGCGAAAAGCGGATATTTTTATGCGAGAAAGAGCAAAGGCAACATTAAGACTACTAAAATTAGGAGGGAAACAATGAACAAAGAGCAGTATTTGGCAAAGCGTAAAGGGCTGATGGATGTAGCACAGCAGTTGGTAGACGCAGGGAAAATGGAGGAATTTGAGTCAAAAGCAAAAGAAGTTGAGACATTGGATAATCAGTATGATGAGTATTGTAAAGCGCAGGCGAATCTTCGTGCACTAGAAGACAAAGTTGCGGCGCAACCGGCAAATGCGTTCCAGAGTGCAACAAAAGAATCTGTATCGTTTGAGGCAAAAGAAATTGACCCAGAAGATATGACTAACAGCATGGATTACCGAAAAGCATTTATGGCCCACGTTATGAAAGGAGAGGCCATGCCTGCAAAATTCCAAGCAGCCAATGCCAATACCAAAACGACAGATGTTGGTGAAATTATTCCAACTATTGTCATCGAAAGAGTTATTGAAAAAATGGAGAGTATCGGAACAATTTTGCCCCTTGTAACGCAAGTGGCGTATAAGGGTGGTGTGAAAATTCCAACTTCTACAGTCAAGCCGGTAGCAACATGGGTATCGGAAGGAGCTGGGAGCGATAGGCAGAAAAAAACTATTGGCGCGATCAGCTTTACCTATCATAAACTGCGCTGTGCAGTCTCTATCAGCCTGGAAGTAGGTGTTATGGCGCTCCCGGTGTTTGAAACGGTACTCGTTAATAATATTGCAGAGGCAATGACGAAAGCTATTGAACAGGCCATTGTATCTGGCAGCGGCACTGGTCAGCCCAAGGGATTTTTAAGCGAAACACCAGTTTCAGGACATGCAATTGAAGTTGCAGCCACTGATGATTTGGATTACGAAGTGTTAGTAGAGGCCGAAGCAGCCTTGGAGTCTGCATACGAAAATGAGGCCGTATGGTTTATGAGCAAGAAATCTTTTATGGCATTTGTAGGCATGACAGATGCCGATGGTCAACCCATTGCGCGTGTGAATTACGGTATTGGCGGAAAGCCAGAAAGAATGCTGCTTGGAAGAACTGTTATTGTCAATGATTACATGGATTCCTATGCTGGCACTGTAACAAAAGATACTATCTTTGCGGCGATTTTTAATCCCAAAGATTATGTGCTCAATGCAAGTTACAGTCTGACCATTAAACGCTATGAGGACAATGACACGGATGATACTGTAACCAAAGCTATTATGTTAGTGGACGGTAAGGCGGTAGATATTAATTCCCTCGTAACCATAACCAAAAAAGTAGCTTCAGCCTAAGAGGTAAAAGCGAATGGAGCTTTTGGAAGAACTCAAAACAACACTAAGAATTGGCAATAATAGATTTGATGAAAGCGAGCTTGTACCTCTTATTAATGCTTGCAAAATGGATATGAAAATATCGGGCGTTGAAACTGTCCAGGAGGAGGATGCGCTAGTGCGTCAGGCGATAAAACTCTATGCTAAAGCATATTTTGGCTATTACGATGATAACGAGAAATATAAAATAGCATATGAAGGGTTAAGAGACGCAATGGCCCTTTCGGGTGATTACCGGAGGCAAGATGCAGTATAGCGACATCATTGAACTTGTGGCTATAAAGCCAGGAATCAGCATTTCAGGGTATCCAACAGAAAGTGAGATAAAAAAAGAGGCGTTCGCAGATGTGAAGTCTGTACGACGAAGTGAGTTTTATGAGGCTCTAAAACAGGAGATGTGCTTGGTAATTGTGTTCAATGTGAGGTGCTGCGACTATGGAAATGAGAAGTATGTAGACTTTGAAGGGCGGCGATATAAAGTGGCAAGAGCCTACACAAAGGACAGTGAGATCATGGAGCTAAACTGTTCAGAGGTAAAAACATGACCGTCAATGAAAAAATGATGCAGGCGTTGGGAGATTTTGATCTCCCGACGGCCTATGCAATTTACCAGGGAGATGCAGCTGAATACTTTGTGTTTGTTTTTTCGATCATCCCGGTTATGTATGCGGATGACAGGCCAAATACAGAGCGATATTTGACGCAGCTGCACTATTTCTGCCCGCACGATGTAGACTGCACAAAACTAAGACAAGCAGTAAAAGCAAAACTGTTTGCCGCTGGATGGACATGGCCGGATGAGGTAGACGCAACGGATGAAACCAGCCGGCATTATGTCTTTGAGTGTGAGATTATGGGGGAGATGGATGGCACAGTTTAGCGTAAATGGCCTTGATGATGTAATGAATTTGTTTGATAGCCTTGCTGATATGCCCAATGAGGTCATAGAGGAAATGCTGCTTGCAGAAGGCAATATCATTGCCAAAGAACAGCGCCGGGCGGCGGAGGAAATGCTGCGAGGCAAATACTACAAAGGCGGCGTTGCAAACTCTGTAACGGTAGGCAAGCCGATGATTACCTATGACGGCGGAGAAATCGAGGTGGCCTTTAAGGGCACACAGCACGGCAACAGACTGGCAGAAATTGCATTTGTGAACCAATATGGAGCGCGCGGGAATCCCGGGCGCCCTTTTATTGATGTTGCAAATGCGCGCGGAGAAGATGCGGCGGCGGAAGCAGCCGCAGACATACATGAAAAATGGCTAGATAGCCACGAATAGAAAGGAAAAAAGAAATGGCAGGATTTGGAGCAAATTTCCCGTGTTTTCAGCCGTATGACAAAGCGGGGGTAAACGTAGGCAAGCTGGTTTCGGCAAATCTGACGGTGAATCTGGCAAACGGTGAGCTATATGCAGATGATACACTAGCCGAGCAGGTCTCGGAGGTTATCTCTGGCAGCATTGCAATGGAAACAGACGATATGCTGGATCAGGTTGCGAGCGTGGTATATGGGGCGACAGTAAAGGATGGCGCGGTTGTATATAACAAGGACGATGTGCCGCCTATGGGCAAACTCGCATATTATAAGTCGCTGCGTGTAGGAGGTAAAAATTTCTACCGTGGCTATTACTACCCCAAGGCCAGAGCGGCGATTGGCAACGATTCGGCGCAGACAAAGGGCAGCAGCATTACCTTCCAGACCACGCAGACGGCATTTACTGTGTTCCCGGACGATGCGGGCGATTGGCGCGAGACCAAGAACTTTGACAGCCAGGCAGAGGCTAAGGCATGGTGTGAACAGAAGTGCGGAATCAAAGAATATCACACGGTCAATGTTACAGTATCCGGCGCAGGCGCAGGCGAGGGGGTAAGCCCGGAAGGGATTTGCTATGTGGAAGATGAGGGGACGTTGACTTGCACGATTACAGGCACGCCTACTGCGGCGTATGACAATGGTACAAGCATTTTGGAGAGTATCTCCGGGGGCACGTATACGCTAACCAGCGTAAAGGAAAATCACGAGCTGGTATATATTTTCTAACACAGGAGGGGGCGGCTTCGGCCGCCCATTTTTGAGATTATGCGGCTAAGCGGAAAAGAATATGCGCTGCGCTTTAGCGTCGACGTGTTTTTCAAACTGGAAGAAAAATATGGGACAGCTAACGCCATAGAGATACTGACGAAACCGGGCGCAGAAGGATTTAATGCTCTTTGCTGGCTTGTTGCAGAGATGTCAAAGGCGGCGGAGCTATATAAAAGATATATGGGAGAAAGCCCTAATGAGTATTTAAAAGAGGAGTTTGTGCGGGCAGTCATTTTGCCGTGGGAGATGCCAAAAATTCGAGATGAGGCGATTGAGGCAGTAATGAAAGGTATTCAGCGGCAAGAGGAATCAGAAGAAGAAATTGACATAGGGCTGCAAGAACTTCAAAAAAAAACGGAAAGCGAATGACTAAGGCAATGCTGCTTTACTTGGCAAGCCTTAGCGGAATGACAAGGAAAGAAGCCATGCTGGAAACCCCCGGCATGGTTTTTGATTGCATCGAAGTGCGCCAAAAAATAAGTGGTACAAAACCGAGCAAAGGGAAATTTGACTGATGGAGACAAAGACGAAAATCAAGCAATATTTGAGAGTGGAGCTTCGGGGCGAGGTGTTCCGAATTGAGGCGACAAGAGAGCTGTTTGAGAGACTTTCCAGAATCCCAGAGCAGTTTCTAAAACTCCAGCAAGAAGTAAACGCTGGCAAACTGTCTGACGATGAGGTAGGAAAAGAGATTCAAAAAACGCTTGATGGAATCCTAGGGGCGGGAGCGATAGAGAAAGCATTTAAGAGCAAAGAAGGAACAATAAACGAATTAGCGGCGGCCGCCATCCACGTAGCAAATCAGATTACAAAGCAGATTACGGCCATGTAAGGGGGCGGAAGAATGGCGGTTAAAAGAGCAGTATCAACAGTCCTGGCGGTAGAGGGGATTAACGAGTATAAAACCGCTATGCAGGATATTAGGCGCGAGCTTGGAACGCTGAAATCTGCCCTGAAACTGACGGAAGAGCAGTTCAAGGGTAATGCCAACAGCATGGCAGCACTGGAGGCAAAGGGGAAAGCCCTAAAGGATGTACTGGATAAGGAAAAAGAAGCGGTAAACAACGCCCGGAAAGCTCTGGACTTGGCGCGGAACGCCCAGGAGGCATACGCGAAACGCGCATCAGAGCTGAGGGAGCGTATTGCGGCGGCGGAAAAAGAGCTGGAAGAGCTGAAAAACACCTCTTCCGACACAACGACGGCGCAAAAGAAGCTGACTGCGGAAATCGAATCCTTAAATAAAGAGCTTCAAGATACGGAAGCGAGACAAAAAGGCGCGGCAAACGGCGTTGAACTCTGGCAGAAGAACCTGAACACAGCGCAGACCCAGGTTGTCAAATTCGAGCGTGAGCTGGAAAAGAACAACAAATATCTGGCAGAGGCAAAGGCAAGCTCAGACGGGACGGCAAAATCCATTGACAACATGGGCAAGGAAGTCAAGCAGGCAGGGCGGGACTTTCAGAGCGCCGGTGATGATGTCAAGGATTTTGGAAGAGACACAAAAAGAAGCCTAGAAGAGATAGAAGATGTCATGGCAGCGCTTGGCCTTACAAAAATGCTTTCAGCTATTGTGGATGGTTTTCGCGCGAGTGTGGATGCGTCTATTGAATTTGAATCAGCAATGGCGGGCGTGGCCAAGACGACAGACCTCTCACAGGGCGAGCTTTCGCAGATGGGAAAGCAAATCCGGGAGCTGAGCACAGAAATTCCGATTACAACAACGGAATTTTCGGGAATTGTGGAAATTGCAGGGCAGCTGGGCATAGCGAAAGAAAGCCTGCTTGACTTTTCGAAAGTTATGGCCAATTTAGGGGTAGCGACCAACCTAACCAGCGAGGAAGCGGCAACCATGCTGGCGCAGTTCGCGAATATTACGCAGATGGATCCCAGTGCATACAGTAACCTTGGTAGTGTGGTGGTTGCGCTGGGCAATAGCTTTGCGACCAATGAGCGCTCTATTGTAGAGATGACCCAACGGATTGCGGCGGCGGGTACGATTGCCGGTATGAGTGAAGCGGATATGTTGGGCTTATCCGCTGCTGTTACCTCTATGGGTATCAGCGCAGACAACGGCGGCACACAGATGGGCAAACTCACCTCCATGATCCAACGGGCAGTAGAGACCGGGGACAAGCTGGATCAGTTCGCCAGCATTGCGGGGATGTCGGCGGAGGATTTTGCGACTGCGTGGGGCAATGATGCAACCAGCGCGCTCATTAAGTTTATTACTGGCCTAAACGATGTAGAGAGAAATGGCAAGTCCGCCATCGTATTGTTGGGCGAGCTAAAAATCAATGAAGCGCGGATGCAGACAATGATGCTCTCCCTGGCGGGCGCTGGCACATTGCTGAGTGATGCAGTCAATGTCTCAAATGAGGCATGGGCGGAAAATACTGCACTAACAAAAGAGGCGGCGACGCGCTACGCTACGACCGAAAGTAAGCTTGCCATGATGCGAAACGCATACAACAATTTGAGCATTGCAATAGGCGATAAGCTCAGCCCCATTATTCGGGCAGGCGCAGATACGCTCACAAGCTTCGCAGAAAAACTGGAAGAGATGGTGGAAAGCTCGGATTTGCTTGTTCCGGCGCTAGTAGGGGCAGCGACGGCGGTCGGGGTTCTGGTTGCCGCGTTTGCTGCTTATACGATTATTGATAAAGTCAGGCATAGCATTATAAAGTTTATATCCGTTATGGCCGCGAATCCGTGGATGCTCTGGGCAACAGCAATCGCGGCGGCGGTGGCGGCGCTTGTAACCTTTGCGGCAGCCTGCGGCGATAGTGAATATAGCGTTAAAAATCTCACGACAGCCTCACGGGAAATAAAGAAGGTTTTCAAAGAGCAGGACGAACAATTCAAGCAGACCTCCAACGATATTTTGGCAACAGCACAGATGGCCAATGCATATGTAAACCAGTTGGCAGAGCTGGAACAAAAGACCTCTCTGACCGTCGCGGAACAGGCAAAATGGAATATGCTTTTGTCTCAGATTGTGGAGCTGGTGCCAGAGACTTCGCAGCTGATTGACCAGCAAACAGGGAGCATTGAGGGCGGGACACAGGCGCTGCGCGGAAATATCCAGGCATGGCAGCAACAGGCTTTAGCGCAGGCAAGGCAGGAAGCATACTACGAAAAATACAAGGCTTTTGCTGCCGTGGAAGTAGAAGCCCAGACAAACCTTGATAAGCGGATAAAAAAAGAAAATGAGCTTTTGGCCATCAAAGGTGAAATGGATAGCATGGAAGCTCAAATTGAGGCAGCCACAAGAGGACGCTCGGCAGCGGAGCAAGAGGGAAATCAGGTACTACAAAAAAAGATTGACCGATACAATGAACTGGTGGATGAATACGCCAAGGCGGATGAGGAGCTCAATAATCTGGATAAGGCACTAGAAAAGAACCAGGACGCGCTTGCAGAGTATAGCGAGGAATTGGGCGTAAATTCCACGGTGCTGGGCGATTGGGCAAGCGGGGTTGTTGCTTCCAGCGACCAAGTGAGCGAGGCGAACGCCAAAACGCAGAGCGAAATTGACGCGCTGAATAATCAACTCGCAAGCCTTCAAGAGGCATATATGGAAGCCTACGAAGAGGCAGAAAAATCGGTCAATAAGCAATGCGGGGCTTTTGACAAGATAGAGAAGAAAGCGGCGACTAGCGTTAAGCAGTTAAAGGCAAACTTTGACAGCCAAATCGAATACTTTACCAATTATACAGAGAATCTGAAAAAGGCGGCGGAGCTTGGCATTAACCAGGGGCTAATAGCAACTCTTTCCGATGGGTCTGTAGAATCTATGGCAATTTTGCAAGGGATTGTAAATGATAACGGCAAGAGCGTGGATGAAATTAACCAGAAGTGGGAAGAGGTCAACAATGTCAAGAGCACAGCAATAGCTGCTATGGCAGATGCAAAAACGGCTTTTAGCACAAACTCGGCGGAGATTCAAGGGGAAATTGATGCACTGGTTGACCATATGAACCAGGAAGATGAAGCAGCAGAGAACGGAAAGAAAACCATGAATGGTTATGCAGCCGGGCTTAATTCTGGGCTCCCGGAAGTAAAACAAAAAGCACAGCAAGCGGCGGGGCTCGTGCGCGGTGCGATTACGAACATGTTCACCGGGATGGGAGGAAGTATTAAAGCTGTATATAATGGCAGCCATGCAAAGGGATTATCTCTTGTTCCATACGATGGATATATTGCAGAGCTGCACAAGGGCGAGCGCATTTTAACTGCAAAAGAAGCACAAGAATACAACAACACTCTGCTTGCGTCTATTGCGTCCAGCTATGAAATGCCGGGTAGAGATTATTCCGGCATACTGGAATCTATCAGAGGTGCGCTGGCATCTTCCAGGGGGAATATAACCAACAAGGCAACACTGCAATTTTACGGTGAGCAGCCAAGCCCGGCAAAGACCGCGAGAGAGGTAGAAAAGACCATGAGGAGGATGCTGTATGGCTATTGATGCGAGTATCACTTTAGTTCTGGATATGGGCGGGCACATGGTGAGAATTGCGAAAGATTCTCCCTATCGTCTGGCGCAGGATGGAGTGAGTGGCCTAGAAGCGGCAGACTATATGCTCACCATAAAGCAAAATGCGCAAGTAGATGGCGGATATATTGAAAAAGAGAGCTTTGAGCCACGGAATATCAGCATTACCTTTGTTGTGGATGATAGGACAAATACAGAGGCACACAGACGGCTATTGCTTCGATATCTAAACCCGAAGCAGCAGGGGACGCTCACGGTTACAAGGAGCGGGGTAACAAGGAGAATTGGGTGCAAGATAGATGGGGTGATAGAGTTCTGGCAGCCGAATATACGGGAGGACAGGCTGAAAGTAACGGTCAATCTCATATGCCCAGACCCTTGGTTTTATGAGGAGCGGGCGGCAGAATACGAATTTAAAAATGTAAAGCCGCTGCTTACCTTCCCATTCAATTCGCTTGTGGGCGTGGGCATTATGTCTGGCCTTGTCTGGCGCTCGGATGAACTGACAGTAGAAAACACCGGGGACGATGCAATGGGAATTTTGCTGACGATTCAGGCACAAGGGGAAATCAAAAACCCTAAAGTAACTCTGGACGACGGGGAATATATCCGGCTGATCACCGTATTGCAAAGCGGGGATAAGGCTCAAATATCGACGATACCAAAAAATAAAGATATTTGGATTAATGAGGAAAGGGCGCTTGTTTATGATAGGCAAAGCGTCTTTTTTTCTGTGCCGACAGGAAAGCACACGCTGAAAATCAGCGCGGACAGCGGCGTGGAACATGCAGTTACAAAAATGGAATGCAGCCTAAAGTATTTGGGGGTGTAGGCATGGAGCTTATTTTGCTGGATAAGAACTTCGGGCTGTTGGGGATGCCGATAGATGATTTTACGTCATTGCAATGGAAGCGGCGCTGGAAAGAGGGCGGCGGCTTTGAGCTTCATTTGAGCAAGGAATATTTTGCAACGGCCAGCGCTGCGCGGTATCTCTATCAGAATGAGGATGAAGAGACAATGGCGATAGTAAGCGCCGAATATGAAGAGAAGCGGGGGGAGGTTACGCTGGGCGGAAAACCTCTCAATATTCTTTTCGATGACGTTGTTATCCCAAAAACAGAGGTGATCCGAGGGAATCTGGAAACAGAGGCGCGCCGCATCGTGAAGAAGTACGCGATAGACGGGACACAGAAAATCGATAAGCTGTGCCTGGGTGCGGCGCAGGGATATTCCGAGACTGTTGACACGCAGATGACGGGTATTTCTCTATATGAGGCGCTTTATACCCTGCTGGCGGAAGAGAACCTGACATGGCGGCTCTCCTACGATTACACGCAGGACGCGCTTATCTTTGACATTGTGAAGGGAAAAGACAGGACGCAAAACCAGAATGAAAATGCGTGGGCTGTTTTCTCTACCTCACGCGAAAATATTCTGAATATGGAATACCAGCGCAGTGAGGAGGATTACAAAAACTATGCCTTTGTGGCAGGAGAGGGGGAAGGTCAGGCGCGCACGGTGGTTGAAGTGGATCGGAGCAACGGAGAGACAAAGAAAGCCATCTATATTGACGCGCGGGATTTGCAGAAAGAGCAGGACGAAAGCGCGGCGCAGTATAGGCAGAGGCTGATCGCGAGAGGAGTTGAAAAGCTGGCAAAGTACAAAAAGACGGAAAGCATCACGGGGGAAGCGGCGGCGGACGCGCTGCCCCGCCTTGGGCTGGATTACGATATGGGGGACAAATGCGATTTTGAAAACCCAGAGCTTGGAATCTCTTTTCAGAGCATCGTAACAGGCATAGACAAAGTTTATGAGGCAGGCGCGCACTCTGTAACCCCGATTTTTGGAGAGGTGCAGCTGAATTTGAGGCAGATAATTTCAAGAGAGGTGAGCAAAGACAAATGAGTTTTAAATGCGGGCTGTTTGACAGCACGGAAATTGTAGAGGTAGTGGGCGGTTATCCGCGCGGAAATAAGGCGCAGGATGCCGCTTTTTTTGCCCGGATGCTAAAAAATCTCATAGGCAATGGCGTTCCGCCAAACCCGACGACTAATTTCCAGGTGCTGGCGCAGAGCGGCTTCACGGTGCAAATGCGGCCAGGAGATATTTACTTAAAAGGCTACTTTGGCTATGACGATGAAGCCAGTACGTTTCTTATCACAGAGAATTTGCGCGGCGCCCCGGTCTATATTTCCTGCCGTTATGATGCGGTAGCGAAAGATTTGTATTGGGTAATGTCAGATGCAGTTGAAAGGTCTGAAACCTACTATGACTTAGCTGTGGCGCGGATTGTTATTCCGAGCGGAGCTGTGGAGATTACGGATGTTATGATAACAGACCTGCGCTCGGATCCGGCATATTGCGGATATGTGCAGAAAATCACAGATACGGTAGCGGAGGAACTGAGAGAAGAGAAACTCGATAAAAGTGAGGCAATAGATGCGGTATGCTCGCCGGGACAGGTAATATTTCGCTATGATAACATCAATCCAGCAACACTATACCCAGGCACAACATGGCAGCTAATATCTAAGGGGAAAATGCCTATTGGGCTTGATCCAGATGACCCAGATTTTAATGAGGTAGGAAAGACAGGGGGCAGCAAAACGGCTAAATATTCTCTGGAGCATGACAGCTATGCCAAAATTGGCGGGTATGCCAACCAGCCGGTTGTCTTGCGATATACCAACAAGAAGGGCACTGGTATAGAATACAGCGCTGACACATATGCCACTTTTTCGCAGGGGGCAGCGCTTGGCCCAATAGGGGAGCCATACACGCAAACCCGAGCGATGGCACTGGGTGGCACAACGGATGAGGGCAATAATATGCCCCCGTTTATAGTCCTCTGTATATGGTTACGACTTTCGTAAAGGAGAAAAGGGAAAATGGGAGTATTACAAGAATTTTTGAACTATCTGGAAGAGCAGGAAGATAACGGCTCTATCTATGTCTGGGGTGCGCAGGGACAGGGTGGAGAGACAATCTCTGAGAACTGGATCCACAGGATGGAAACCAGCAGAAACAATGCAGACCGGGCAATCGCACTTTGGAAACGCCGAAAGGCCGAGGGAAAGAATGCGCTGCGGGCATTTGACTGCTCTGGCCTTATCGTATACTTCTTTCAGAACCTAAAGGGCGTATTGAAATCAGACACAACCGCTCACGGCCTGAAAGGGATGTGCAGCCAGATTTCCCAAACGCAGCTATTGCCGGGAGATTTTGTGTTCCGGGTGTATACCAGCGGCACAAACAAGGGGAAAGCATATCATGTGGGCGTGGTGGTGGACGTAGAAAAGAACGTCATAGAAGCCAAAGGCCGGGATGACGGCGTGGTAAAGCGTCCGCTAAACGCCCAGGCGGGATATTGGAATGCTTATGGGCGGCCTGCTTTTCTCAAAGCAGAGATTGAGGGAGACGCGCCAATTCCACAGCCTGTTCCTGCTGGCTGGGAACTTTCAAGGCTGCTCAAACGGACAAACCCTATCATGAAAGGTGGAGATGTGCAGGCAGTACAGCAGGCGCTTATCTCCAAAGGCTATTCCTGCGGGGCGTCCGGCACGGACGGCCAGTTCGGCGCCGGTACAGAGAGTGCGGTCAAAGCCTTTCAGAAAGCAAATGGACTGACGGCAGACGGCATTGTGGGACAGAATACCTGCATAAAGCTGGGCGGCATCTGGAAAGGAGGCAAGGCAAATGCACCGGCCTCTTCGGCTGGCTGGACGCTCTCCCGCCTGCTCAAACGCGCCAAGCCTACGATGAAAGGTGAGGACGTGCGGGCAGCGCAAAAAGCATTGATTGCCAAAGGGTATTCCTGCGGAAGTAGCGGAGCAGATGGGCAGTTTGGAGACGAGACGAAAGACGCGGTGATGCGCTTCCAGAAAGCACACGGACTGAAAGCAGACAGCATTATCGGAAAAGACACTTGCGCAAAGCTGGGCGGCAAGTGGAACGCATAACAGGAGGAAAAAGAGATGGATATGATGGAACTGATTCGGCCGGAAATGCTCACGCTGATTCCCGTGCTGTATTTGATTGGTGCGGGGCTCAAGAAAGCGGAAGTGTTTGAGAATAAGTATATCCCGCTGGGGCTGGGGCTGCTGGGGGCGTTGCTGGGCGCGGCATGGCTGCTGGTATTTCGCGATGCAGAGTACAACATCCTGCAAAGCCTGCTGATGGGAGCAGTACAGGGGATTCTCTGCGCTGGGTGCAGCGTTTACGCCAACCAGATTTACAAGCAGCTTAAAGAAGAAAAGGAGGTAGAGTAGAATGGATGGTGTAATCCTAACAGCTGTTCTCGGCTTTGCAGGCACGCTGATTGGGTCTATTGGCGGCATTTTTGCATCTTCTCGGTTGACAAATTTCCGATTGCAGCAGCTGGAGGAAAAGGTGAAGCTGCATAATAACCTTGTTGAGCGCATGACGGCAGTGGAAGAAAAAATTAAAGGCAATGCACACCGCATTGAAGAGATTGAACATAGCGTATGAGAGATAAAGAAAGCGGGGCATTTGCCCCGCTTTTTTCTGTGCTGTCCTTATTTAGGTACAGAATAAAGACAAATCCGGTTGACGTGAACACGGAATGCTCATATACTTATATAAAGGAGTGTTGGAAGTATGGCTAGAGAAGCATTAGATGTGGCGAAATATGTTATTCATAAATGCCATTGTGATGGGAAAGCGATTTCAAATCTACAATTGCAGAAAATATTATACTATATGCAAGGGCTATATCTTGCAAACTTTAAGGAGCCATTATTTGAGGATAAAATTGAAGCTTGGAAATTTGGACCAGTAGTTCCTAATATTTATTATGCTTATAATAAATATATCGCAGATAATATTTATGAAACATACCCAGATATTGAAAATATGTTGCGATTTTCTAAAGAAGAGAAAGAATTTCTAGATAAAATTATTATAGAGAAAAGAGAATTAAGCGTATGGCAGCTGGTGGAATTAACACATAAAGAAAAGCCTTGGAGGCAGGCCTATACAGATAACATGAGTAATACCATAACTCAAAGAAGTATGATGGATTTTTTTCTAAACGAGTAGCCGATAAAAGGAATTGATATGAATGCGCATAGTGAGCAGGAGAATCTGAATAATCTTTTAAAGGAAATTATTCTTTCAACGACAACGGAAAGTCCGATTAA
Source organism: Christensenellaceae bacterium 44-20 (assembly GCA_041223705.1). Lineage (NCBI taxonomy): Bacteria > Bacillati > Bacillota > Clostridia > Christensenellales > Christensenellaceae > Christensenellaceae bacterium 44-20. The sequence continues at coordinate 424,067 of JBCLQU010000001.1, forward strand.
AACCGATGTATTTAATGCAGAAAAATACTGTGAGCAATTTTCGAAAATATATGGGAAAGGGCTTTTTCGCCATAGCTATGCAGCTATTGCAGATTTATTATATGGAACTGATGTTGAGTCTTTAGATATACTAATGTTTAAAATGATGGAGATCTTGACTGAGGTAAAGCGTAAAGAGGTAGATGAACCAAAATCAAAAAAATGGGCAAATACAGGAAAAGCGCTTAATAAACTCAAGGATCATATTGAACTTGAGCATATTCATATTGATCGATTAAGAGGGGATAGTCTGAGACGAGACTTTAATGAGGCCGTCATTTGTATACGAGAAGTAGAACAGAAAACTGCAATTACGGAAGAAAATCTAAAAAAAGCAAAAAAGGATATAGATGGCTTTAATGCTCAGTCCATAACGGTTTTGGGCATTTTTGCTGGTATAGTGATGGCTTTTACCGGCGCGTTTAGCTTGTTAGGTAGTGCATTTAGCCAAATTAACGCTGTCAGTTTTTACAGATTACTTTTTTTAGTATTGCTGGTAGGTTTCGTTTTAATCAATAGTATTTTTATTTTAATTTATATGGTAGGAAAATTAGTAAATAAGAGTGTTGCGAGTAATTGTAAATACTCGACCCCATCTCCAGCTGTTTCTTCTTTGAATTTTAGGAATATATGTGAGTGTGATCCAGAGCAAAGAAAAAAATGTAATCCATTAAAAAAATTTTATAGGAGATATCCTTTTGTTTCTATATTGGATGCTGTAATTTTGTGCATGATTGCATTACTGGCGATTATGCGGTTTATATGGAAGTAGAGAAGAGCGCTTTACTCTATTTTCAATTGCGTTAGTAGGAGAATTATTGTATAATAAATATGGATTGCGGCGGATGTCCTCGGACTATGCCTAAGGAGAGCCTGATGCGTCGGGCTCTCTTTTAAATTTGACTTATTTAGAATTTTATGGTATAATAAATCTAATCGCGGATATGGTTTGCGGACTATATCTTGCAGGGTTCGGCTTTGCCGGGCCCTGTTTTAATATTAGCAGTCAGACAGCAAAGGTTGGAAAGGCTCCTGACATACTCGCGAGAGTACCTGAGATGATGGATACGCCGCCCATCTTGCTGGATGGATAAAAAGCAGGGCCGAAACCCTGCTTTTTTATATTTGATGTTTGACAATCCATTGGGCTATTTGCTCAGCGCTAATTTCGCCAGCGGCCACCGAGAGAATCATATCACTTAATTCTTTTTGCTTGTAAGATAGCTCGTATCCATTCAATGCTAGGAACACTAACATGACATGTGCACCAAGTCTTTTGTTGCCATCTACCATTGCATGATTTTTTACTAAGCCAAAACAAAGTTGAGCGGCCTTGGCCGGAATGCTTGGATATAATTCTTTTCCTCCAAAGGACTGAAATGGATTGCTTAGCGCAGAATCTAACAGTCCTTCATCGCGAAGCCCATTACTTCCACCAGTTGCTTCTATTAAGCTGATATGAAGTTGCAGTACCTGTTCTTTGCTTAGAATAATCATTTCGCAAGAACCTCATATGCTTCTTTGTTTTGCTTAATAAAACGCTCCGATATAGCTAGAACATCTTCTGCACTGGCCACTCTTTCTTTTTCCACCTTGCTGAAATCAATTACAAGATACCGTGGCTTATTATTTTTCAAAATTACGGCAGTCCCGTGTTCATTGACTACCTTGGCAACTTTGGAAAAATTTTGATTTGCTTCTGTTATCGAAATCATTGTGTTTGTATCTACTGTCATTAAAATATACCTCCCTCTTGACTATATTATATACAAAATATAGCTAGAAAACAACCTATTTTTGAGATAAGAATTGTTTTCTTTCGCTTTTTTTATGAATTCCTGGATAAAAGGTCTATCAAGGAATCTAATTTAGAACTGCTATCTTCACTTTCAAAGAGTTGTTCTACAGTAACATTATAAAAATTGAGTGTACCCTCACTTTCTTTATGTAAAAAGCGAATTTAGCAGATAACATTTGTCACAAATGAGAAACAAATAAAAAATTATACTGCTGATTTTATTCTTGAACTTTGTTATAATTTTTAAAGATAGTCCTTAAAAAGGCCGTATAAAATAATGAAAAGAAAGGTGCTAATTGTGAAAGAAAGTAAAGGTAAGGCGGTTTTATTCAAAAAACAGATACAATTTTGGTATATCTTGCATCTATAGAATATACGAAAGAACTTTTAAAATCTCGTTATAAACTTGGAGATAGGGTGTATATCCATGTAAAACGTGATACGGGATTTGCGCTTGCATATAACAATAATGACCTCAACGATATTATCCAAATGGATATAAAGGATGAGAATTACATTTTAGAACTTTGCGATAGTATAAGATAATAAAAATTGCTCGAAAAAGAAACCTTGGCTTATAGCAAAAAATAATTGTTAGTCTTAATGACCAAACTAAAGCCGTGATTTGGTGCACTTTTTATTTTTGTATATAAGTTGAGCATTTATGAGTAAGGAAGAAAAGCCTTAACCATGCGCTTTTGGGCACATTTTATACATAGCTATAACTTGCTTCGTTGGGTTCGACTCCCCTCGGCTCCACCAAAAGAGGAAGCGTCGAACTCTTCTTCATCAAGAATGAGTTCGCGCTTGTGTATAGATTTGGGGATGCCCTTTAGGGTGTCCCCTTTTCGTTTTTCTGACATCGTATTTTGCGTTTTAAGACGTTTTAAGCCCGAGGAGGTACTTGTTACCCTTCGGGCTTTTCTGTGCCCTAAAACGGCTTTGAGGACGTTCTGAAAAGAATGTAAGAGCACAACCTGCATCTCGCTTCGCTCGATGCGCTTTATGGACTGGGTACATGGGAAGGGTGACGTGCTCAAGGTATTGTTGTTCCATTTTGTTCCAAAAAAGTTGGAACAGACATTTCCCGCATTTTCTCGGTGTTCCAGCCCGATTTGAAAAATCTTGTTCCATTTCTCAAAACAAAATTGGAACAGACGAAACCCGCATATTCTCGGGGCATTTCTTCGATTGTTCCATTTGTTCCACTTTTTTATAAACCTTTATTTACGCGAGAAGAAAAAAGAGAAATCCGTATATATAAAAAAGTTTGTTGAAAAAAACTGGAACAATTGGAACAACGGCGTTTCGGGTCGAGAACCATCGGGAAATCAGCGTTCCATTTTGCCTGAAAAAACTGGAACAAAAGTGGAACAAAACTGGAACATTTACCTGAGAGCACCCCTCTTCCCCCTGTACTGCGATTTTTTTGCATACTGTTTCTGCTCATTTATGGCGGGAAATAGTGTTAGACATGCCCCTGACCTGCTGGTATGTGATGTTTGGTATTGCTTTCCGTCATTTTGTGTTGTATAATATATGCATAAATTCGCGACATGATTGCCGATGGATAGCGGCCGGGATATACCGACGTGAGCCTATCTGAGACCGAGCCTTAGGCTCGGGAGGAAGCCGATGAGGGTCCGCCCTCGAAACTGCGTCGGTCTGACGAGCCGATGCGGGAGGCAACAGCGTCTACCCGTCCAAATAGGACGGCAATCGCACGAACGTGACGAGCGGCGAATCAGATTTCAGCTTGATTGCTGGATTCTGGTTCGCCGCTTTTTTGCGTTTATAGGCAGAAAAAAAGGAGGTTGCTTTATGGCAAATGCAAAACAGAAGAAGGGGTTCACGAAGAAGATTCTCGGCGGGAGCGAGCTGACGATGGAGGAATACGCGGCCTACATCACGGCTCTGAAGGCGAAGCCGTTCCTGACGAGTGCCGAGGCGTCGACCCTGTTCGAAATAGGAATCGGGCGCGTGCGTTCGCTGATGAAGGCCGATGACGCGGACTTCGTGGTGATGACTGACACGATTCGAAGTCGCCGTATTCACCGCGAGACGTTCGAGAAATATCTGGTGTCTCACGGGATTCATTAAGGAGGTGAGGTTATGAGGCAAAAAGAAAACCGCCCCGGCGCTGGCGACGCTTACGGGACGGTACCATTTAATTATATTAATGATAGCACAGATATGAGCGAATTTCAAGACTTAACATACAACGGACTGCTCAAGGCGGTCACGGACGATTATCTGGACGGTCTCGACGAGGACGCCGACCTGCCGTTCGAGAGCATCGAGGCGGAGCTTCTTCAGGCGACCAACAACGCAATCGAGGAATACAACCTCGGTCCCCGCGACCCGAACGCCCCTATGGGAGCGCCCATCAAGGACGCGTACCCGAACGCGAAAGCCCCTGCTGACCGCGTACGGAAACTGAAGGCTCTGACGCCTTGGCAGGTGGCGAGCGTGATAATTCGCCTGTACCACGCGGTCGGAATCCGCCTGAACGGTCAGGAGGGCGACGGGAATTTCGATGTGGGGGTCTACCAATCCCACGGGGAACGGCGAGGGCTGTACGACACCCGCACCGAGACGGTCCGGAGGTTGATTACGGCTCTCCACCCGGGAATCAGCGATGTGGACATGCGCAACACCGAGAACAAGCTGCGCGTCCTCGTGCCGAAGGTGGAGCCTTGCAAAGACAAGGCACTCGTTCCCGTGAACAACGGAATCTTCGACTACGAGAACAAGATTCTGCTGGATTTCGACCCGAAGTACGTGTTCACCAGCAAGTCGAACGTGGATTTCGTCCCGAACGCCCGGAATCCGGTCATCCATAACGACCAAGACGGAACGGATTGGGACGTGGTCTCGTGGATGGAGGAGCTTTCCGACGACCCCGAGGTGGTCAAGGTTCTCTGGGAGGTGCTGGGGGCTTCCCTGCGTCCGAACATGCCGTGGAACAAATCCGTCTGGCTGTACTCCACTCAGGGCAACAACGGAAAGGGCACGTTCTGCGCCCTCGTCCGGAACCTGCTCGGGAAAGGCTCTTGGGCCTCGATTCCTCTGAAGGATTTCGGGCAGGATTTCATGCTTGAGGAGCTTACCCGCGTACAGGCGATTATCACGGACGAGAACGATGTCGGAACGTATATCGACAAGGCTGCCACGCTCAAGTCGGTCATCACGGGAGACCCGTTCCTGCTCAACCGCAAGTACAAGGCTCCAATGCCGTGCCTTTTCCGTGGGTTGATGATTCAATGCGTGAACGAGATTCCGAAGCTCAAGGACAAGTCGGAATCCATGTACAGGCGATTGCTCGTGATTCCGTTCGAGAAGCGCTTCGAGGGCTGCGAGCGCAAGTACATCAAGGACGATTATCTGGGACGAAAGGATGTCCTCGAATACGTCCTGTTCCACACCTTGTACGAGATGGATTTCGACGAGTTCAGCGTTCCCGAAGCATCCGAGAAGTCGCTGGACGTGTTCCGAGTCGACAACGACCCTCTTCGCCAGTTCGCGGACGAGGTGTTCGACAAAGCCGCATGGGACCTGCTCCCTTGCAAGTTTCTATACGATTTGTACCGCTACTGGTTTCAGACGAACGTCCCTCAGGGAAAGATGCTGAGCCGGAACTCCTTCTATTCCTCGCTCGAACTGATTGCACCGGAATACGGATGGCAGTTGCAGGACAAGGTCCGCTCGGCGAACCGGATGGATGTCCCCGAGATGCTGATTCTCGAATATCAGGTGCAGGAGTGGATGAATCACGACTACCGGGGAAGCGACAAGATGCGTCTGGCGCAGCCCGAGGTGAAGGACAGCTATCGAGGCTATGTGCGGAACAAGGTGGGGTCGGTCCCCGCGTACATGGTGTCCGGAGAAACGACCGCAAGCAAAGAGACAGATTCAGATTGATAAGGAGTGATTGATTATGGCTATCAAGAGATTCGATGACATAGACAAGAAGGCGCGTGAGCTTGAGGCTCAGGCGAAGAAGCTGCGCCGCGAGAAGCAGGCTGCGAAGACCAAGGCGTACGCAGATGCCCTCGTGGCGGTCTTCCCCGAAGTGAAGGAAATGGGTTCCGCCGAGGAGGTGCTCGCGTTCGTCAAGACGCTGCACAGGGACGCCGGACATGGAAATGGCGGAAATCCTTCCGATGGCGACCCGAACGCAGTCGTGCGCGAACCTGCGGGCGACGCCGATTCTCCGGACGGCGGCCGCGGTTCTCTCGGCGTCGAGGGATTCAATCCCGAGCGCCGCCCCTTCGATTAAAACGCGCCGGAGGTTCGGACATGGGGAGTCGTCCCCGTGTCCGACATTCGGTCGCGTTGTTCTGTTGGACAGAACATGTTGAGTCGGAGGGGACAGATTCGGGGGTTCGAAGGGGACGGCTTCGCCGCCCCCTCGCAAGCTGACCATGGCGGGAAAAATGCGATATTCGCATTTTGTACGTACATGGTCAATGCTTGCTCCCTTCCCCGTTTCGCAGATTGCAGCAAAGTGCGACGAGAAATGCGCATCGCATTTGGATTGCGAACAAGGAGGTGTTTTGCATGGCAAAAGAAGTTGAGAAGAGAAGCGGCAAGGCGACCCGCCAGCGCTACAAGAAGGACCGTCGCGAGACTGTTATTCAGGTGCGCATGAACGCCGAGGAGCTTGCCCTTCTGGATGGGAAGAGAGGCGGACGCACGCGCTCGAATTATCTGCGGGGCGCGCTGTACGGTTCCGCCGGTCCCCACACGGAGCACGAGGTCGTTGCGGACACTCCGCAGCTCGACCGGATGCTGATGGAACTGAACCGAATCGGCGTGAACATCAACCAGATTGCGCGGGCCTTCAACGCCCGCGTGAAAGGGATGGGCATGCTTGAGGAAATCAAGATGGAACCGGACAAGAAGGCGTTCGAGAGCCTGCGGGAATCCATCGACGGATTGTCGGACGAGGTCAAGGGGCTTCGAGCCGATTTGCATGGCGGAATCACGGGAGGTGATGTCTGATGTCGACGACGTATGTGCAGGCATTGCCCGACGTGCGGGGTCGCATGTCCTACACCGAGTTCGGAGAGGGAAAGCGCAGACGCGACCACCTGCAAAACGGGACGGACCGCATCGCCGCCCAGATGGGCGACATGCCCTCCCGAGGTGAGTTCATCGCGTACTGCAACGGGCTTCATGCCGTCCATCCGAACATGGTCAACGAGGGTTACGAGCTTCGCGTCTCGTGGGCGCTCGACGAGTTGAATCCGGGCAATCCCGACGATGTGCAGAGGGGCATGGAGCACGCCTACCTGCTCTGCCATGAACTCGCCCCCGACTCCCCGTGTTGGGTGACAATGCACGTGGACGGCGAGGGCGGATGCGTCCACGCCCACGCGACAATCGCGAACCACGATTGCCGCACCGGACAAGTCATAAATAAAGAGGACACGAGCCTGTTCGCCCCGCGCGTGCAGGCGGTGAACGACGAGCTGAGCCGCGAGTGGGGCCTGTCCGTGATAGGAGCGGACAAGGACAAGTCGACATGGGCGGAGAAACGGGACTCGTTCGAGCACGATTCCTTCGACCGACATCTCGGCGATGCGGTGGCAAAAGCAAGGGACGACGCCAGCGATATTGATGATTTCAAGCAGCGTCTTGCGTTCGCCGGAGTGACCCTCAATGAGACATCGAAAGTCGACAAGAAGACGGGCGAGAAGTCCGTCGGATGGTCTTACAGGATGCGGGACGAATGGGGTCCGAAGCGAAGGACCCGAAAGCGCCGCGCCTCGAATCTCGCAGACGACCTGACGAAGGAAGGCGTCGAGCGGTTCTTCGAGGAGAAGCAGGGACAGCAGGCCCGTGAGGCATTGGAGACATCTCCAGTTCCGAAGCAGGATTCCCAGACGGTCGGCATGGAGGATACGCAGCAGGATTCCCCGGCCCAGCATGATTCCGACATGTACGAACCGAGCGAGTCCGACGTAAAGGACATGGCCTCCGATTTGAAGAGCGTGTACGCCCGCCGCAGGAAGAGCGAGGGCATGCCTATCGCCGGGGAGCAGTACGAGGCGCTCGCGAATGCAGAGAACGACCCGGAAGACGCCCTCGCCCAGCTCCGCGCCGATGTGGAACACGCCCGCAGGGAGTTCCGCGATTCCAAGGAGGCACGAGACGCCCTGAAGGGAGCCTGCCCGAGCCTCGCGATGGGATTCGGGCTGTACACGCTGGCGAGCAGGACCGGGACCGACCCCGTCTCCCGCATGATGTCGGACATGATGGCCCGGATGTTCCGCATGATGATGCTCCAGTTCATGGAGGACCAGCGCCGCAGGATGCAGGAGGACGCCGAGCGTCGTCTCTACGAATCGCGCGGCAACATGTGGGACGCCGAGAAGCGCCTGAAGGCCGCCGAGGAGGCTCTGGACAACGAGGCCGCCCGCACCGTCAAGCATCGCGGCGTCACGCCGAAGATGCAGCAGACGGCCGAGGCGACGGAGCGCGTGCGCGACGAGGACAAGTACCTCGGGGAGTAAAAAATGACGGCTCCCTTGCGGGAACCGTCATTCTCAGTGAATCTCGGGGGCGGGCACGCAGTCCCAGCCTGTACCGAAATGGGTGATTCCCCAGACGTACAGGTCGAGTTCCTCGTCATGGAACACCGGCTCGTCCGTGTGCTCCATCAGGAAGTCGGGGTAGCTGATGATGTACCACTGGAATATCTCGTCCCATGGTGCGAAATCCCCGCTCACGAGTTCCAGCGGACGATGCGCCATCTCGTTGGCGAGGACCATCCCGCCGACCGTTTTGGCCAAGTCCGCATAGGTCTCGATACCGTAGCCGTTCATTTCGCGTCTCCTTTTCTTTCGGGCCTTCTCCTTCGCGTGCCGACCCGATGCCGAAGGCATATCGGCGGTCGAGAGCGCGGGTGGGCTTGGGATGGGCTTGGGAAAGACCTTTCAAGGGTCTTTTCCCGGAAGAGGCGGAAACGTCGAAAAATCGACTTCGGCTCGTCTACGGGACGATTCCCGAAAAACGTTCCGAAAGGGGTCTAGGAATGTTGGAACGGTGGGCTTCAGAAAGCCCCTCGGAGGGTCTCAGGCGTCTTCGCCTGTGCCGTGAGTCGTATCGCGATAGTCTGGCGGGTATCCGCCGTACCGCCTGTGGCGGAGAATTGAAAAAAAAATACGGCTATGCCGTTCCCCGTGAGGGGTCTGGCATAGCCGTGGTATGGACGGTTGCGATTAACGGCGGGCACCGCAGTCGCAGTATTCGTAGTCGACATAGGTCTCGTTGTGACCATGGTCTTCCTGATGGGAACCGACCTGAACCTGTTTCTTCTCGTAGATATCTTCTGAGCGGTAGTTGTCTGGGACACCTGCGAGGATGAGTTCCATTGAATGGTTGTCGGCGTCAGCCGCACTCATAGTGGTGTAACCGTCATAGGCGAAGGTGTAGCGAGTTCCCACATATACTTTCTGAGTTTCATAGTCGGGAACCGTCACCATGTTGGATACCCACTTCTGTGCGGTGTGCTGTTTCCACGAATGCTGGTGAGCAGGTTTGCTCGGCTTGTCGGAACCGCTGGAGTTTCCAGTGTTGCTGGAAGAGCCAGAGCTGGAGTTGCTGTTTCCAGAGTTTCCAGTGTTGGAACTTCCAGAGTTGGAGCTGGAAGAGTTGGCGTTTCCGTCGGAAGGCTTGTCAGCAGGCTTGCTGGTAGTGTCGGCAGGTTCGCTGTCGACATTGACTTCCTCGTCGGCTTTGGAAGCGTCTTCCTTCGTCTCGTCAGAGGCGTTCGGGTTGGCGTTCACGTTGCTATCGAGCTTGTCGAGGATAGCCTTTCCGTTGTCACCCTTGAGGGTGGAGTCGCCGTTTTCAACGGCGGTCTTCGTGTCGGTCACGATTGCCTTGAGCATATCGTCCGTCACCTTGTCTGCGGAGATGAAGGTCATCTGGCAGTCGACAGTGACTTCGTCCTGTTCGTCGGAGATTGCGACCTCTGTCGCATCGCCTGTGTCGAACAACTCGTAAGCTGAGCCGTCCTTATTGACAGGGCTGATGACATCGATGTCGTAGCGTCCCTTGTCAACTTCCACTTTGGATGTGCCCTTGTTCCCGTCCTTATCAGCCTTCACGGCGTGATAGAAGTCAACGGAAGCGTTGTCCTCATCAAGCCCCTTGATGTGGACGATGGCAGGCGTGGAATTCTCGTCCCAGCCCTTGTCGGCCGTGATGGTCAATGTGATTCGATGGCCCGGCGCTTCTTCCCCCGTTTTAGCGGTTCCGCATGCGGCCAGTGATAAAGCCATGGCGAGGGACGCCGTCACGGCAAGCAGGCGCTTGACGGTCGGTGTTAGAGTCATATGAAAGAACCTCCTTTTATGTGTAAGCTGCCACTCTCACTTTTGGTGCGGCAGGCCGCACCTCATTGTCAGAGCAAAATCCAACATATTATTATATAATTATATATAAAATCTGCACGTAAATCAAGGGATTTCCCGGTCGGCGCACATCATCACGCTGTCCGGTGCCTCCCGCCGGAGATTGACACTCTTGCGTTGCAATTATATAATTATATAAAGTTTACCTAGGGAGGGAGTACGGATGGATGGGACCAAGAGTGGAGCCGCCCCCGAGAGGACGATTCTCTCGCTTTCCATAACGGTGGAGGACAAGAGAAAGCTGAAGATTATGGCGGCAGAGAGGAACACGACCATCGCGGCAATCATCCACGGGTGGGTGAAGGAGCATTGTTCCGACAAGTCGGAAGAAAGCACAAATTGAGCATTTGCGGACGAATCAAAAAGCATTTAATCAATTGAGATTGAAATAGAAAGTGTCTAAACGAATGGAGGTGATTCATTTGGCGAGAAAGAAATCAAAGCTCAACGACAACAACCTCGCCATCGCGTACTACCGCTACTCCTCCCACTCGCAGAACGAGGCGAGCATCGAACAGCAGCGCGAGCTTGCCCACGAATGGGCGGACGCGCACGGGCTGAAAATCGTCCGAGAGTACGAGGACGCGGCCATATCCGGCACGAAGGAAGACCGTCCGGGATTCCAGCTTATGCTGTCGGAGGTCGCAAAAATCCGTCCGAACACCCTCATCGCGTGGAAGACCGACCGTCTGGGTCGCGATAAGTACGTGCTGGCGATGGCGAAGAAGACGATTCGCGACGCGGGGTGCGAGATACACCTGCTGGCGGAGAACATTCCGACGGATACCGCCGAGGGAATCCTCATCGAGGGGCTGATGGAGGCTCTGGCGGAGTATTACAGCCGGAACCTGTCCGTGCACATCCAACGAGGGATGGACTTCAACGCCGAGCACGCGAACTTCAACGGCCATAAGGTGTTCGGCTTCAAGACGGAGAAGGTGGACAAGAGGCGCAAGTACGTCATAGACCCCGATACCGCGCCGTTCGTGCAGTTGATGTTCGCGAAGTACGCCGAAGGAGAACCCATGCAGTCCATCTGCGACGAGTTCAACGAGGCCGGTCTGCGTACGTCGAGGGGTAACCCCTTCGGTGTGAAGACGATGCACAGGATGCTCAAGAACCGCGCGTACATCGGCGAGTACAGGCACGGCGAGTTCGTCGTTCCCGGCGGGATGCCCGCTCTGGTCGACGGGGAGACGTTCGACAGGGCGCAGAAGCGCCTCGCCGAGAACAAGCGCAAGGGTTCCCAGAGGGCGCGAGGAATGGATGAGGATGGCGCTCCTCGCTACTGGCTGACCGGGAAGCTGTACTGCGGCGAGTGTGGGGAGACGATGCAAGGTGTCTCGGGCACGAGCAAGACGGGGCGCACGTATTACTACTACTATTGCTCCGCCCAGCGGAAGAAGCTGTGCGCGAAGAAGAAGGTCAAGAAGGACTGGATTGAGGACCTCGTGACCGACGTCCTGAGGTACATCATCGACGACTCGGAGAACCTGATGTCCCTTGCGGTGGACGCCGCCGTGTACTACAAGGAGCATTACAAGGAGACGGGGTACCTCGAAGGTCTGGAGGCGAAGCGCAAGGAGGTAGAGAAGGGTATCGCGAACCTGATGAAGGCAATCGAGGGCGGTGCGCTCAGCGACACCCTCATAGAGCGCCTGAACCAGCTTGAGGCGCAGAAGGCATCCCTGAACGACGCGATACAGGCCGAGAACGTCAAGGTCTCGCTGTGCGAGGACGAGCACAGCATCAAGGCGTACTTCGAGAAGTTCCTTCACGCGGACTTCGACAACCCGGAGACGCGCGATAAGATATTGGAATATTTCGTCGATAAGATTTATCTCTACGACGAGAAGCTGGTCGTGACCTCGTGGTATTCGGAGGATAAGACCGAAATCACGTGGGATATGCTGAAAGGAGCGGACGGCGACCCTTTTGTTAAAGGGGAAGCCGCCGAGTTCGACTGCTTCCCCTTAGGCTCCACCAAGTGGGAACTATGCGAACTTTTAGCGCCGCTAGTTCCTTTTTTTATTATGATCGTCAATATCATCGGTAAAATTTAAGGTGAGCGCACGCCGTATCTCTCTTTCTGCAAAAGTCTAAAAAAAGAAGCCTCCGCAATGCGGAGGCTTCTTTTATTTTGAATTTATTCAGCGTCTGCCGGAGCATCATCCTTTTTCTTCTTGGAGCCAATGCTCAAAAGCAGGTTCAGCAAAATGCCGAAAATGGCAGCGCCTGCCACGCAGGGAACCTCTATGCCAAAGAACGGAATATTGCCGCCAAACGCATACTGCCCGCCGAGGCCGATGATCATGATAGACGCGATGACAGCAATATTCTTAGAGCTGAACATATCGACATTCTTATCGATCATGATGGCGACGCCCTGTGCCGCAATAGCGCCAAAGAGGAAAATCTCAAGGCCGCCGATGACCGCCGTTGGGATGGAGTAGATAGCGCCGACAAGGGGCGTAAAGCAGGAAATGACCATTGCGATGACAGCCGCGGCCATCAGCACCGGGATGGAGAAGACCTTGGTGATGGCCATGGCGCTGATATTTTCGCCGTAGTTGGTGCCGCCAGGCCCGCCGATGGCGCCGGCGACCATATCGCCAATGCCGTCGCCGATCAGGTTAAGGCCAAGCTTGCTCTCGATGTCGTAGCGCTTTTCGGAGCCTTTCTTTTTGGCCAGGTCGTTGACGTAAATATCAAGCTGATAAACATGCGCGGTGGATTCCGGAATGGTCGCCAGGGCGACGGGCATAATTGCCGCAACAGCCATCCAGGAAGGCTTGGGCAGCGTGATATGCGGGAGCGCGAAAACGCCGGCGCTTGCGACATCTGCCGGAACCTGTTTGAAGAGGTTGACGCCGGTTGTGAGCGAGATGATGAGCGCGGCGACACAGCCTACGATGGGGCCGAGCAGCAGAGGAAGCTGGCCCAGCACGCCTTTGAGATAGACCGAGAAGAGAATCGTGGAGATCAGCGTAATGAGGGCGACAAGCAACGCCATATTGGAGACCAGCTGCGGATCCCCGGCCGCTGCTGCGCCTGTGCTGGCATCGACGACGGCAGAAGTCGCATCGCCCAGCGCGTTTCCGGCAAGCGTCAGGCCGATGATCATGGCGATGGGGCCAGTAACGCTGGCGGGCAGGGCCTTTTCCACGGCGTTTTTGCCGAAGCGGTTGACGATGAGGCCGGCGGCGATGGAGACGAAGCCAGACATGATAATGCCAAACTGCGCCACAGCGATCTTCTCATCCAGCGATGCGCCGACAAGCGCTTCGCTGGCCATCAAACTGCCGATTGCGGCCAGATAGGAAAAGCTCGAGCCATAGTAGAGCGGGAGTTTTTTGCCCGTGATGAGCAAAAAGCACAGCGTCGCGAGACCGCTTGCGAAAATCGTCGTTGAGATATGGAATCCCGTGAGCAGAGCGACTGTTACCGTGGCCGGGAACATGACGATGACTTGCTGGATTGCATAGAGCAGCAGTTTAAAAAACGGCGGGCGCTCATCCGGCAAGTAGCCAATAACTTGGTTCTTTTTGGACATAAGAGGTTCTCCTTTGTTTGAATATTTTCATGCCAAATACTCAGAAAAGCCATGCCAAATGAGAAAGAAATCAAGTTGTCAGCTTTTGGGAGAAACAGTATTTTTCTGGCAATGAAACAGCTAATGCCAGAATACTATAAAATGAACAATTTGTAAACATAAGAAAAGCAGTTGGAAAGCCCTGGAGGGAAAATACGCTTCCCTCAAAGCGCATGCGGCCTAGAAAACAATTCGCCTTTTGTGTGATAACAAACCTGTGAAACGCATATAGATGAGTAACAAGCTGCGTGAAGGAGAGAACAAAAGATGCTTTCATCCAAGAATTATATGGCCTTACATGGGCTAAGCGCCGAGGAAGTCGAGCGCTCTCGCAAAGAGCATGGACAAAACACTCTGCCGCACAAAAAGAAGCGGGGATTTTTCCGCCAGTTTTTGAGCAACTTTGGGGATCCGCTCATTAAGATTCTGTTGGCCGCACTGTGCGTCAATGTGGTGATGCTGATCAAAACGGCAGACTGGTATGAATCGGTGGGAATTGCGGTTGCAGTCTTTCTGGCGACGTTTGTCTCGACGCTTTCGGAATATGGAAGCGAAGCGGCGTTTGAGAAAATGCAGGCCGAGGCAGAGCAAATTCATTGCCGGGTGATCCGGGATGGCGCTTTGGCAAATATTCCGATTGGGGAAATTGTCGTGGGCGATTTCGTTCTTCTGGAAAGGGGAGAGCGCATTCCGGCAGACGGTGTCCTTCATTCGGGCGAGCTGATGGTGAACCAGGCCGCGCTGAACGGGGAAAGCAAGGAGGCAGAGAAAAAGCCGGGACGCAGAAAAGGGCAGTGGAGCTTATCTGCCCAGCACCAGCTTTTCAGGGGCAGCATTGTAACGGACGGCGAAGGCGTGATGGAAGTCTGCATGGTGGGCCAGCATACAATGTATGGCAGCATGGCGCTGGAAATGCAGGAAGAAACCAGGGAAAGCCCGCTGCGCGTCCGCCTGAACCATCTGGCCAAGATACTCAGCCATATTGGAATGGCAGCAGCCATTTTGGTGGGCTTTGCGGATCTCTTCCATTCGCTCTATATGGACTATGGGATGCAGTGGAACCAGATGCTGGCGGCGATGCAGAACCTGCCTTGGCTCATCGATCAGGTGCTCCATGCGCTGACGCTTTCGATTACAGTAGTGGTTGTGGCTGTTCCAGAAGGGCTGCCCATGATGATCACCATCGTGCTTTCGGCCAACATGCGGCGCATGCTGAAAGACAATGTCCTGGTGCGCAAACTCGTTGGAATTGAGACTTCCGGGAGCCTGAACCTTCTTTTTTCGGATAAAACAGGGACAATCACAAAAGGCATTTTGCAGGTTTCGCAGTTTGTCTCAGGCGATGGAAAGGAATATGCCAGCTTCCAGGCGCTGGAGCAGGCAGGAGCGCTCAAAGAGAAGGTGCTGCTCAGCAGCGTTTTCAACTCTGCCAGCTCGCGCTCGGAAGGGGGCGCGCTGGGCGGCAATGCGACGGACCGCGCGCTGCTCAACTGGGTGCTTCCGGCAGGGGCGCCGGAAGGATACCAGAAGATCTCGCAGATTCCCTTTGACAGCAGCCGCAAATTCTCGGTTGCAGAGGTGCAGCGCGGCCAGGAGCGGCTCTATTTTATCAAAGGCGCGCCGGAAAAGATTCTGGATCACTGCACGCGGTATCTGGATGCGGAGGGAAAATACTGCCCGCTTTCCAAAGAAAAGATACAGAAAAAATGGGATGCGCTCACAGAGCTCGGGATGCGCGTGCTGGCGCTGGCTATCTCCAGTTCGGCTGTTTCGGAAAAGGGTGATTTTGAGAACCTAGCTTTGCTTGGGCTGGTTGGCATTTTGGACGACTTGCGCCCGGAGGCCAAGGGTGCGGTGAGAGAGATAGAAAATGCAGGCATCCAGTTTGTCATGATCACGGGAGACAACAGAAAAACCGCTGTCTCAATCGCTTCCAAACTGGGGATCATGGGGCTTCACAAGGAAAAAGCTGTGCTGACCAGTGATGAGATTGCCCAGATGACGGATGCACAGCTCAGCCTCTGTTTGAAAAATATCCGCGTTGTCGCCCGGGCTCTGCCATCCGACAAGAGCAGGCTGGTGCGCATTGCGCAGGAGGCGGGGCTTGTTGTAGGAATGACGGGAGACGGCATGAACGATGCTCCGGCGCTCAAGCGGGCAGATGTTGGCTTCGCCATGGGAAGCGGGACGGAGGTTGCCAAAGAAGCCAGCGATATCGTCATCTTGGATAACAACATC
This sequence comes from Christensenellaceae bacterium 44-20, assembly GCA_041223705.1. Classification (NCBI taxonomy): domain Bacteria; kingdom Bacillati; phylum Bacillota; class Clostridia; order Christensenellales; family Christensenellaceae; species Christensenellaceae bacterium 44-20. The sequence continues at coordinate 440,157 of JBCLQU010000001.1, forward strand.
GCATCCATCGCCAAAGCGGTTCTCTATGGGCGCACGATCTTCAAAAGCATCCGCAAATTCCTGGTCTACCAGCTGACCATGAACCTCTGCGCCGTCAGCGTTTCCATCATTGGGCCATTTATTGGAATTGATACGCCGGTTACGGTGATGCAGATGCTTTGGATCAACATTATCATGGATACGCTGGCTGGCATGGCCTTTTCCGGGGAGCCGCCGCTGCCCGAATTTATGAGAGAGGCGCCCAAACGGCGGGAAGAGCCTGTGCTCAATCGCTCTATGACACACCAGATCCTCTTTGACGGGATTTTTACCGTTGCCTTGTGTCTGTTCTTCCTGTGTTCTGCCGCAATGAAAGACTTCTTTGGATATAGCCAAAGCCAGCTGCCTTTCCTGACTGCGTTCTTTACGCTCTTTATCTTTAGCGGCGTTTTCAACGCTTTCAATGCGAGAACGCCCAGGCTCAATCTATTTGCCAACCTGCGCAGGAATATGGCCTTTTTATTCATCATGGTGTCCGTCATCCTAATTCAGATTCTCATGGTGTATTTTGGAGGCCCGCTCTTCAGGACGGTTGGCCTGAGCGTCAGAGAAATGCGGCTGACCTTGCTCATCTCCATGCTCATTTTACCGGCTGATTTGATGCGCAAAGCCTTTTGCAGCTCCTGGAGGAAATCCGGTATGCAAAAAGCGGGGCGGCGCAAAAAAATGGCGAGGAAGCCCATGCGGCGCTATACATAAGAAACCAAAAAAAGAAGCCTGCATGGCTTCTTTTTTTAGCGAATGAAGTTTTCCTCGCCATCCTCTGGGGCTTTGGGCGGATGAATGGCGTATAGCTCGCCATATGCCTCGGATTCGGATTCGTCGAGAATCCCCGAAGGGACGAGCCCGGTGCATTCCGTCGTGGAAGCGGTTTTCATCACGTCGTAAAATGGATCAGAGGATTCTTCGCTGAACTTTCTGCGTTTTTCTTCTTTTGACATGCTGCTGCTCCTTTCATTTTTGATAGTATGGAGCGCGGCGCGCAGATTATGCCAAGCAAAATTTGAGAAAATTGTTTCAAAAAATACCGCTGCGTTATATAATAATATAGCATGAAAATGGAATGATTTTGTATTTTTGCTTAAAGAGAGGTTTCGCATGGTTTATGAAAATGTGCTTGCGGCTATGGGCAATACGCCGATGATTCGCCTCAGCCATATGGCAGGGCCGGACAGCGCGCAGGTTTTAGTAAAATATGAAGGGCTAAACGTGGGCGGCTCGATCAAAACGCGCACGGCCTATAACATGATCGCAAAGGCAGAGGAAGCAGGGCTGATTGGCCCGGATACGGTGATCGTCGAGCCGACGAGCGGCAACCAGGGGATTGGGCTGGCGCTGATTGGCGCCGTCAAGGGGTATCGGACGGTGATCATCATGCCGGATTCTGTAAGCGAAGAGCGCAGGAAGCTCGTGCGGCATTACGGGGCAGAGGTCATCCTCGTCCACGACGACGGCAATATCGGCGAATGCATCGAGCAGTGCCTGAAAATGGCCATGAAAATGCAGGAAGAAAACCCGAAGGTATATGTCCCCCAGCAGTTTATGAACCCTGCAAACCCCATGGTGCACCGCATCCAGACGGCGCAGGAGATTTTGGAGCAGGTGGGCGGGCCTATTGACGGCTTCTGTTCCGGAGTGGGCACAGGCGGCACCATCACGGGCATTGGGGAAACGCTCAAAGAAAAGAATCCTCAGATCGTCATCTGGGCGGTGGAGCCGAAAAATGCGGCGATCCTGGCCGGCGGAACAGTAGGGACGCATCTGCAGATGGGAATCGGCGACGGGGTGATTCCGGAAAATCTCAACCAGAATATTTATGACGACATCTACATCGTCTCGGATGAAGAGGCGATCCAGACGGCGAAGGATTTGGCGCGGCTGGAGGGGCTCATGTGCGGCATCTCCAGCGGAACCAACGTTGCCGCGGCCTTAAAGCTGGCTCAAAAGCTGGGGAAGGGTAAGACTGTGGTAACTGTGCTGCCGGATACGGCCGAGCGCTATTTCAGCACGCCGCTTTTTGAAAACGAGTAACCAAAAAAGCTCTCAGCGCTGAGAGCTTTTTTCTTTCACTTCTTTTCGCTGATTTGAACTTGCAGCCGCTCCTGGAACATGGCAATTCCGGCATCATCCAGGCAGAGCTTCACCTGCTCTAACAGCGCGCTCTGCACATTCCAGTAATCCTCGGTTTTGCTCCAGACCATCATGCTGTACTCAATGCCGCTGCTCGGATAGGCGCAGACGTTGAGATAGGGCTCCGGCTCGGCCAGAGCGCCGGGCGTCTGCGAAATGGCCTGCTTCAGCGCCTGCTTGGTTTGGGCCAGAGGCGCGTCGTAAGAGACGGTAAACTTGAGGTCGATTCTCCGGCGCTCTTCTCTGGTATAGTTGATGATTTTGCCGCCCACGACCTCGCTGTTTGGCAGGAAAACATCTTTGTTGTCTGAAGTGCAGATGAGCGTATGAATCAGGCGGATATCCTTGACTTTGCCTTCGGCATGCTCCGTCTCGATATAATCGCCGACGACAAATGGCTTGGAGACGAGCAGCGTCAGGCCGTTGGCCAGGTTGGAGAGCAGCCCTTGAAGCGCCAGGGAAATAGCCAGCCCGGCGACGCTCAGCAGGGCCACGAAAGCGCTGACGTTGATGCCAAGGCTGCTGGCCGTGAGAATGGCGGAAAGCGTATAGAGCAGTATTTTGAGAATGGATTTGAGAAATGTGTGCATGCTCTTTTCAAATTTCAGCCGATCGATGATGCGCGAAAAGATTCTGCCCAGAATTTTCGTGCAGATAAGGCAGAGCAGCAGCACCAGCAGGGCGGAAAGAAACTTTCCGGCGGTGAAATTGCCGATATTGTAATTCATGATGGATTCGAGCGTCATGCTTAGGCCTCCAAAAACGTCTTGATATGCTTCTATTTTATCATCCCTCCTTTGATTTGCCAGTATTCCCTTAAATTTTTTTGCGTTCATGGATATGCCGCGCGGCGGGCGGTTATGCGCCTGCGCTTGACGAGCCCGGGATGCTGCAATTATACTGGAGAAAAAGACAGAGGCGAGGGAAAGATGAATCAGGAGCAAACAGAGCGCGAAAGGCTCATCCGAACGGAAATGCTGCTGGGAGAAGCGGCGATGGAGCGGCTCAGGCAGGCGCATGTCGCCGTCTTTGGCATTGGCGGCGTCGGAGGATATGCCGTGGAAGCGCTGGCGCGCAGCGGGGTTGGCGCGCTGACGCTGATCGACCACGACGTGATCAGCGCGAGCAATTTAAACAGGCAGATTATCGCGACACAGGAGGAGATCGGCAGTGCGAAAGTGGATGTGATGCGGCGGCGCATCGCCTCCATCGCGCCTTCCTGCCAGGTGCAGGCGCATTGCTGCTTTTTTCTTCCCGAAACGGCGGAACAGTTCGATTTCTCAAAGTATGACTATGTGATCGATGCGGTAGATACCGTATCGGCAAAGATAGAGATCATCCTGCGCGCAAAGCAGGCGAATATCCCGGTGATCAGCTGTATGGGGACGGGAAATAAGCTGGATCCGGCGCAGCTCGAGGTTGCATGGCTGGAAAAAACATCTGTCTGCCCGTTGGCGCGCGTCATGCGAAGGGAGCTTCGGGCGCGCGGGATAACGGATGTGAAAGTGGTTTATTCAAAAGAAATGCCGCGCACTCCCTTGCCTCTGGATGGGCAGGCAGGGCGCAAGCGCGTTCCGGCCAGCGCAGTTTTTGTGCCGGGAACGGCCGGGCTTATGCTGGCATCACAGGTTGTGCGGGAATTGACGGGGCAGGCCTAGCGCGTGGGCGCCGGCTGCCCCGCAGTTTTAGGAGAGGATGCTCTTTTGCATCCTTTTTTTGATGGAACGTGGGCAGTGAGCCTTGGAAGTTGTGTGAAAAGTGAATTTATATTATAATAGAATGGCAGCCGGCCTGGGATGAGAAAAGGCGGGGCAGCATCAAGATAGAAAGGTTATATACTGCATGAATCAGGATTTGATTGCGCTGCCAGTCGTGCCGCTTCGGGGGCTTGTGGCGTTTCCATATACGGTGCTCAGCTTCGAGGTTGGGCGGGCTTCTTCTCTTGAGGCGGTCTGTGCCGCGGCAGAGGGGACTGGCGAGATTTTTCTGGTAACGCAAAAGGACGCGCATTTGGAAGAGCCGGATCAGGGAGATCTCTATGAGATTGGCGTTGTCGCCAAAGTGCGGCAGGTGGTGCGCCTGCAAAACCAGATGGCGCGCGTGCTGGTAGAAGGGCAATATCGAGCGAGGCTCATTGGGCTGGAAAAGGGGGAGACAAGCCTTAGAGCGCGCATTCTCCCAGCAGAGCAGTTTTTGGAGCGCGGAGAGAGGAGCATCGCCTATATGCGCCTTCTCTTGGAGAATTGCCGAAACTATGCCTCTATTTCCGGGCAGATACCGGCAGAGACGCTCCGTGCTTTGCAGGAAATCCGCGAGCCGGAAAGGCTGGCGGATACCATTGCCTTCAATATGCTCAAAGATCTGGAGGAGAAGCAGGAATTGCTGGAGACTCTGGAGGTCCTTGCGCGCATGGAAAAGCTTCTTTCCATCACCCAAAGGGAGATCCAGATTGCGGGAATCGAATACGAGATTTCCGAGAAAACCAAGCAGCAGCTGGAAAAACTCCAAAAAGAGAATTACCTGCGCGAGCAGATTCGCGCGATTCAAAAATCTCTGGGTGAGGACGAGGAGGATGCGGCCGAGCTGGAGCATTTTCGCGAAATGATCCGAGGGCTTCCGCTGGCAGAAGAGGAGCGGGAGAAACTGATGAAAGAGGTTTCCAGGCTTTCGCGGCTCAGCCAGCAGTCGCCGGATTACCACGTGATCAAGACGTATTTGGAGTGGATTGTCTCCATGCCCTTTGGGAAATATACAGAGGATATTCTGGATTTGCCGCATGCCCAGAAAGTGCTGGATAGGGAGCACTACGGCATGAAGAAGGTCAAAGAGCGGATTTTGGAATACCTTTCGGTTTTGACGCTCAAAAAGGATATGAAAGGGCCGATCCTGTGCTTCGTGGGGCCGCCGGGGGTTGGAAAAACCTCTATTGCGCGCTCGGTTGCAAATGCGCTGAACAGGAACTTCGTGCGCATGTCTCTGGGCGGCATGAAGGATGAATCCGAGATTCGCGGACATCGGCGCACCTATATCGGTGCGCTGCCCGGGCGCATTGCCTCTGGCATGAAGCAGGCTGGGAGCATGAACCCCGTGTTCCTTCTGGATGAAATTGACAAGCTGAGCAGCGATTACCGCGGCGATCCGGCATCGGCCATGCTGGAAGTGCTGGACGGCGAGACGAACTGCGATTTCCGCGATAATTATCTGGATATTGGGCTGGATCTTTCCCAGGTTCTCTTTATCGCGACAGCCAACGATGCGCAGAGCATTCCGCCGGCGCTCTATGACCGCATGGAGGTCATCGAGCTTTCCAGCTATACGCCGTATGAGAAAGAGCAGATTGCCAAAAAGCATCTCATTCCTAAGCAGATAGCGCAAAACGGCATGGATGATAAGATGCTCAGAATTCAGCCGGCAGCGCTCAAAAGAATGATAGTGGAATATACCTCGGAGAGCGGCGTCCGGGCCTTAGAGCGGCAAATAGCGAAAATTTGCAGAAAGGCGGCAAAGCGCTATCTGGAGGAGGGCCGCCAGATCGTCGCAGGCAAGAAAAATTTGGAGGATTTCCTTGGAAAGCCGCATTTTTTAGAGACCAACCTGCCCCGACGGGGAGACGTCGGCGTTGCCATCGGGCTTGCCTGGACGGCCAGCGGAGGTGTAACACTGCCCATCGAGGTCTGCGTGATGGAGGGCAGCGGCGAGCTGGAATTGACCGGGCAGCTGGGAGACGTCATGAAAGAGAGCGCCAGGACGGCGATTACCGTCGTCCGCTCCAAAGCAGAGCAGCTGGGCATCCATGCCAACTTCCATAAAGAGAAGGATTTGCATATTCACGTGCCCGAAGGGGCGATCCCTAAAGACGGGCCGTCTGCCGGCATTACCATGACGCTGGCGGTGGCATCGGCGCTGCTGAACCGAAAAGTGCGGGGTGATTTTGCCATGACCGGGGAAGTTACGCTGACGGGGCGCGTTTTGGCCATTGGCGGGCTGCGGGAGAAGGTGTTTGCGGCTGTGCGCGCAGGGCTGAAAAACGTGATCATCCCAAAAGACAACGTGGCTGATCTGGAGGAAATTCCCCAGGAAGTGCGCAGCAAGGTTCGGTTCTGGCCGGTTAGGGAAATAGGGGAAGTGTTCCAGCTGGGATTGGAGGAGCAGAGATGATTATCAGGACGGCAGAATTTGTGCGCAGCGCAAAACTAAAAAAAGATTATAACAACCAGGAGTTTCCGGAGATCGCCATTGTAGGGAAGTCCAACGTGGGGAAATCTTCGCTCATCAATGCGCTGACGAATAACAGCAAGCTGGCCCGCGTTTCCAAACAGCCGGGGAAAACGCGGCTGGTTAACTTCTTCCTGCTCAACCAGCAGTTCTATTTGGTCGATCTGCCGGGCTATGGCTTTGCGCGCGTCTCCAAGGCGGAAAAAGAGACCTGGGACGAGATGATGCGCACCTATTTTGAAAACAGCAAACAGTTGCGCGCGGTTATTTTGCTGCTGGATATCCGGCATAAACCGACTAAGGAAGATATCGCGATGCTGCACTATATCGAGTATTACGCCATTCCCTATGTCGTCTGCCTGACCAAAGCAGATAAAATTGCCAAATCCAAACGCAAGAATGAGGCGGTCCATAAAAGAAAGGAGATTCCGTCTTCTTTTGCCTATGATATTATCCCCATTTCTTCAGAAGAAGGGTATGGAAAGCAGGAATTGCTGGATTATTTGGAGCGGTATTTGCCTGAGCTGAATGCGGGGGCAGGGGAATGAGAGTTTTCGCTATCTCGGATCCGCACCTTTCGCTGACTCAGGGCAAATCCATGGATGTGTTCGGGCAGCATTGGGCGGGGCATTGGGAGAAAATCAAAAAGAGCTGGGAAGCGTGCGTCGCCCCGGAAGATGCAGTCATCATCGCGGGAGATTTGAGCTGGGCCATGAGCTACGAGGACGCGCTGCCTGATTTGAAGGCTATTTGCCGGCAGCCTGGCCGGAAGGTGATTATTCGCGGCAACCACGATTATTGGCATGGCTCGCTAAAGAAGACCAGAGAACTTTTGGAAAACCAGACGTACCTTTTGCAAAACGACGCGGTTCGGCTGGGCGATTATACTTTTTTTGGGACGAGGGGCTGGAAGCAGCGCGGCGCAGAAGATTTTGACGCGCAGGATGAGAAGGTTTTTGCGCGCGAGCTGGAACGGCTTAGGCTCTCCCTGAAGGCGGCCCAAAAGCTGGGGGGAGAGCTCATCGGCGTTTGCCACTATCCGCCCTTCTCTCAAAACCACGGGAGAAGCGAGTTTACTGATCTTTATGCCGAGGCTGGTGCGCGCAAGGTGATCTATGGGCATCTGCACGGGCAGTATATCCGAAAAGAGGAGTATGAGAATATCGCCATTGACGGTGTGGAATATTTTCTGACCTCCTGCGATTATCTGGGCTTCCAGCTCAGGCAGATCTGCTGAGCCATGGAAGGAAGTTGCACTTGAATTTTATTGTGCTTTGTATTATGATAGATAAAGAGAAATTTTGAAATTGGAGGATTGATTCCATGAAGACAAAGGGCGTTCGTATGCATGGCAAAGACGACGTACGGTTTGAAGAGTTCGATTTGCCGGAGATGACGGAAAACGATATTATCTGCAAAGTAATTTGCGATAGCGTTTGCATGTCGACCTATAAGGCCATTAAGCAGGGCACGGCACACCGGGCAATTCCGGAAGATATTGCGGAAAATCCCTCGATTATGGGCCACGAGTTTTGCTGCGAAATCTATAAAGTCGGCAAAAAGTGGGAAGGCAAATATAACGAAGGCGATAGATGCCTGATCAAGCTCGGCCTGGACGGCAAGAGCAATGTCGCCGGCTATGGCTGCACGTTCTGCGGCGGCAACAGCCAGTTCGTCTATATTCCGGATTCTGTCATCGAAGCGGACTGCATCATCCCCTATGACAAAGATGCGGCATATTTCTATGGCTCCGTTTCCGAGCCTATGGCCTGCATCATCAGCGGCTACCACAGCTGCTTCCATTCGGATTACGCGGTTTATCATCACGAGATGGGCACCAAGAAGGGCGGCAACCTGGCGCTTCTGGCATCCTGCGGCCCGATGGGATTCGGCGCCATCGACTATGCGCTGCACTGCGACCGTGCTCCCAAGCTTCTGGTTGTTACGGATATCAACGATGAGCGGCTGGCGCGCGCTTCTTCCATCTATACGGTAGAGCACGCCGCAGAGCTGGGCATTGAGTTGCACTATGTCAATACGGCAAAAGAGGCAAACGGCGGCACGGATAAGCTGATGGAGCTTTCCGGCGGCAAGGGCTATGACGATGTCATCGTGTTCGCGCCGGTCTCCGCTGTTTTGGAGCAGGGCCATGAGATTATGGGAGACAACGGCTGCATGAACTTCTTCGCCGGCCCCATCAACCACGATTTCAGCGCCAATATCAACTTCCATAAGGTGCACTATAGAAGAGTCAACATCTTCGGCACTTCGGGCAGCAACGACGACGATATGCAGGAAGCACTGGATATGTCCTTTGCAGGAAAAATCAATCCGGCTGCGATGATCACGCATGTCGGCGGCCTGGATTCGGCGGCAGAGACCCTGCTGAACTACCCCAAAATTCCCGGCGGCAAGAAGATGGTCTATGCGCAGATTTCCATGCCCATGACAGCGATTATGGATTTCGCTGAGCTTGGCAAGAACGATCCGTTCTACAAGGAACTGGCTGATATTTGCGCAAGACACAACAACCTCTGGAGCAAAGAGGCAGAGGATTATCTGCTGGCAAATGCAAAAGCCATCTAACCAAAGCGACAAAAACTGCGCCTGCGGGCGCAGTTTTTTTATGCGCGCAAAAGCCGCTTTCGTTGACTTTTCGGCTTCGGATGATATAATAAAATAGATTAAGAATGGAGGCGGACGCATGAGAATTTACAACTCAATGACGCGCAAAAAAGAAGAGTTTCGGCCAGTTCACGAAGGAGAAGTTAAAATCTATGCTTGCGGCCCGACGGTGTACAATTTTATTCACATCGGCAATGCCCGGCCGCTCATCGTATTTGATACATTAAGAAGATATTTTGAGTATCGGGGAAATAAGGTTACGTTTGTTCAGAACTTTACCGATATCGACGATAAGATGATCCGCGCCGCCAATGAGCAGGGAATCACTGTAAAAGAGCTGGGCGAGCATTTTATTGCGGAGTATTTCAAGGATGCGCAGGCGCTCAATGTGCGGCCGGCAACGGTGCATCCCAAGGCGACTGAGCATATCGGCGATATCATCCATCTCATTTCCGAGCTCATCGAAAAGGGTCACGCCTATCTTGCAGAGAACGGCGATGTCTATTACGATGTGAAGAGCTTTGAGGGCTATGGAAAGCTTTCGGGCCAGGATTTGGAGGATCGCGAGGCCGGTGCGCGCATCGAGATCAACGATGTCAAAAGAGATCCCATGGATTTTGCGCTTTGGAAAGCGCAGAAACCGGGTGAGCCTGCCTGGGAAAGCCCCTTTGGCATGGGAAGGCCGGGCTGGCATATCGAATGCAGTGCCATGAGCCAGAAGATTTTGGGCGATACGCTGGATATTCACGGAGGCGGCCAGGATTTGAAGTTCCCGCACCATGAAAACGAGATTGCCCAGAGCGAGGGCGCGACGGGCAAGCCTTTTGCAAACTACTGGATGCACAACGGCTATATCAATATCGACAACAAGAAGATGAGCAAGTCTCTGGGCAATTTCCGCACGGTTCGGGAAATCACAGAGCAGTATGCGCCAATCGCTGTGCGGCTCTTCATGCTTTCCGCGCAGTACCGCAACCCGCTGAATTTCTCGGCAGAGCTTTTGGAGCAGGCAGAGAGCGGGCTCAAGCGCATCTATAACTGCGTCGAAAACCTGAACTACATCATCTCCTCTCAAAAGAAGGGGAAAGAGCAGGCCGCAGAGCTGGACGAATTCCGCCAGCGTTTTATCGCTGTGATGGACGACGATCTGAATACGGCAGATGCTGTCAGTGTCATCTTTGAGCTGGTGCGCGAGATCAATACGCTGACTTCTGAAAATGAAGATGCAGCCTTGGCAGAGCAATGCCTAAGCATTTTGCGGGAGCTGCTGGATGTTTTGGGGCTTTGGAAGGAAGAGGATAAAATTCCCGAGGAAATCTTGGCTCTGGCAGAACAGAGAGCCGAGGCCAGGGCGCAGAAAAACTGGGCGCTGGCAGACGAGATCCGCGATACACTCAAGCAAAAAGGCTATGAGATCAAAGACGGCGCGGATGGCATGAAGATCAATAAAATTTGAGAGGGATTATGGAAACACTTGATATCGTAATAATCATGGATATCGCCATTGGAGCCTATTTGCTCTATGCTGGTATCTCGGGAAAAGGCAATGTATATCAGAATAACCGCCTGCCGGATGAAGTGAAGGAGGATGCAAAAAGGCTATTGCGGGTTATCACCCTCATCCTGGGCGCGATTCTCTTTGTCAGCGGCATTTTTGAGGCGTTCAATCTCTTCCCGCAGGAAATTGTGCTATTGGCCTCTATCGGCGCCTGCCTTGTTGTGCTGGTAGTTTACTATATCCTTTTCCGAAGAAAATTTGGCGAATACACACGCTAATCGGCAAACAGCTCCCGGCGCGGAGCTGTTTTCATAGAGTTTTGGGAGGCAGTATGTATCGAATTATTTTAGATGTGATGGGCGGGGACAATGCGCCGAAAGCGATCATAGAAGGGGCGGTTTTGGCCCTGGAGGAATACCCGGATATTGAGATCCAGCTGGTTGGCGATCAACAGCTCGTGGAGAAACATCTGGCGGAGCATACTTACGACAAAGAGCGTCTTTGCGTCGTCCATGCGTCTGAAGTAATCGAGATGGCAGAGCCGCCGGTCAACGCAGTGCGCACCAAGAAGGATTCCTCGCTGGTAGTTGGAATGAATTTGCTTGCCGAGGGCGAGGGCGATGCCTTTGTGACGGCAGGCAGCACAGGCGCGACAGTTGCCGGAGGGACGCTGATCGTCCGCCGGGCAAAAAACGTCCTGCGCCCTGCGCTGGCTCCGGTGATTCCGACGGCCACAGGCTGCGCTCTGCTTATCGACTGCGGTGCAAATGTCGATTGCAAGCCGGAACAGCTGGAACAGTTTGGCGTGATGGGGAGCATCTATATGCATGAGGTGCTGGGGATCCAAAACCCGCGCGTGGGCCTGGTCAACAACGGCGCGGAAGAGGAGAAGGGAAATGCCCTGACGAAGGAGGCATTTCAGCGCCTGAAAAAGGCAGATCTCAATTTTATCGGCAATGTCGAGGCGCGGGATTTGCCGCTTGGAGCCTGCGATGTGATCGTCTGCGATGGGTTTGTGGGCAACGTCGTGATGAAACTGATGGAGGGATGCGCCGTCTCATTTTCCACGATGCTTAAACGGGAATTCATGAAAAAGACCAGCTATAAAATCGGCGCAGTTTTGGCAAAGCCGGCACTAAGAAGTTTCAAAAAACAGATGGATTATACAGAATACGGGGGAGCACTTTTACTGGGAGTAAATTCGGGGGTTATTAAGGCGCATGGAAGCTCCAATGCCAAGGCGATCAAGAATGCGATCCGCCAGGCGAGGACTTTCACGCAGCAGGGGACAGTTCAGCTGATCAAGGAAAAATTATCTCAGCTAAGCTGAGAAAAAGGAGGAAATTTTTATGAACAAAAATTTGCGGAAGATCCTTGTTGGCGCAATCCTTGCGGCGCTGGTATGTGTGGTTACCTTTACGGTGCGCGTGCCAATTCCCATGACGCAGGGCGCATATGTCAATCTGGGGGATTCGGTCGTCTACCTGGGCAGCTTTTTTAGCTGTAATGTTGTAACGGCCCTTGCCCTGGGGCTGGGCAGCGCCTTGGCGGATATTCTGGCCGGCGCCGCAGTTTATGCGATCCCGACTTTCCTGGTCAAAACAGCGATGGCGCTGATTGCGATGCTCATTTTCAAAAAGAGTAAGACGATCAAAGGCTATTTGCTGGGCAGCATTGCGGCCGGGTTTGTCATGGCAGCGGGATATTTTGTCTGTGAAAGCGTCATGTTTGGCGTTGTTACGGCAGCCGCTTCCATTGTGGGCAATCTCATCCAGCTGGCAGGCGGCGTTGTGATTTCGGCGCCTGTGTGGTATGCGCTGAAAAAATTTGCATTGCCCCAGAAAGCGAAGATTTCATGAAACTGACGATTTTGGGGGAGTATGGCCCGTTTGCTCCGGCAGGCGGCGCCTGCTCCTCTTATTTGTTACAAGGGAAAAAAGGCGGCAATGTTCTGCTGGATTTGGGCAACGGCGGTCTGGCGCAGCTGCAAAAGCATCTGCCTATCTCCAAGATAGATGCCATCATCCTGACGCACCTGCATTTCGACCATATTTCGGATTTGCAGATTTTGGGATACGCACTCTCACAGCTCAAACTGCCAAAAAAGCCGGCGCTCTATCTGCCCCAAACGCCAGAGGAAATGGCGCGGCTATATGCCCTGCCCGCCTTTGATGTGCATCCGATTTGGGATGATCTGGAGATTCAGATTGCGGATATGAAGCTGGTTTTTGCTAAAATGACGCACCCGGTTGAGGCGTATGCCGTCATGGCAGAGGAAGAGGGAACCTGCTTTCTATATTCGGGCGATACGACGCGCAATAAGGCCATCGAGCGCCTGGCAGAGATGGCAGATTTTGCCCTGCTGGATGCGGGGCTTTTAGAGGCGCAGGCTGGGGCCGGCGCGCCGCATATGAGCGTCGGGCAGGCATGCGAGGTCGGAAGATTTGCTGGGAAGATGGTTTTAACGCACCTCTCTCCGCTGTATACCCGAGAACAGATTCGTAGGGAGGCCGCAGAAGAGGCAATTTTGGCAAAGAGTGGGATGACTTTTGAAATTTAGATGGCAAGATCATTTTCCATATTGCAGTCTGACGGCGCGGCGCCCGCTGTTTTTCGCGGCTGTTGCGTTCCTGTTAGGGTTGCTTTTGGGCGGAGCGGTGGAGTTTTCCTGCGCCGCTTTCTTTGCCGTGGCAGCAGCTCTGTTTCTCGGGTTTCTCTGCTGTTACCGCCGGAGTTTTGCGGGTTTTCTGCTCTTGGCTAGCATCTTTTTCTGCGGCATTGGCTCGATGCGGCATGCGCTCTGCATTGATTACACCCAGATGGATCTCGAGCATGGCGCGGTGGTGGAAGGGCGGATTGAACGCAAAACCCAGAAGGAGGGATATGTGCTCTATCGCCTCGGTGAGGTGAAGATAGGGGAAGAGAAGCTGGAAGGAGGAATTTTTCTTTCCTCCCAATCGGATTATCAGGTAGATGATTATATCATTGCGCAGGTAAATCTGCGCATTCCCGAGCGGGCAGACTATCCGCTGGGCTTTGATGATTTTCTCTATTGCCGCTCGCAAAATGTCCTGCTGCGCGGCACGGCGCTCACCGATCGGAAAACAGGAGAGGCGGGCGATGCCGCTTCCTTCTTTCATGGGGTGAACCGCTGGATGAAGGCGCAGATGAAAGGGCTGTTTCGGGAATCTGCCCTGGCGCAAAGTCTGGTGCTCGGGGAAAACGGTGATCTGGAGCCGGAAGTTGCCGCGCAGTTTGAGCAGGCGGATATCGGGCATATCCTCTCCATCTCGGGTATTTATCTGTTTTTCTTCGCCATGCTTTTGGAGCGCTTTCTGCTCTTCTGCCATGTGCCGAAAAAATGGCGCGACGGAGCTGGAATTCTGCTGTTTCTCATATTTCTTCTCATTTTTGGAGAGAACACAGCAGTTTGGAGAATGGCAATTTACTACGGTGCGCTGAAGATTTGCAGCATCTGCTGGAAGAAGGGCGATGAACTCACATTCCTGTCGCTGGCTTTCTTCGTCACTATCTTGCCGAACCCGGCGAAAGTTTACGATCTGGGCGTGCAGTATTCCTATGCCGCGGTCTTTTCGCTGATCTGCCTGATGCCTTATTTTGAAAAACTGCTTTCGCGCATCAAGCCGGATTTTTTGTCAAAATCCCTGGCCAGCGTGCTCTGCCTCAATATCGGCTTATTGCCGCTGCTCATTCGCCAGGAAAATAAGATATGGGCATTTTCCTTATTGGCAAACCTGTTTGTAACGCTGTATACTTCTTTTCTTCTTCCGCTTCTGACCATCTTTACGCTGATTTACGGCGTATTTGGAGAAGCAGTATCTTTCCTTGGGGTGATAGGAGATGGGCTGCTTGGCGTTTTGAAGGCATTTGCCGGGCGCGCGGAAATTTGGAAGAGGGCGGCGCTGGGGCTGTCCAGCCCAGGAGCGCTCCTTCTGCTGTTTTGGTTTCTGCTCCTCTTTCTTCTCTCGCGCCAGAACTTCCTTTCCCGAAAGCCCAAGGCGATCTGCGCGGGTGTTTTTGCCGTTATTATGGCAGGAGCGGCATTTCTTCCTCCGTTTTTCAGCCCCGGGATTCAGATTGATTTTTTAAATGCAGATGGCCTAAGCGCAGTTGTTCAGGCGGAAAATGGGGCGTGCGCTGTGGTTGGGACGGCGGCAGGCAGAAGCAGCGCCGACTATGTGATCAAAAATGGCTATGCGCCGCAATATACGCTCTGCCTATCCAAAGAGGAGCGGCATACTGAGGGAGTCGAGCGGCTTTGGGAATTTGGGTATGCCGGGGAAATTCTGGCCGTGCCGGATGCGGTCAGAGTGCTGGAACAGCGTTATGGCATTGCGTGCACGGAAATGGGGAGCATGATCTTGCCGCTCAGCCCGCGGTGCCGCATACTCATCATATATCATGAGACTCACCGAATGATTGAGCAGATTCGTGTAGAAATAGACGGGCACAGCGTATGCGTGATGGATCTTTCCGAGGATGGGCCGAATGGCCAAGAGCAGGCAGATGTGCTATACTGGGAAGGCGCAGACCGCACTGCGCTTTCTGACGGCGTTGAATATGGGCATCTTATTTTGCGCATCCCGGAGTGGGGAAGGGTGCTGCCTGTTTCCGACGATGGAAAACGCCGGATCTATAATTTATATGAGGCGGGAAAAGTAACGGTGCATTTCCAAAAGCGCACGAGATTGGAGGCTATGTATGGAAGCAGCTGAGTTTTTGCGAAAACGAAAAGAATATAAGGCGGAGCAGCTGTTTTTCCTCTATGGCAACGAGCCGTATCTGGTGGATACTACGGCCAAACAGCTTATCGCCGAACTGCGGGTAGAGAACTTCGGCTTTAACTATACGGTTTACCGGGAAAAGGCAGATTTCCGCGAGATATCTGATATGTGCAGGCAAATGCCCTGTTTTGCGGAGCACCGGGTGGTGCAGCTGGAGGATCTGGATCTTTTTGAAAAAAACAGCCATATGCCCGAACTCCTGGAAGATTTGCCGGAATATACCAAGCTCGTTGTCATAAAGCATGGCAAGCTGGATAACCGAAAAGCGTTTACAAAGGCGCTGATGAAAAAGGCAGTTTGTGTGCAGTGCGATTCTCTGGCAGATGCCGCCATGCTGCGCTGGATTGCCAGCTCTGCCAAGAAACAGGGCGTGATTTTGCCGCGCCAGTCTGCAGAGCTGATCTATGAAGTCTGTGGCAGCGATATGTATGCCATCCAAAACGAAATCAATAAACTGAAGTTTTACCCATCCGCGCCGCCCGAACAGGGGATGGAGGCCATTCTCTCCGCCTCCACAGAGTACGATACTTTCAGCTTTCATAAACTGATGATGGCGGGGCAGTATGACAAGGCCATGGATATTTTGCGCAAAGTACAGCGAGACAGAAAGAACTTTGCCGGGTTCATCGGCCTAATCATCTCAAAGATTTCGCCAATTTATATGGCAAAATCCTGCCTGAATGCGGGATGGACGCAGCGCATGGCGGTCTCGGAAATGCAAAAGGCAGGAATCAAGGAGTATCCGGCTAAGCTGGCCTGCGAGGATGCCGCACATTTTACCATGCTGCAATTAAAGCAGGCGCTGAGAACCCTGGAATCCATTGATTTTTCCATTAAATCCGGCGGAAAGGCGGAGGGGATTGAGACGGCGATGCTGCGCGTCTATGGAGCGGTATAAAAAAGAGAAATAAAAAAACTTCCGGAGGGTGGCCGGAAGTTTTTTTGCACATCTATAAAACAGGGGGGTTTTATAGGCTGTTTTCCCTTATTTCGAGAGCGAAGCGAGCTTCTCGGAAATCTGGGCCTTTTTGCGGTTTGCTTTGTTCTTATGAATGATGCCTTTGGTCGCGGCGCCATCCACAACGCTTGCTGTTTCGCTCGCCAGAGCTTTTGCAGCATCGGCATTGCCGGCAGCGATAGCAGCATCGAATTTCTTCAGCTGCGTTTTGTAAGCAGAGCGCACGCTCTGATTCTGCTCGGATTTTTTCGCGATGACCTTAATGCGCTTTTTCGCAGATTTGATATTAGCCATTTTTTCACCCCTTATCGTAATAATCGAATTCAACAGTAAAAATACTATCACACTCGCCCGCATAATGCAAGGGATTTTTTTCATTATTCTGCCTATACTATTAGGAAAAAAGGGAAGAAGGTGCATCAATGCGAAATATCAGAACAGATCTGGCTTCCGAGCTGAACGAAGATGCCGGGGCTTTGGCGGGAGTGCGCATGCAAAGCGATGAGATTGGCGGGTTTTCCTGCACAAAAGTATACGTCGATTCCGAGGAAGGGGCGAAGAAGCTGGGAAAACCCATGGGAAAATACTTCACGCTGGAGGTGGGCGACGTCTCTTTAAAAAATTCGGTGGATCTGACGGATGCTGCCCATAGCGTCGCAAGCGTGATGCAGGAGTTTATCGGCGCGGAAGGGGGAAAAACGGCGCTGGTCGTCGGGCTGGGCAACCGCCGGATTACGCCGGATTCCCTTGGCCCGAAGGTATGCGAAAAGATATTCGTAACCCGGCATATCAAGCAGAATCTCCCGGAAATTGCCGGAGAGGATGTGGCCAGCGTTTCGGCGATCGCTCCGGGCGTGCTGGGCGTAACGGGAATGGAATCGGAAGAAGTGATACGCGGTGTTTCCCAGCAGGTGAAGCCGGATGTGATCATCGCCATCGATGCGCTGGCCTCCCGCAAAACCGAGCGGATTGGAGCCAGCATACAGATTTCCAATACCGGGATTGCGCCGGGCTCTGGGCTTGGGAACCATAGAAAGGAGCTGACGCAGGGCTCTCTTGGAGCTATGGTGATCGCCATAGGCGTCCCGATGGTGACCTACGCCTCCACCATAGCCTGCGATCTGCTGGAGGCGGCTTTTGACAAGACGGTGGAAGAGGAGGATATTCAGGCGCTGTTTGCGGCAATTCAGGCTGCGAATGGAGCAGAACTTATCGTTACACCCAAAAATATCGATATCTTATCCGAAAAGACGGCGGTGCTTTTGGCGCTCTCGCTGAACTTTGCGCTCAATCCAGACTTCCCGCAGGAGAAAATAGATAACCTCATGGAGTGCTAAAATTCCGATATTCCGAATAGGGATAATTGGAGGGAAAAGCCATGAAAAATTCTTCGCGGATTCTGACCGGAGGAGCAATGATGCTCTTCTTTCTGACGTTATGCCTATCGGTTCAAAGCCTGCTTGGAGGCAGCGCGCTGGCTGCTTCGGATGGACTGCTCCGGCTTTACCCGGAAAAATCGCCTGAGCTCAGCGGCAGCCTGATTCCCGGGGAGGGCGAAAATCAGAGCATTCCCGTTACCGCAGATGGAAACATCTCGGACTGGCTTTCGCCAAAAGAGGAGCAGGAAATCCAGCCGCCCAGCCAGGAGAGTGGGCAGGATAGAGAATATGCGGTTTCGGGCAAAGTGAACGTGCTCATTTATCACACACATACCAATGAGGCATACCGGCAGACGCCGGAAGACAGCTATGAGCCTTCCGGGACAGACCGGACCAAGGATCATGAAAAGAGCGTTGTGCGGGTTGGTGAAGAGCTGAAAACCTGCCTGGAGAGCTATGGATATACTGTGATTCACGACACGACAGACCACGAGCCGCCCAAGCTGACCACAGCTTATGATCGCTCTTTGGCCACGATTGAGCAGTACAAGGAAAAATACCCGGAAATCCAGATCTTTATCGACGTGCATCGGGATTCACTGGGGCTGGAGAATATGGAAAACGACGTGGTGGAAGTTGACGGCAAGCGCTGTGCGAAGGTGATGTTTGTTGTCGGCCAAGGGAAAAAATACGACGATAAGCCGGATTTTGATACCAACAATGCCTTAGCAGAGAACATCACGGGCAAGCTCAATGGATATGCCAAAGGGCTTTGCAAAGCGCCGCGTATCCGCACAGGGCGCTATAATCAGCAGGTGGGCAAATACTGTATGCTGATCGAGGTTGGCCATGATGCCAATACTCTGCAGGATGCGCTCAACTCAATTCCTTATGTTGCAAAGGCAATGAACGAGACAATCCAAATAAGCCGCTGAGGCCAATAAAGCATGCCGGCAAAGAGCCGGCGTGCTTTATTGTTATTTACTTGCGCTTGCTTTCAATCATGATATAATGTTCTTGAAGTGATGCCGTGCGTGGGCATTTGCCGCGGCATCAGGAAATAGAAAATGGCAGACGCGAATATATGAATATTTTCGGGAAAGATATGGAGAAAAGAGAGTTATCGATCGGCTTTTTTGATTCGGGCGTAGGCGGCCTTAGCGTATTAAAGCACGCCAGAGAGCAGCTTCCCAAAGAGAATTTTATTTTCTATGGCGATAACGCACATGCGCCTTATGGAGAGCGCAGCGAAGAGGAGATACGCGCCCTTTCTTTTGCATGCTGTGATCGGCTGTTTGAGCGGGGGGTCAAGGCTCTGCTCGTGGCCTGCAATACGGCCACGGGCGCGGCAATCCACGCCATGAGAGAGCGCTATCAGATTCCTGTCGTCAGCATAGAGCCAGCCATTAAGCCGGCAAGCGAAAGCAAAGAAGAAGGAAAAATTCTGGTTTTGGCGACCCCGTTTACGATAGAAGGCGCGCGCTATCACAGGTTGGTAGACCGGGTTGGCTGCGGAGACAGGCTGATCCAGGTTCCCTGCAAAGGGCTGGCAGATTTGGTGGAAAAAGGGGAGTTTGAAAGCGAGGAGATTGCGGAATATCTGCAAAAAAAATTTGCGCAGTTTCCCAGGCAGCCCATCTCAGGCGTCGTGATTGGGTGCACGCATTATTCTTTCATTGCGCCGCTCATTCAAAAGATCGCAAAACAGCGCTTTTCCGGCTCATGCACGCTCTATGACGGCAGATACGGCACAGTGCGGCAGCTGCGGCGCGTGTTGGAGCAGGAGCAGATGCTCTCCCAGAGGGGGAACGCCAGCTGTGAGATTCTCTCTTCGGCAGGGCCGGAAAGTGTCGCGCTCATGCGAAAGATTTTGGAAGCATGAGGGAACTTATGCGAAAACTATGCGTCTAATGGATAGAGGAGGTGTTAAAAATGGATTGCAAAATGTTTTCCTCCATGATAGATGATTATTTGGATGATGCTTTGCCTGGGGAGCAGAGAGCGCTTTTTCTGGCGCATGCGGCCGATTGCAGAGCATGCAAAAAGGAGCTGGAGCACGCGCAGAATATGCTGGAAGCCCTGCGAAAGAGCGCAGCCGATGCTCCGGATTTTATCGCTCCGGCCATTCGGAAAATCCGCCGGCAGGCGGGCGCGAGAAGAAAAAGAGCCGCGGCCTTTGCAGGCATTGCGGCCGTCCTGCTCATCAGCGGCATGTTCTTATTTGAGAATATGAATTTATATGCGCGCAAAGATCTGCCGATGGCGCAGAACGAATGCGCAGGCGGATACACCAGCGAAGATTGCGCCCTGCCAGCCGAGCAGCAGCCCGAGGAGAGTGGGCAGGAGATGAAATACCGCAGCGCTTCCTACAGCGCGTTTGACGCGGATATTCTGGTTTTAGAGGAGGCACAGGCGCAGCAGCTGCTGGAATTTCTAAAAGACCGAGAGATAACCCTGGAGCCGGCAGAAGGCGGAAGTTATTTGCCCATAGAGGGAATGCGGGAAGTGCTTTTGCCGTTTTTTGAATACAGCGATATTGCCGTGGATTTGGAGCAATATCGAGCGCTGTTTTTACCAGGAGTTTAAGAAAACCACCCAATGCAGGTGGTTTTTTTCATTCTCTGTGCTTTTGCAGATAGTGCCTGGTTTCCCTCCAAACATCTCCGGACAGCAGAAGCAATGCGAATAGGTTTGGAAGCGCCATGAGTGCGTTGAGCAAATCCGACAGCGCCCAGACGATGCTGGCCTTTGTCGTCGCGCCCCAAAAGAGCACAAACAGGAAAAACAGACGGTAGCAGAGCTGTGCCCTGGGGGAGAGGTTATTTTTGAGTAGATAGCGCAGAGCCTGTTCGCCGTAAAAAGACCAGGAAAGAGGGGCGGATAAGGCAAAGAGGCAGAGGATGACGGGGATAAAATAGCGGCCGAACCCGGGCAGGGCAGCCTCATAGGCAGCAGAGGCATAGGCGGCGCCCTCCAAATTTTGGATGCCAGAGAGCAGCAGAACAAGCGCGCTGGTACCGCAAGCCAGCACAACCGAGATAAAGACCTCTAAGATGCCCAGCATGGCGTGGCGCACAGGCTCCTTGCTCTCGGCGGCCGCATGGACGATGCTGGCGCTGCCCAGCCCTGCTTCGCTGGAAAAGATGCCGCGCGAGATCCCGTAGCGCATGGGCTGGGAAATGAGCGCGCCGAACAGCCCGCCGCCTGCCGCGGCCGGGCGAAAGGCATCCTGCCAAATGACTGTGCAAACCTGCGGGAGCCGATCCAGATTGGCTAGAATTGCAAACAATCCGCAGAGCAAAAATAAAAGATCGATGATGGGAATGGCGATGGAGGTGAATTTCGCGATCCCCTTGACGCCCCGCAGGATGATCATGCCACAAAAAAGCGTGAGCAGGGCCCCGGTGAGCCACTGGGGAACGCCAAACTCATAGGCGAGCACTGTGCTGGCAGAATTGGATTGGCAGATATTGCCGATGCCAAAGCTGGCAAAAACGGCTGAAAGGGCATAAAGTGCGGCGCCGATGGGGCTGTGCGCTCCGTATTTTAAGTAGTACATCGGGCCGCCGATCATCTGGCCATCCAAAGATTTGGCGCGGTATTTCATGGCCAGAAGTATTTCTGCATACTTGATGATCATGCCGGCGAATGCAAAAAAGAGCATCCAAAGCGCGGCGCCCGGGCCGCCCAGGGAGAGCGCAGTCGCGACGCCCACGATGCTGCCAATGCCCACGCTGCCCGCCAGAGCGGTCGTCAGAGCGGAAAAGGGAGAAAGCGTATTCTTATTTGCGCTTTTGTCCGTTAGAATTTTGATGCAGGAATGAAATTTTCTAAATTGAAAAAAGCGTGTCTTGAAAGTGAGAAAAATGCCTGTGCCCAGGATGAGGGACGGCATAAAGGTTTTCCAAAGTAAGTCGCTTAGCTTTAAAAATAAGTCGCCCATGTTTCACCATATTCTAAGCGCAAAAGATTGGTGCGCGCATAGTATAGAATATACCGAGGTGGTGAGAGATATGCCTAGCAGAGGCGAGATCTATTTTGCAGACCTGGATCCCGTTTTGGGATCGGAGCAGGGCGGGGTCCGCCCGGTGCTCATCATCCAAAACGACGTGGGAAACCGGTACAGCCCAACTGTAATTGTTGCCGCAGTCACCTCGAGTTTGAAGAAAAATACTTTGCCAACACACATCGATATTGGCGAATTCAGCGGGCTCTCCAAGCGGAGCTATATTCTTTTGGAGCAGCTTAGAACTTTGGATAAACGGCGGCTGCGAAATAAGGTTGGCAGGCTCCCGGAAGAGGTGATGAGCAAGGTGGATGAAGCTTTGCGCATCAGCGTGGGAGTGCAGTGCGAAGAGAAAACCTTTTTATAAAACTGAATAATATGATATACTATTAGCGTAGAGCGCGTCTCTGCGCTAATTTTCTATCGCTGGCATTGCGCCGGCAAATTTTTTGAGGTATTTGATGAGCAAGCTAAAAGACAACAAGATTATCTCCTATATCGCCATAACCATTGGCGTCGCGATCTCCATTTTCTCGCAGAACTACTTTCTGCTCCCAAACCAGATTTCCACAGGCGGCTTTTCTGGAATCGCGACGATCTTATACTATCTGTTCGGCCTGCCCGTCGGCATCACGATGCTGGTTCTAAACGTCCCGCTGTTTTTGGTCTCCTTTAAAAAGCTGGGCTCGGGCTTTGTCCTGCGCTCGCTTTATGCGATGATCATGTATTCTCTGCTGACGGATCTTTTCCCGATTCGCCCGCTGACGGAGGATATGCTTCTGGCCTCGATTTACGGCGGCGTGCTCATGGGGCTGGGGCTTGGAATCTCGGTCTATTTTGGCGGTAGCACGGGCGGCACAGATACACTTGGCATGCTCATTCACCATAAATTCAAGTTTATCAGCGTCAGCGTTGGTATGCTGGCGATAGATGTTCTGGTTGTCGTGGCGACGGGCATTGTATTCGATATTCAGACGGCCCTGTTTGCCATTGTCGGGCTCTATATTTCCACAAAAGTGATGGAGATCTTCACAGAAGGCATCAACCGCGCCAGCGCTTTTCTCATTATCAGCCCTAAATATCAGGAGATTGAGGAGCAGATTCTGCAGGAGATGGATCGCGGCGTAACTGAGCTGTCGGCGAGGGGCGGCTATGGCGGCCACGAGGATCCTGCGCTGCTCTGCGTGGTGGAGAAAGGCCGGGAAGTGAGCTGGGTCAAGGAGATCGTCCATAAAATCGATCCCAAGGCCTTCATCGTATTCTGGGAGGCCAAGGAAGTGACGGGGGAAGGCTTTACCTTCGGGGATAAGCCGCGCCGGGAAAAAGCAAAAGTTGAAAAAACAGACGCTTCATTGTAGAATATACCTATTGTGATGGAAAGGGCTGGGTGAAATGCGCACAGTGAGGACAAACTCTCCGGGGGAGACGTATGAATTTGCAAAAAAAATTGGGCAAACACTCTCCGGCGGATGCACCATTGCCCTGGATGGAGGGCTGGGAGCCGGGAAAACTGTGTTTGTGCAGGGCCTGGCGGCTGGCCTTGGAATTGATAAGCCCATCACAAGCCCAACGTTTACCATCGTCCGTCAATACATGGGAAGGCTGCCCCTCAACCATTTTGACGTCTACCGCATCGAGGAGCCCGAAGAGCTCTATGAGATTGGATTTTCTGAATATTTGGGGGATGGGCAGGTCGCCGTCATCGAATGGGCAGAGCGCATTGCCGCACTGCTGCCGGAAAACACGGTATTTATCAAACTAACTGGAGCAGGCGAGGAGCCCCGTGAGATTCTCATGCAGGGTGAAGAGCGCTTGGAGGAGGCAAAATAGCGATGCGTTTACTATCGATCGATACATCCGGCGCGGTCTGCTCCGTCGCAGTATTCGAGCAGGATCGGCTCATCAGCGAAATCTATCTGCATCATCATCTGAATCATTCGGCTGTCTTGATGGAGCTGGTTGATGAGTGCCTTGAAAGAGCGGAATGCAAGCTTTCCCAGATGGATTGTTTCGCTGTGAGCATTGGCCCGGGTTCTTTTACTGGGCTGCGCATTGGCATTGGAACGGTCAAAGCATTCGCCCAGGCCACGGGCAAGGGGATTGCCGCAGTGAGTTCTCTGGATTTGCTGGCGCAAAATGCCCCGGAACAACGCGGCATTGTCTGCGCACTGATGGATGCGCGCAACCGGCGCGTCTTTGCAGCTATCTATGAGAATGGCCAAAAAAGATTGGAAGACTGCGTTTTGGAGCTGAATGAGTTGAAAGAAAAACTTCCGCAAAATCAGCCGGTTTATTTTGTGGGCGACGGCGCTTTGGCCTACCTGGAGGATTTAAAAGAGCGTTTTCCGGAATGTACATTTGCGCCCAGCCAGTTTTGCCTGCAAAGGGCGAGCGCGGCATATCCGCTGGCCTTGGCGGCGATGCAGCAGGGAAACCTGCTCACCAGCCAGCAGGCTAAGCTCAATTATCTGGTGCAGTCCCAGGCAGAGCGGAATTTGAGGGAAAAAGGGCAGTGAGTTTGCAGATGGAGCAGTTGCAGGTTGTGCGGGCTGGCATAGAGGATTTTGCGGATCTGCGCAGGTTAGAGCGCTCGTGCTTCTCTTCGCCCTGGCCAAGCGGCGTGCTGCGGGAGGATCTTTGCTCCAGGCAAAGCCGATATTTCCTGCTCAGGCAGGGTAAAGAGGCCCTGGGATATGCAGGGATATGGATGATTTTGGATGAGGCGCATATAAATAAGGTGTGCATCTCTCCGGCTCACAGGCGGAAGGGCTATGGAAGATATTTGCTGCAGGGCGTTCTGCGGCAGGTCTGGCAGCTTGGCGCGGATAGCCTGACGCTGGAAGTGCGCAAAACCAATGCGGCGGCAATTGCGCTGTATGCCGGGCTTGGGTTTGAAGTGGAAGGCGTGCGCAAGGGCTATTATGAAGATACCGGCGAAGATGCCCTGATCATGTGGAAACGGGGCATTGGGGCGGAAATGGAGCGGCAGGCTGAGTGAAGAAGGAAATTCGCGGCATACAAATTCATTATGAGATTACCGGCGCAGGGGCGCCGCTGCTCATGCTGCATGGATGGGGCGGGTGCATCAACAGCTTTTTGCCTGTGATACAGGAGATGAGCAAATACCGCACGGTCTATGCCCTGGATTTTCCCGGGTTTGGCGAGAGCGGCATCCCGGACAGAGCCATGTGCGTCGCCGATTATATGGAAATTACGGCGGATTTTATCCGGGAAATGGGCATCGAGGGCACGGATATCATCAACCACTCGTTCGGCGGGAGGGTGAGCATCCTGCTGGCGAACCGCTATCCAAAGCTGGTGGGAAAAATCGTCTTTACGGATGCGGCAGGGGTCAAGCCACGGCGCACGCTGAAATATTATCGAAAGGTTTATTTCTTTAAGCTCTGCAAAAAGGCGGCCAAAAGCAAGCTGGGAAGAGCGATTTTCAAATGTTTTGGCGTCGATGTGCAGCTGCGGGTTGCTCAGGCGGGCTCGGCTGATTATAAGGCGCTGAAAAACGAGGCCATGCGCGGCACATTTGTGCGGGTTGTGAATGAAGATCTCACGCCCTATCTTTCGGGCATCAAGGCGCCCTCCCTGCTGGTCTACGGCAGGCAGGATGCGGATACGCCAGTCGGGCTGGCGGAAATTATGGAAAAGAAAATCCCGGATGCGGGGCTGGTCGTCCTGGAAAATGCGGGGCACTTTTCCTATCTCGATCAATATGCGCAGTATATGAAAATAGTAAAAGTATTTTTGGGGGTTCATTGACCTATGGAAACGGCATTCTATCTTGTCTCTGCATCGCTGGCCGGGCTTTTCTGCTTTTCGCTCAGCTTTAGCTATATGCATATGTTTCAGCTGGAGGGATACCGGGCAAAAGGCTATCTCAAATGGCTGATGCAGTATGGGTTTGGCTCAGTTCTCGCAGTCATCGGCATGGCAATTTTATATGCGCTGACCTATCTGCTGCGCGCTGTGCTGGGAGAGATTGCCGGCTGGGCTTTGCTGGCAGGCTTTGCAGGGCTGGGCGTGCTGTTCCTCTGCAAATTCCGCGTGAAGGATGCCAAAAAACCGCTGGTCTATACGAGCCGCGTCAAGCGTATGCTTTGCTGCGAGGCAATCCTGATGCTGCTTCTTTGCTATCTGGGCTATCTTGCAGGCGGAGCGATTTTGGCGCTTTTTGTGGCCTTGGCGCCGCTCTATCTCATCGCGGCCAATACCATCAACGCGCCCATCGAAGCGCTGGTCCGCCGGCATTATTTAAACGATGCCAAGCACAAGCTGCAGGAGCGCCCCGAGCTCATCAAAATCGGCATTACAGGCAGCTATGGCAAGACCAGCGCAAAATTTATCTTGGGAACGATTTTAAGCGAAAAATACAGCGTCTTGGTTCCGCCCTCCAGCTATAATACGCCGATGGGGCTTACGCGGGTGATCCGGGAGAACCTGGAGGCAGAGCACGAAGTCTTTTTGGCGGAAATGGGCGCCAAGCACAAAGGTGATATTGCGGAACTGGTCGAGCTGGTGCGGCCGGGCCTGGGCATTATCACATCTGTCGGGCCCCAGCATCTGGAGACCTTCGGCAATATCGAGACGATTGCCCAGACAAAATATGAGCTGATCGCGGGTCTGCCCGAGCAGGGAAAAGCCTTTTTCCCAAACGACGGCGCCATCTGCAAGCAACTTTATGATCAGACGCAGAATATGCAAAAATGCCTGTTTGCGCTGGAAGGAGAGCAGGCAGATTGGGATATCGCCGCGGGCGATATTGTCTGCGGAGAGGGCGGAAGCAGTTTTACCATCCGCGATAGGCGCGGAAACAGCTTTTCTGCCAAGACCAAACTGCTTGGCAAGCATAACATCCTCAATATTCTCGGCTGTGTTGCCATCGCAAGGGAGCTTGGATTAAGCGATGCGCAGATTCAGGCGGGAATTGAAAAGATAGAGCCGGTGGAGCACCGCCTGCAGCTGCTGCCGACGAATAACGGCGTGACTGTGATCGACGATGCTTTTAACGCCAATCCTGCAGGCACGCGGGTCGCGATGGAGGTGCTCTCCAGCTTTTCCGGCCGCAAATTTGTCGTAACCCCCGGCATGGTTGAGCTGGGCGAGGCAGAGGATGCGGAAAATAAGGCTTTTGGCAAGAATATGGCAGGGGTTGCAGATTTTGTCTTTTTGGTTGGCCCCAGGCATACGCGCCCGATTTACGATGGCCTGCTGGAAGCGGGCTTTGACGGCCAGCATATTTTCGTAAGCAGCTCTCTGGCGGAAGCCTCGCAGGAGATGGGAAAAATGCTTAGGGCAGGCGATGTCGTCCTGTTTGAAAACGATTTGCCTGATAACTATAATGAATAAGCGCGATAGCAGAGGAGAAGAAGCATGATCAATCTTGCGGTTATTTTTGGCGGCAGAACTGCTGAGCACGATGTCTCGATTATTTCGGGAACGCAGTTTATCGAAAATGTAGATAAGAGCAAATACAATGTTTTGCCCATCTATATTTCCCGCAAAGGGGAATGGTATTATGGAAACCAGCTGGCAGATGCCAAATTTTTCCTGAACCCCGATTTTTCCCAGAAGGGCATTGAGCGGGTGTTCCTTTTGCCCGAGGCTGGCTCCCGCGCCCTCTATAAACAGGGGCGCTTTGGCATGAAAGCCATCGGGATGATCGATGTTGCCGCCATTGCCATGCACGGTATGCACGGCGAAGACGGGACGCTCCAGGGTTTTCTGGAGCTTGCTGATATCCCCTATACCAGCGCAGGAGTCACGGGAAGCGCCGTGGGTATGGATAAGATCGTCATGAAAGCGGCGTTTAAGGGGCTTGGGATTCCCGTGCTGGACTGCATCTACTTCGAACGCACGGAATATGAACAAGACGCCCAGGCCATCATTGAAAAGGCAGAGGCGGCGATGAGCTATCCGATGATCGTCAAACCGGCCAATCTGGGCTCCAGCATCGGCATCACAAAAGCGAAAGATGCCGCAGGCCTCAAAGAGGGAATTGAAGTCGCTATACACTACGACCGCCGTATTTTGGTCGAGCCGGCTATCGACGATCTGACGGAGATTAACTGTGCGGTAGTCGGGCTGGGATCAGATGCAAAAACCAGCTTGTGCGAGCGCCCGATTACGGCCAAGGAAGTGCTGGATTTCAGCGAAAAATATCTGCATAAAGAGGGCGGCTCCAAGGGCATGAAATCGCTGGATCGCGAGCTTCCGGCCAAAATCTCCAAAGAAAAGCAGGAGGAGATCGAGCATCTGGCACTGCAAATTTTCAAAGGGCTGGATATGGCGGGAGTCGTGCGCATCGATTTCATGATCGACAACGCGACGGATACGCTGTATGCCAATGAGGTAAATACCATCCCCGGCTCTTTTGCCTTCTATCTCTACGAGCCCATGGGCATCAAATACAGCCAGCTCATCGATACGCTGGTAGAAAACGCCCTGAAGCGCAGCAAGCAAAAGGCGGCCAGTCAGTTCAGCTTTGATTCGGAAATCCTCAAAAAGGCCGGCGCAGGCACAAAGCGCGTGAAATAGCAGGAAAATAAAAGCACTTCCCGGCGGGGAAGTGCTTTTTTGCGCCCAGGCACTGAGTTACGTTTTTTCTTCCATTTTCATACTATATAAAGAAAATGCGCTCAATGGAGGAAGACGATGATAGATGTATATTTATCCCCATCCCTGCAGGAATGGAATGTGGGCTATGGGAATTACGGAACAGAAGAACAGAGAATGAACCAGATTGCGGATGTTGTGGCATATGAATTGCAGCGCCATGGGCTTTCGGTTGCGCGAAACAACCCGGAGATGTCGCTGGCGCAGGCTGTGGCGGAATCCAATAGCCTGAACCCGAGGGTGCATGTGGCGCTTCACTCCAATGCCTCTGCCAGCGGGGAAGCGCGCGGCGCAGAGGTCTATACACACCGCTTTGGCGGCGAGGGCGAGCGCCTGGCAAGAGATATTTACCAGTATCTCTCCGCGCTGACCCCAACGGAAGATCTCGGCGTCAAGGAGGGCTATCAGACTTTTAACGGCCAGGGCATGTATGAGCTGCGCCGGACGGTCGCCCCGGCAATTTTGGCAGAAGTCGCTTTTCACGATAACCGCGCGGACGCACAGTTTATCATGGATAATATCTATGAGCTTGGGCGGGAGATTTCCAAAGGCATTTTGCAGTATTTCGGAATTCCCTATACGCCGGATACGCCGGAAGACGCGGCAATGCTGCAATATCAGTATAACGGCACTACATTTTAAGAGATTGGCAAAAGGCGCTGCAAAAAGGCAGCGCTTTTTTGTTATAGAAACTTTCCTGCGGCCTAAAAAACGCGGGAAAATGATTGACATAAAAATCCAGCTTGCTATAATATAAATAGTCGCTTAATAATTAAACGATTAACGAATTGGGAGGATGCTTTATGTCTAAGATGACGGAGCTTTCTAGGCGTATCCGCAAAATCTACCTTTTGCGCCGCGGCTTATTTGGAAAGCTGGCTGCCGACTTAGAAGTCGATATGCAGCAAAACCCGATTTTGCAATATGTAAAAGCAAACCCGCAATGCACACAAGTCGAGCTGGCAAAGGCATTGGCCGTTTCGCCTGCTTCCATTGCCGCCTCTGTCAAGCGGATGCAGAAGACCGGGCTCATTCAAAAAGAGGTAGATGAAAAAGATTTGCGCCAAAACCGTCTTTCCATCACGCAAAAAGGGCTTGAGACGAGCGAGCAGTGCAAGGCGATTGCGCAGAGTTTGAACCATCAAATGTTCGACGGTTTCTCCGAGCAGGAGCTGGAAGAGCTGGAAAACTACCTGGATCGCCTCATTCATAATCTGTCCAGTAACAAAAACGAGGAGGATATTTCTCTATTTTCGATCATTGCGCTGGAAAACCAGCTTAGTATAAAGGAAAGCGGAGGGAAAAATGATTAAACTGATGAAGGAGTGCCTCAATAGCAGATGCAAAAAATTTGCTTTTCTGGGGCCGATGTTTGTCATGCTGGAAGTGTTTTTCGATATTTTCATTCCAGTCGTCATGGCAAAGATTATCGATGTAGGCATTGGCGATGTGGAAAACGGCGGCATTGGCTATATCGTTAAAATGGGGCTGCTCATGGTGCTTTTGGCGGGATTGGCGTTGGTATGCGGTGTGCTTTCTTCAAAATGCAGCAGCATCGCGAGCGCGGGATTCGGCAGAGAACTGCGCGATCGGATGTTTTCTAAAATCCAGCAGTATTCTTTTGCCAATATCGATAAATTCAGCACGGCCTCTTTGCTCACGCGCATCACGACAGACGTGCGCAACGTGCGCATCGCCTTTATGATGAGCCTGCGGCTGCTTTTCCGCGCGCCTATCATGCTCATCAGCACGACGATCATGGCCATCAGCATAAACCCCGAGCTGGCGTGGGTCTTTATTATTGCAGTTCCGGTTCTGGGCGCGGCGCTTTATTTCATCGCGACAACCGCCTACCCGAAGTTTCAGGCCATGCTGCGCAAATACGATAAAATGAACCTGGATATCCAGGAAAACCTGACGGGCATCCGTGTAGTGAAATCTTATGTCCGCGGCGATTATGAGAAGGAAAAATTCCAGGATACGGCGGAGGGCGTGCGCGCAGCACAGATGGGCGCACAGCGCATTTTGGCCCTGAACGACCCAATGTTTGAACTGGTGATGTATGCCTGCATGATCGCGATCGCTTGGTTTGGCGGCAATCTGATCATCGGGGGCAGCATGACGACCGGGGAATTCATGAGCTATATCAGCTATATCCGCCAGATTTTGATGGCGCTCATGCTGCTGACCAACGTCATCGTGCAAATTGTCATTTGCAGAGCATCTGTCGAGCGCATTTCCGAGGTTTTGGATGAAGAGATCGATATTAAGGATTCCGCAGAGCACTCGGATTTGCTGGTAGAAGACGGCTCTATCAAGTTCGACGATGTCTGCTTCAGCTACAGCAACAACGAAGAGAATCTGACGCTCAGCCATATCAACCTGGATATCCAGCCAGGGGAGATGGTCGGCATCATCGGCGGAACAGGCTCGGCAAAGACCACGCTGGTTCAGCTGATTCCGCGGCTCTATGACGTCATGAGCGGCTCAGTCCGCATCGGCGGGCGGGACGTGCGGGAGTATTCGCTCAAAAACCTGCGCAGCAGCGTCGCGATGGTGCTCCAGAAAAACGTGCTCTTTTCAGGCAGCATTCGGGAGAACCTGAAATGGGGCAACCCGAATGCCACGGATGAGCAGATTATAGAGGCCTGCAAGGTTGCTTCGGCGCACGATTTCATCACTTCCTTCCCAGAGGGCTACGACACAGACCTGGGGCAGGGGGGCGTCAACGTCTCCGGCGGGCAAAAGCAGAGGCTGTGTATCGCAAGAGCATTGCTCTGCAATCCGAAGGTCATCATCATGGACGACAGCACCAGCGCCGTGGATACTGCAACGGACAGCCAGATCCGCAGCGCATTGCGGGAAAAACTGGCCGGGACGACCACGATTATCATCGCACAGCGCATCACCTCTGTCAGCGATGCGGATAAGATCATCGTCATGAACGAGGGCGAGATCGTCGATATCGGGACGCATGAGCAGCTTCTCGCGCGCAACGAGATCTACCAGGATCTCTATCATTCCCAGCAGAAAGGGGTGGCTTAACATGGCGAAAGTGCGGAATATTAAACCGAAGGATACCAAGCGCACGATCAGCCGGCTTTTGGGCTATCTGCTCGAATATAAGCTTAAAATCGCGTTTGTCATCCTGGCGGTCATTTTCAGCGCAGGCGCTTCTGTCGCCAGCGGGTATTTCTTCAAGCCGATTCTAAACGACTATATCGTGCCCTTTATCGGCCAGCAAAACCCCAGCCTGGCGGGCTTTATCACCATGCTGGTTATCATGGGGGTCATCTATCTGCTGGGCGCGGGAGCAACTTTTGTCTGCCGGCGCATTATGTCGGATATCTCCACCTCCACGCTCTATGCGATTCGCGTGGATCTGTTCAACCACCTGCAAGAGCTGCCCATCCGCTATTACGATACGCATACGCATGGCGAGACCATGAGCCTGTTCACCAACGATACGGATGTTTTGCGCGAGATGCTCTCTATGAGCCTGACGCAGATTCTCAATACCATTTTCAATGTTACGGGCATCTTTGTGGTCATGCTCGTCCTGAGCTGGGAGCTGACTGCGCTCGTGCTGATCATCCTGGTTATCATGCTCGGCGCTGCGCGGTTTATCTCCAGCCGTGGGTCCAGGCATTTTGGCAGGGTGCAGAAAGAACTGGCCAATATCAATGGATATGTCGAGGAGATGGTAGAGGGGCAGAAAGTCGTCAAAGTGTTCTGCCGCGAGGAGATCGCTACCGGGGAGTTTGAGGAAATCTCCAGAAGGCTGGGCGAGGCGGAACAACGCTCTTCGATGTTCGCCAATATCATGATGCCTGTGATGGGAAATATCTCCTATGTGCACTATGCGCTGACGGCGATTCTGGGCGGCGTGCTTCTGCTGGCCGGCCGGATGGACGTGGGAACGATTGCCTCTTTCCTGCTCTATACCAGAACATTTTCTGCGCCAATCTCGCAGGTTTCCCAGCAGTTTAACGCGATTCTGATGGCGCTTGCCGGGGCAGAGCGCATTTTCAACCTGATCGATACGCCTGCCGAGGTAGACGACGGCTATGTTACGCTGGTCAACGTGGAAAAACAGCCGGATGGCACATTGCGGGAATCCGAGCGGCGCACGGGCATTTGGGCCTGGAAACATCCTCACCAAGGGGATGGCACGATTACCTACACCGAACTCAAAGGAGACGTCGAGTTTGAGGATGTAGTCTTCGGCTATACGGATAAGAAAACCGTCCTGAACGGCATTACGCTGTTCGGCCATGCGGGCCAGAAAATCGCGTTCGTCGGCTCGACGGGCGCGGGCAAAACCACCATCACCAACCTGATCAACCGCTTTTACGACGTGCCGGACG
Source organism: Christensenellaceae bacterium 44-20 (assembly GCA_041223705.1). Lineage (NCBI taxonomy): Bacteria > Bacillati > Bacillota > Clostridia > Christensenellales > Christensenellaceae > Christensenellaceae bacterium 44-20. The sequence continues at coordinate 472,803 of JBCLQU010000001.1, forward strand.
GCAAGATCCGCTATGATGGGATCAATATCAACAAGATCAAGAAGGCAGATCTGCGCAGATCGCTGGGCATCGTTTTGCAGGATACCAACCTGTTTACGGGTACAGTGGCAGATAACATCCGCTATGGCAAGCTGGATGCTACAGACGAGGAAGTCGTTGCGGCGGCCAAGCTGGCAAATGCAGATTCCTTCATCCGGCATTTGCCGCAGGGCTATCAGACCATGCTGACGGCAAACGGGGCCAACTTATCCCAAGGCCAGCGGCAGCTGCTCTCCATTGCCAGAGCGGCAGTGGCGGATCCGCCTGTGCTGATTTTGGATGAGGCCACCAGCTCTATCGATACCCGCACAGAGCGCCTGATTGAAAAGGGGATGGACGGCCTGATGGAAGGCAGAACGACCTTTGTCATCGCGCATCGGCTTTCGACCATCCGCAACGCGGATACCATCATCGTCCTGGAAAACGGGCGCATCATCGAGCGCGGCAACCACGATGAACTGCTGGCGCAAAAAGGGAAATACTATCAGCTCTATACCGGCATGTTTGAGCTGGAATAATGCCGTTAAAAAAACACCATGCACACTATGGCATGGTGTTTTTTTTTGGCAGCGCTTATTTTTGAAAGATATCTTTTAGCAGGGAGGAAACGCGCCCGCGGCGCTTTGCAGTCTCTTCCTGATCGATGCTAAGCCGCAAGACATCGCCTTCCTTTGCCTGGAGCGGGCCAAGCAGGGCGTAGGGCAGGGAAAGGATCTCGCCGCTTTCCAGCTCGACGATTGCTGTGTCTTGTTCGATTCGGTCGATAATGAATTTCATCTTGCCTCCTAGTTCTGAATGCACTTTGTGCAGGCGTGGTACCCGAGGTTTTTGGCCTCTTCAACTGTCAGAGCGACGCTCTGATCGCTATAGTAGCGGCATCCTTTCCGATGATAGCTTTTGCCGCTGGCGGTGATATAGACGGTATCGATTTTTTCAGAAGCAGGAACGGGTGCTGTGCCGGGCTTTGCAAAGCGAACTGTCTCCCCGTCGGAATAGGCCAGAATATCGCCCAGCTCATCCGTCCGGTAGATGGTTACGCGATGGCGCGCCAATGTTTCCAGCGTCTCGGTATGCGGGTGGCCATAGGAGTTTTCGCTTGCGCAGGAGATGACGGCGGCTTCAGGGGAAACGGCCCGAATAAAGGCATCCGAGCTGGAAGTTTTGCTGCCATGATGCCCGGCTTTGAGCACAGTCGAGCGGACGGATCCAGCGGTATTTTCCAGGATTTCGGCTTCGGAAAGCGCTTCGGCATCTCCCGTAAACAGAAAGGAAGTTTCCCCAAAGCAGACGCGGATGACCGCAGAATAATCGTTGAGGTTTTCATATTCCTCTTGCACTGGGGCCAGAATTTCGCAGCACACATCGCTGCCCAGCTGAAAACTTTCGCCTGCTTTGGCTTGAAGTGCTGGAATTTTCCGCTCCTGAATGGCCAAAAGCAGATTCTCGTACCCCTGGCTGGTATGGCTGACACCAGGCAGGCAAACCTGCTCAATTTGGAAATTCTCCACGATATACTGCATTCCGCCGATGTGATCGGAATGCGGATGCGTTGCGACGAGCATGTTAAGCGTCGTTATGCCATATTCCTCCAGAATCTGAGCCACTTTATTTTTCGCCGAAGATTCTCCGGCATCGATCAGCATTGATTTTCCATCCGGTGTCAAGATGAGCGCGCTGTCTCCCTGGCCGACGTCAATGTAGATCACCCGAAGCCCATCCGCATCGCCGGGAAGATCCGAAAGAACCGGCGAGCCCGCACTCGGCGCAACGGGCGAGACGCCGCTCGGAACGGACTCTCCAGGCTGAGCAAAGAAATAGATGGCCGCGGCTATGAGAAAAAAGAGAATGGTTGCCAAAGAGAGGGCAGAGGATTTGCGCTTTTTCATAGAACACCTCGAGAGAAAAATAGAAAGAACAGAAGGAAAAGCTGAAGGAACAGGGCAAGCGGCACCAGGATGGTAAACTTTCGGTGCTGTGTCTTATGGCGGAAAAGATGCATGCCCAGCAGCATACCCGCCGCCCCGCCCAGCCATGCAAACGCAAGCAGTGCCCGCTCAGGTATACGCCAGCGATGCTGACGCGCCAGATGCTTATCCCATCCGCAGGCGAAAAATGCCAGCAGATTTAGGATAGGCAGATAGAATGACAGAAAGAATCCAAAATTGCTTTTCATGGCATCTAGTATACCTGAATTTTCATGTGCATTCAAATAGGAAAAATACTTTTCAGAAGTGAATAGATCGTGATATAATAGCATTATTGTTTGGATAGAGGAGATCGCAAGATGAATCAGCATGTTGCAGAAGTCGCCCGGCGCATTTGGGAGCTGCGGGAGATACTGGAAATTTCAAAAGAAGAAGTCGCGCAGAAAGCTGGCATTGATTTCGACGATTATGTCAAATACGAGAGCGCGGAGCTGGATATTCCCATCAGCGCCATCTATGCCGTCGCAGAAGTGCTCAAGGTGGATCCCACTGTCCTGCTGACGGGCGAGGCGCCGCGCATGAACCAATATACGATTACGAGAAAAGGGAAGGGAATCTCTGTCGAGCGCTATAAGGAGTATAGCTTCCAGGCTCTGGCCTTCAATTTTATGAACCGGGATATGAATCCCATGATCGTAAATCTGGAGCCCAAGCAGTCCGCGCCCGAGCTGGTAACGCACGGCGGGCAGGAGTTCAACTATGTGCTGGAAGGCGTCGTTACCGTGCTGTACGGGCCGCATAAGTTCCAGCTGAAGGAAGGGGACAGCATCTACTTTGATCCGGCGATCCCCCATGGCCAGATGGCCGAATTCGGCTCGGCAAAATTTTTGACTATCATCAACGAATGAGGGGTTAGCAGGAAATGTTAGAAAAGTTTTTGCCCAGAACGGAGTTTTCCTCCTATGAAGATTTTATAGAGAATTATCGGGTGAACATCCCGGAAAATTTCAATTTTGCCTATGATGTCATGGATGAATGGGCGGCACAGTGCCCGGAAGATCCTGCGCTGCACTGGTGCAACGAGGAGAACTGCGATCGCATTTTAAGCTTTGCGGAGATCAAGCGCCTGAGCGATAAAACCGCCAACGCCTTAAAGGAAATGGGCATCGGCAAGGGCGATCGGGTCATGCTGATCCTCATGCAGCGCATCGAAGTGTGGACAACCATGCTGGCTTTGCAAAAAATTGGCGCAGTTACCATCCCGGTTACCTTTTTGCTCACGCCCAAAGACATCGTCTATCGCTGCAATGCGGCAAACGTCAAGATGATCATCAGCGTGGATATGCAGGAAGTTGTGCGGCATATCCAGGACAGCCTGCCGCAGTGTGAAACGGTGGAGAAGGTCTGTATTGTCGGAGAGCGGGTAGAGGGCTTTATCGATTACCGTGCAAAGGTGGAAGAGGCCAGCGAGCGTTGGACGCGCCCAACGGGAGCGGAGGCGACCGCCATCACCGATCCCATGCTCATCTATTTTTCCTCCGGAACTACGGGCATGCCCAAAATGATTCTGCACGATTTCTCGCATCCGCTGGGGCATATCGTGACGGCCAGATACTGGCAGGATACGCATAAGGGCGATGTGCATATGGTCAATGCCGACTCCGGCTGGGCCAAGTTTGGCTGGGGAAAGATCTACGGGCAGTGGATCTGCGGGGCGACCATCGTCGCTTACGACGTCGTAAAATTCAACGCAAAACATATGCTGGAGACAATCGAGCGCATTCGGCCGACGATTTTCTGCGCGCCGCCCACGGTTTTCCGTTTTCTGATCCGCGAGGATATTTCGCACTACGATCTCTCTTCAATCCGGCACTGCACCATCGCGGGAGAGCCGCTCAACCCGGAAGTTTTCTACGAATTCCAGCGCAAAACCGGCCTTTCGCTGACCGAAGGCTTTGGGCAATCCGAGGGCACGGTGCTTTTGGCAAACTTCAAGTGGTTCCCGATTAAGCCGGGCTCCATGGGCAAGCCTGTGCCGCTCTATAAGATTGATATTATCGATGAAAACGGCGATTCCTGCGAAGATGGCATCGTGGGCAGGGTGGTCGTTAGAGATGCTGTTGCGCATCCGCCGGTGGGTCTTTTTAAAGAGTATTATATGGACGAGCAGGCCAACGCCAGCGCTTGGCGGAACGGCATGTATGATACAGGGGATACCGCCTGGAGAGACGCAGATGGCTACTACTGGTTTGTAGGCCGAAGCGACGATGTCATCAAATGCTCGGGCTACCGCATTGGGCCGTTTGAGGTGGAAAATGCGCTGATGACGCATCCAGCTGTGCTGGAATGCGCAGTAACAGCGGCGCCGGATCCCGTGCGCGGCCAGGTCGTCAAGGCGACAATCGTGCTTACCAAGCAGTATGAGCCCAGCGATGTGCTCAAAAAAGAAATTCAGGATCATGTGAAGAAGGTAACGGCGCCCTATAAGTATCCCAGAATTGTCGAGTTCGTGCGCGAGCTGCCCAAAACGACGAGCGGGAAAATCCGCCGGGTCGAGATTCGCAATCAAGATAAAAATCAGTAGTTTGGTCAAGGTGTTATGGCGAAGTTAAATGCGGTTTTAGAAATCGGCACATCTAAAATAGTCTGCCTGATCGAGCGGCCTGGCGGAGAGGCTCTGACGAGCGTCCCCGGGGCCTGCCTTGTGCGTTATGATGGCATTAAAAATGGAAAATGGTCGGGCTACTCCGCTTTCGCCGAGGATCTCATGACCGCGATTTCCGGCGCGGAAAGTCAGGTTGGAAAGACCATCAAAAGCTGTGCTGTGGGTGTTCCCGGGTGTTTCTGCAAAATTGTATTTCGGGAAGGCAAAAAGAAAATCAAAGGGCTTGTTAAGGAAGAAGATATCGATTGGCTGGTCAACCGGCTGAAGCCAAAAGAGGTAGGAGGTGCGGATCTGATCGACGTCCGCCCAGCCTATTTTATGGATGATCGGGATAATGTCTATCTCAACGAGCCCATCAATCTGAAAACGGCAACGCTGCGTTGTGGAATGACCTATTTTTACGGGCATAAGCCTTTTTTGGACAGCGTAGAGCGGGCTCTGCTCTCCAGAAAAATTTCCGTGGACAAGTTCATCTGCGAGCCTTTGGCCCAGGCCCTGCACTATATTCCTCAGCAGGAGCGGGATGCCACCTCCGCCATCATCGATATCGGCTATTACAGCACAGGGGTTACGGTTGCCTATGGCGATACGATACTGGCGCACAGCACCATCGATCTGGGCGGGAGCACGGTTACCAACCGCCTAGTGAGCCGCCTGGATATCAGGGAAAATTTGGCAGAAAGTTTAAAAAGAAGACACATTTTCGGCATCGACCTTCAGCCCGGAGAGAAAGTTTATGCAAAGGATGAGGCCGGGCGGATGGTGCAGTTCGATGCTGCTTCCATCAAAAATTCCATCGATGAAATTGCCGATATTGTCTGCACAGAAGTGCGCCGGGAGCTATACCGCTATCGGAATTACCTGCGCAAAGATGCGAAGATTTACCTCATCGGAGCAGGTATTTCTATGCAGGGATTTGATGCATATTTAAAAAGACAGATTCATGCAAACCTGACGCTGCCCCCCAGAAATAAGTACCGTGGGCTGCCTGCAATTTACAATTCCGGCGTCGCACTTCTTGACAACAACTCGGCGACAGTATATCATTTAAGAGGTAATGAAATAGGCTCTAAAATTAGGGATAAAGTGAACCGTTTTTTAAATATGAAGTAAAAGTTTGGGAGGAAATCATATGCCCTTGGGATTAGACACAGAGATGGGAACTGTCGCGAATATCAAAGTCATTGGTGTCGGCGGCGGCGGCGGCAATGCTGTGAACCGCATGGTTGAATATGGCCTTGAAGGCGCAGAATTCATCGTTGTCAATACAGATAAGCAGGCGCTTTATCTCAACCATGCGCCCAATAAAATTCAAATTGGCGAAAAACTCACAAAAGGTCTTGGCTCCGGCGCTAATCCGGAAATCGGAAGAAAAGCAGCGGAGGAGAGCAGAGATGAGCTGGAAAGCGTCATCAAAGGCGCAGATCTGGTTTTCATTGCGGCTGGCCTTGGCGGTGGGACAGGCACAGGCGCTGCCCCGGTTGTCGCGCAAATCGCAAAAGATTGCGGCGCTTTGACCGTCGGCTTTGTAACCACGCCTTTCTGGTTTGAAGGCGCGCCCAGAAAACGGGCGGCAGAAGCTGGTTTTGAAGATATGATGAATGCTGTGGACAGCATCGTCAAAATCCCGAACGACAAACTGCTGGATGTTGTGGGCAAGAGCACGCCTTTGATGGAATCCTTCAAGCTGGCAGACGATGCGCTGCGCCAGGGCATTCAGGGCCTGACGGAACTCATTGCAAAGCCTGCTATCATCAACCTGGACTTTGCAGACGTCAGAACGGTTATGCTCGAGCGCGGCACGGCGCATATGGGTATGGGCGTCGGTTATGGTGAAAATAAGGTGGTCGATGCGACGAAGCAGGCGATCATGAGCCCGCTTTTGGATACCAGCATTCAGGGTGCAAAGGGCATCATCTTCAATATTGTCGGAGACAAGACGTTTGGCCTGCCTGAAATCGAAGAGGCGTTCAAGCTCATTCAGGAAGCCGCAGATCCGGATGCGAATGTCATCATGGGTGCGGATGTCAATATGGATTTGGACGACGAAGTGCGCGTTACCTTGATCGCAACTGGCTTTGGCAGCGGCAGCAGGCCTGCCCCTGGCGAAGTGAAAGAGACGATCAAGAATAGAGTGAATGATTATGCAAATAATGCCAGCGCGAATCTTATGAACCGCGGCCTGAATAAATCTGCTGCGCCTTCCGGCATTACGGAAAAGAACTTCGACTATCTCGATCCTGAAGATGAGCCGCAGCTTCCGCTGTTCTTAAAGAAATCTCCCAAGAGAATTTCCATGGACGACTAAAAAAAGAGAAAAAGAAGTCGGCAAATGCCGGCTTCTTTTGATTATGGAAAAAATATGAAAAAACTGAGAACAAAATTAAAACAAAAACCCGCAGAGCTGGCCATCCAGGCAGATGCGGACTTCGGTTTGAGTGAAGAGCAGGTGCAGACACAGATTCTGGCCGGCCAGAGCAATGCCGAGAGCAGCGTGCGCTCCAAGCCATATGGGCAGATTATCTGGGATAACACAATGACCTATTTCAATCTGCTCAATCTGATTCTTGGCGCGGTTGTCATCGCGCTGGGCTCTTATCGGAACGCTCTGTTTTTACTCGTGGTCATCTGCAATATTGTGATCGGAATTTTCCAGGAGATTCGGGCAAAAAAAGCTGTAGATAAGCTCTCTCTGATCTCTCAGCCGGAGGTGCGGGTTCTGCGCGGCGGCCGGGAACAGAAGATTCCGGTGAGCAATGTGGTCAAGGGTGATATTGTTCTGCTGGAGCAGGGAAGCCAAATCTGCGCAGACTGTTCCGTGATTTCGGGCAGCTGCGAGGTGGATGAATCCCTGCTCACAGGAGAAGCAGACGCGATTTTTAAGAAAAACGGAGATGCTCTGCTCTCAGGAAGTTTCCTGATCTCCGGGAGATGCAAAGCCCGGGTGGAAAAAGTCGGGCTGGAAAGCTATGCCAATTCCATCGCAAATGAGGCGAAGGTGATCTCCAAAGCAAACTCCGAGATCATCAGGGAGCTGAATCGGCTCATTAAGCTGATCAGCGGGTTTATCCTCCCGTTCGGTGCATTTCTATTCTGCAAACAGTATTTCCTGCTGCATTCTACGCTCCGCTATTCGTCTGTATCCGCCATCGCGGCCATTATCGGCATGATACCCGAGGGGCTTATTTTGCTGACGAGCATGGTGCTGACGGTCGGCGTCATTCGCCTGGCAAAAAAGAAAACGCTGGTCCAGGATCTCTATTGCATCGAGACGCTGGCGCGGGTAGATACGCTTTGCCTGGATAAGACGGGCACAATCACGACGGGAGAGATTCGCTTCCGCGAGGTGCTGCCCTTGGCAGATTTCCCAGTTCCCACAGAAAAAATCGTTGGAGAGCTGATAGGCGCGCTGGAGGATCACAACAGCACCTTTTTAGCTCTGAAAAAACAGTTTCCCGGGAGCACCTGCTGGGAATGCAGTGCAAAGATTCCGTTTTCACCCATCAGGAAATGGAGCGGCGCCTGCTTTGCAAAGGAAGGGGAGAGCTATCTTCTGGGTGCCAGCGAAATTCTCTGCCGGCATTGTGTGCAGACGGATTTTATGCAGCAGGTAACAGAGCTGGAAGAGAGGGGGCAGCGGGTTTTGCTCTTAGCTCATACGGCGGAGCCTGCGCTGTCTGAAACGCTCCCAGACGGCCTGCAGCCTTTGGCGCTGCTCGTTTTGGAGGATGTGATCCGCCCAGAAGCAGAGGAAATTTTCTCTTTTTTCCAGCAGGAAGGTGTCGAGCTGGTCATCATTTCTGGGGATAGCGCAAAAACTGCGCATGCCATCGCAAAGCGCGCAGGAGTGCAAAATATAAAAGGATATTTGGATATTGCAGAGCTTTCGGAAGAAGAGCTGGAGGAGGCAATCCCCAAAACAAGCGTCTTTGGGCGCGTCGCCCCAAAGCAGAAAAAGCAGATCATCGCCAGCCTAAAAAAGAAGGGACACACTGTGGGCATGGTGGGGGATGGCGTCAACGATGTACTGGCCCTCAAGGAGGCCAGCTGCGGCATGGCTCTGGCATCGGGCAGTGATGCGGCAATCACCGTTTCGCCCATCGTCCTTCTGGATTCCAATCTGCATGCGCTCTATAATGTCGTCATGGAAGGCAGGCGCGTCATCAACAATCTAAAGCGCTCGGCCTCGCTTTTTCTGGTTAAAACGGTGCTCTCCTTTCTGCTCTCGGTCATTTTTCTCATCATCCCCAGCAACTATCCGATTTTGCCCATTCAGTTTTCGCTCATCGGCGCACTGTTTATCGGCACACCCTCTTTCATTTTGGCGCTTCAGCCAAACCAGGAGAGGGTAACGGGCAGTTTTCTTACAGATGTTCTGGTATCCGCGCTTCCAGGCGCATTTTCGGCCAGCCTGCTTATCGCACTCATCAGCATTTTCCAGCCGGCTTTTGCATTGACGCAGGAGCAGGTCTCCACTTTGAGCATGCTTACCCTCGGCTTCTGCTTTATGTTTGCGCTTTTCCAGATCTCGCTGCCGCTGAACTGGCTGCGGGCTGCGCTTTTTACACTCATGAGCTCTCTGTTTTTGCTGGCGGTACTTTTTATTCCAGAAATGCTCTACCTTACGGCAATTACGCCCAAAATGCTGCTAATCACCCTGGGAATTGCACTGCTGATCTGGCCGCTCAACGCTTTATTTGCCCGCACGATAGGGAAGGTGCGGCAAAAATACAAGCGGCGGGAAATGAGAATAGGCTGAATATTTTCTCACTTTGGATTGCATTTTGAGCCAGCATCGGCTATAATAAAATCGATTGATCACTTAGTAGCTCTATGCTTCCCTGGGGAAGCGCGATTATAAATCAGGAGGGATTCCATGAACGCTTCGGAATTGAAACAACTCAAAGTGAACGCGGCGAAAGTTCGCCTCGGGATCATCGAAGGCGTCTTTGCGGCGAAATCCGGCCATCCGGGCGGTTCGCTTTCGGCGGCTGAGATCTTCACCTATCTGTATTTTAAGGAAATGCGCATTGATCCAAAGGATCCGAAAAATGCGGATCGGGATCGTCTCGTCCTTTCCAAAGGGCATTGTGCACCGGGCCTTTACAGCGCGCTGGCGCAGCGCGGCTATTTCTCTCCCGAAGAGATGAAGAGCCTGCGGCATATCGGCTCGTTCCTGCAAGGGCACCCGGATATGAAGGGTACGCCCGGCGTAGATATGAGCTCCGGCTCCCTGGGGCAGGGCATCTCGGCGGCTGTCGGCATGGCGCTGGCAGGCAAGCTGGATCAGAAGGATTACCGCGTCTATACGCTGCTGGGCGACGGCGAGATCGAAGAAGGACAGGTTTGGGAAGCTGCGATGTTCGCTGCGCATAAAAAACTGGATAACCTCTGCGTCATCGTCGACTACAACGGCCTGCAGATCGACGGCCCTGTCGACGAAGTTGGCGGTCCTTCGCCCATCGATAAGAAATTTGAGGCATTTGGCTTTGATGTCGTAACCATCAATGGCAACGATTTTGAAGAGATCGAAAAAGCGCTGGATCATGCGAAAACAGTAAAAGGCAAGCCCTGCGCGATCGTCGCAAAAACGATCAAGGGCAAAGGCGTTTCCTATATGGAAAACAACGTCGCTTGGCACGGCTCTGCTCCCAACAAAGAGCAGTATGATATCGCGATGGGCGAGCTCGAAGCGGCCCTGAAGGAACTGGAGGCTTAAAACATGGCGGAAATCGTAAAAAAAGCAACGCGTGAGAGCTTCGGCGAAGCGGTTACAAAGCTCGCGGAAAAATATCCGGAAATTGTTGTGCTGGATGCAGACCTCGCTGCTGCAACCAAAACCGGCACGTTCAAAAAGGCACACCCCGATCGCTTCTTCGACTGCGGCATCGCTGAGAGCAATATGATCGGCATCGCGGCTGGCCTGGCTACCTGCGGAAAAATCCCGTTTGCGGCTTCTTTCGCAATGTTCTCGGCTGGCAGAGCTTATGAGCAGATCAGAAACTCGGTCGGCTATCCCAAGCTGAACGTAAAAGTTGTCGGCTCGCATGCCGGCATCTCCGTCGGCGAAGACGGCGCAACGCATCAGTGCAATGAGGATATTGCCCTCATGCGCACGATCCCCGGAATGGTTGTGCTCAACCCTGCGGATCACTACGAGATGCTGGCAGCTGTGGAAGCGGCTGTTCTGCATAAAGGCCCGGTTTATCTGCGCCTTGGCCGTCTGGCGGCAGAGAGCATCAACAATAACGATGATTATCATTTCGAGCTTGGAAAGGGCATTCAGCTGCATGATGGCAACGATATTACCGTCGTCGCAACGGGCCTGATGGTTGGCGAAGCGCTCAAGGCTGTGAAGAGCCTGGAGGAGCAGGGTGTTCATGCGCGCCTGATCAATATCCACACGATTAAGCCTATCGATGAGGAGATCATCATCAAAGCCGCAAAAGAGACGGGCAAGATCATCACGGTGGAGGAGCACAACGTCATCGGTGGTCTGGGCGAAGCAGTCTGCTCTGTGCTGAGCGAGAATTGCCCGACGCCTGTCAGAAGAATTGGTGTCTATGACAGATACGGCTATTCCGGCCCGGCGGTCGATCTCTTAAAAGAGTTTGGCCTCTGCGCTGAAAATATCGAGAAAGTCATCAAAGAAGAGCTGGCGAAATAAGCTTCTCTTCGCAAAGAAAACTTACTGCAATGCAGTAAGTTTTCTTTCTATATTGGGGAAAATCATGGAAATTAGAATTGAAATAGCAACGCCGGCAGATGCAGCAGCGCTGCTGGATATCTATGCGCATTATGTAAGGAACACGGCCATCACCTTTGAATATGAAGTGCCCTCCCTGGAGGAATTTGCCCAAAGAATCGGGAAAACTCTGGCAGAATACCCGTATCTGGTGGCAAAGCGTGGAGAGGAGATCCTCGGTTATGCCTATGCCGGCGCGTTCCATCCGCGTGCGGCCTATCACTGGGCGGCTGAGCTGGCAATCTATGTGAAAAATGGCTGCCAGAAGATGGGAATCGGAAAGCGCCTGTATGCCGCGCTGGAAGAGATATTAAAAAAGCAGGGAATTCTCAATCTCGAGGCCTGCATTGCCTATCCGGAGGCAGAAGACGAGTATTTGACGAAAAACAGCGTGGAATACCATAGGCATCTGGGCTATCGCCTGGTGGGGCAGTTTCATCAGTGCGGCTACAAATTTGGCAAGTGGTATCATATGGTCTGGATGGAGAAGATCATCGGCGAGCATTTGGAAGAGCAGCCGCCGGTTCGGCCTTTTCCTGAAATAAAGGATTCCCTTTCGCTTAATTAAAAATAAGGCCCCAAGATTTGCTTGAAATCTTGAGGCCTTTTTCCTATTTCATCGCTTTTTCTGCAAAACTGTTGTTGACCAGCTCACTGTAAGGCGCGCGGCTGGAAAGCTCTCCAGCGCCCTCCATGACATCCTGCAAGCGGTTGAAGGAATCCTCCGTCATAAACGGATCGCCCATCCAGGCGTCGATCTCCTGATACCGTGCCGCAACCTGCTCCAGCACCTCCAGATCGGTATCCGGGAAGAACTCTGCAATCGTCTCAGCGATTTCCCTGGGCTCTGCTTCAGCCAGCCATTTCTGTGCTTTGGCGATGGCATTGGTAAACTTCTGAACGGTTTCGCCGTTTTCATCGATATAGCTCTTGAGCGCGAAGTAAGCCGTATATGGAATCTCGCCGCTATCCTGGCCGACAGAGGCAACGATATAGGCCGAGCCTTCCTGCTCCATCATCGTCGCAGTTGGTTCAAACATCGTCGTGTAGTCGCCGGTGCCGCCAGCAAATGCACCTGCCATCAGGCCAAATTCCACGGATGTATCAAAATCCAGATCGGAAGTAGAAATCCCATGCTGTTTTAAGACATACTCCAGCGTCATGCAGGGCACGCCGCCTTTTCTGCCGGCAAGGATATGTTTGCCTGCCAGTTTTTCATAGGAGAAATCCGCATCGGGCTCGCGGGCCATAATGAAAGAACCGTCGCGCTTGGTGAGCTGAGCGAAAACCTGGGCGTAATCTTCTTTGCCCTCGTTATAGACGTAGATGCTCGCTTCCGGGCCGGCCAGGCCAATTTCTACCTGCCCGGAGATGACTGCCGTCATAACCTTATCCGCGCCCTGGCCGTTGATCAGCTCAACGTCCAGCCCCTCTTCCTCAAAGTAGCCCAGTTTGATGGCCGCATACTGCGGGGCATAGAAGACAGAATGCGTTACTTCGCTGATGGTGATGTGCGTCATTTCCTCTTCTTTTGCGCAGCTGACCAGCAGGCAGCTGAGCAAAAGGGCGAGGGAGAGTAATAGTGAGAGAAATTTTTTCATATATGCTCCTTTCGACATTTTGTCAAACTTTATTCTTAATTATTTTTCTTTCCAGCAGGAGAACCACCTGATACATGAGCGCCGCGGCAACTGCCAGCAGCAATACGCTTGTCATCACCAAATCCATCTTAAAGACCTGCGAGCCATAGACGATGAGATAGCCCACGCCCGCTTTTGAGACGAGAAATTCGCCCATGATGACGCCGACCCAGGAAAGCCCGACGTTGATCTTCAGCGAGTTGATGATCGTGATGAAGTTGGAAGGCAAAACAGCTTTGGTGAAAATCTGAAGCTTATTCGCCCCATAAACCCGCATCAGCTTGATTTTTTCCTCTTCCGTTGCCATAAACCCGTTGAGCACCTCCATAATCGTAACGATGAGGGAGATGGCCAAAGTCATAATGATGATTGCTTTTGGGCCGGCGCCCACCCACACAATAAAAATCGGCCCCAGGGCGACTTTTGGCAAAGCGTTCAAAATGACGAGATAGGGCTCCATCACGCGCGAGAGAAAAGATGACCACCACAGCGCAGTCGCGATCAGCGTTCCGATGATCGTCCCGAGCAAAAAGCCCACGATGGTTTCCAGGCAGGAGATGCCGATGTGTCTTAAAAGATCTCCGTTTTCATATAAGTTTGTCAAAGATTTCAAAATCCGGGAGGGCTGGCTCATGATAAAGGAATCGATCCATCCCAAATTTCCCGCAATCTCCCAAAGGCCAAATAGTGCGGCTAAAATGCCGACGCGCGTTAAGTTTATAAAAAAGCGGCGCCGTTTGGTCTGCCTGAGATAAAGAGCTCTCTCCGGCGAAATAGGCGCGGTCTTCTCCTTTCTATGAAACATGAATATCCAGCTCCTTCCAGATGTGATTGAAATATTTCTGAAATTCGGGGTATTTACGGCATGTTAGGGGAGTGCGAGCCGGCTCTTCAAAGGTAATATCCAGCACTTCTTTGACGCGCGCAGGCCGCCCGCTCAAAATGACCACTTTATCCGAAACGCTGATGCTCTCCGAAATATCGTGCGTTACCATAATGGCAGTCTTCTTCTCGTTTTTGATGATCTGGTAAATATCGTCTGCAACGGCAAGGCGCGTCTGATAATCCAGCGAAGAGAAGGGCTCATCGAGCAAAAGAATCTCCGGGCGGCAGGCAAGCGTGCGAATCAGCGCTGCCCGCTGCCGCATTCCCCCCGACAACTGATCAGGAAATTTGTCTTTAAATTCGTATAATCCATATTCTTTTAAAAGCTTGTCGACGTATGCTATGTTATCAGGCGTTTTCTGGCGCTGAATCTCCAGGCCCAGCAGCACATTTTGATAAACAGTGCGCCAGGAAAACAGCTGATCTTTCTGAAACATGTAGCCAAGCGCCGGGCTGGGTTTTTCTACGATTTGATTCTCTACAAAAACCTGGCCGGAAGTGGGCTTTAAAAGCCCTGCGATAATGGAAAGAAGCGTAGATTTTCCACATCCGCTTGGGCCAACGATGCTCACATATTCCCCGCTGTTTATGGAAAAACTGACATGAGAAAGCGCTTCAATTTCTCCATTTTTAGACTGATATTTCAAGCAAACGTCCGAAACGTTTACAACTTCTTTCATAGGAAAACCTCCTTATGTGGTTTATAATATGGGCAGGATGGCAAAAGTGTGTGAGAGAAATCATGCGCAGCCAAAAAACTGGCCATTGCCCGGGCTTTGTAAATTTGGCAAAAGCGTGGTATAATAAAACAATCATAGTTTTTAGGCAAGGCTGAATGATTCGCATTCTTGCATAGAACAATACTGAAAGGACAGTAAATTTGAAGAATAGACCTATCAACACAACTGAACTGAGTATGCCGGCTCCTGCTGGGGAGAAAAAGCCCCAGAGAAGGCGCGCAGGCAGCAAAACAAGAGACGGCAAAAATCCAGGAACAAAAGCGCAAGCCAGCGCAAAATCTGCGGATACCAAAAGGGCAGCAAAGCCCTCGCATAAGCGTTCTCCAAAGGAGGAGCAGCAAAAGAAGAGCAGAGCACAGGCCGCTTCGGGCGCTGCCCCAAAGCGCACGTCTGCACCCAAAACGGGACGGAGTAAGCATAAAAATGCCGCTTCCGGCGTGAAGATTATCCCGCTCGGCGGAATTGGTGAAGTTGGAAAGAACATGACTGTCATCGAATGGGAGGATAACATCCTCGTGGTCGATTGCGGTCTGGTGTTCCCCAGGCAGGATATGCTGGGCATCGATTATGTGATCCCGGATATCACCTACCTCGAGAAAAACAAGAGCAAAATCAAGGGATTTGTGCTGACGCATGGGCATGAAGACCATATCGGCGCGACGCCCTATGTATTGGATAAATTCAATGTTCCCGTTTATGGGACAAAGCTCACTCTGGCGCTCGTCGAGCTCAAACTTTCTGAGCACGGCGTCAAGCAGAATAACCTGCGGTGCGTGAAGGAAGGGGACAAAGTAAACTGCGGCGTATTCGAGATCGAGTTTATCAAAGTCAGCCACAGCATCGACGATGCCGTCGGCCTGGCGATCAAAACGCCTGCCGGCATGATCGTGCATACCGGCGATTTTAAGGTGGACTATACGCCTACAGACGGTAAAATTATCGATCTGAATAAATTTACCCAGCTGGGAAATGAGGGCGTTTTAGCCCTGCTTTCGGACAGCACCAACGCCGAGCGCCCGGGATATACCATTTCGGAAAAGGCAGTTGGGCAGACTTTTGAGCGCTATTTCTCCGAAGCGAAGGGCCGCATCATCATCGCAACCTTTGCTTCGAATATTCACCGCATTCAGCAGGTCGTGGATGCTGCAAAAAAATTCAACCGCAAGATCTGCCTCACCGGCCGCAGTATGGTGCGCATTCAGAAAGTGGCGACAGAGCTTGGGTATCTGGATATCCCGGAAAAAATGCTGATAGAGATAGACGACATCTCTTCTGTGCGCGATAATAAAATCGTCGTTTTGACGACGGGAAGCCAGGGCGAGCCCATGAGCGGCCTGGTGCGCATGGCCTCCGGCGAGCACGCAAAAATGGAGATCAAGCGCGGAGATACCGTCATCATCTCTTCCACACCGATTCCGGGCAATGAGAAATACGTCTCAGACGTCATCAATCTACTCTATCGGAAGGGTGCGAATGTGATCTATGGCTCCATGGCTCAGGTGCACGTCTCGGGACATGCCTGCCAGGAAGAGCTCAAGCTGATGCTTTCCTTGGTCAAGCCGCAGTACTTCATTCCCGTTCACGGGGAATACCGCCAGATCTATAGCCATGCGGCGCTGGCCGAGAGTATGGGCATCAAAAATAAGAATATTTTCATCTCGGAGATCGGCAAGCCGATTATCCTGCATTCTAAGGGGATAGAGATTGGCGAAAGCGTGCCTTCCGGCATCGTCATGATAGACGGCCTCGGAATTGGCGATGTGGGCAGCGTCGTTTTAAGGGATCGCAAGCTGCTCTCTCTGGATGGTCTGTTCGTCTCCATTGTGGCGATTTCCCGGCAGACGGGAGAGATCGTCTCCGGGCCGGAAATTCTTTCGCGCGGCTTCGTCTATATGAAGGAGGCGGAGAATCTTCTGGATGAGGCCAGAGCCATCGTGCGGGAGACGGTAGAGGATTGCCTCTATGAAGATCGCCTAAGCGACAGCGCCAATATGAAAAACCGCATCCGCAAAGCGCTCAACACGTATCTCTATACGCGCACAAAGCGCAGCCCGATGATTCTGCCGGTCATTCTCGAAATATAAAGGAGGGGCTCTGATGTATATCTATGATAAAGCGCACGAATTGGCTGCGGAAATTAGGCAATCTGCCGAATTTCTCGAATACAAAAGGCTCAAAGACGAAGTGCTGGCAGATGAGACGACAAAAAGCTTAGTTACGCAGTATAAGAGCCTGCAGTTCGAAGGCCAGGCAGCTATCATTGCCGGCCAGCAGCCCAGCGAAGAGCTTTTGGATAAGCTCAAGAAATTGGGCGAAGTTCTGGCGTTCAATGCAAAGGTAACCGAGTATTTTGCCGCCGAGTATAAGTTCAATACCATCGTCTCGGATATTTACAAAATCATCGGCGATGCTTGCGAGCTAAATGATGGGCTGTTTGAAAAGGAATAGCAGATCCAAATAGCGGGGAAACAGTATGGAAAAGAATCGAAACGGGGAAAACTCACAAAACAGGCAGCGCCGTTCCATTCCGGCGGTTGATTTTTCGCAGCAGGAGGAACATCCCAAAAAGAGCAGGGAGATTGCGCCGCCAGCCAGCAGCGCCCTCAAAAATGGTAACGCCCGGCGGCAGCCTGCGCCGAAATTCTCAAATAATAAAATGCTAAAAGCGGTTATGCGCCCTCTCAGCTCTGTTCTGATCGGCCTTTTGGTCGTCGTTTTGGTGTCGCTCATCGGGTTTCGGTATGCCGTGAACCACTACTTCTCGCCGGTAGATGAAAATTCTACGCAGGAAATAGAGGTGATCATCGAACGCAATGAGTCTCTCAGCAAGATTTCGAAAAAACTGGAGGAAGCGGGAGTCATCCGCAATCATACCGCGTTCAAATACTATGTGGATTTTTCGGATATGAGCTCTAAGCTGCTGGCCGGAAAATTTACGCTTTCTCCCAGCATGAGCTTTGACGACATCATCAGCATCCTAAAGCGCCCATCTGCCGCGGCAGATACTACCAGGATGACGTTTGCCGAGGGCATCACCATCGAAGGCTATGGCAAGCTTTTGGAGAAAGAGAATATCCTCAAAAATTCCGAGACATGGAAGGATATTGCAAAGACCGGGCAAGGTTATAATGAGAAATATAGCTTTATCCAGGAAGTGATAGACAAGCAAAACTCCTCGGAAAAGAAGAGAAACTATATTCTGGAAGGATATTTGTTCCCGGATACCTATGAGTTCTATCTCTCCTCCTCCGAGACGCAGATCATCGATCGGCTGATTGCGCAGTTCGACCGCGTATTTACAGAGGAATATCGTGCCCGCGCGCAAGAACTGGGCATGAGCATAGACGACGTGGTAACACTCGCCTCGATCATCGAAAAAGAGGCAAAGACAGACGATTTCAAGAAGGTCTCCGCTGTGTTCCATAACCGGCTGAATTCGGATATGCCTCTGCAATCCTGCGCAACGCACCAGTATTTCATGCCGGTGAAGAAGATCGCATATAACAGCGAAGAACTGCAAGTGGATTCGCCGTATAACACTTATCTATACGGCGGCCTTCCTGCCGGGCCCATCTGCAACCCCGGCAAGGCCGCGATTGAAGCAGCGCTTTACCCGGATGAGGCCTATCTCAACGGCGGCTATCTGTATTTCTGCCTGGGCGATCCGAACACAGGCGAAACTGTTTTCGCACAGACGTATGAAGAGCATCTGAGAAATCAGGCGAAATACAAACCGCTGTGGGATGCTTACGATAAAGAGCACGCTTCCTAGGCAGGAGAGGGTATGAAAAAGAAAGTGGAACTGCTGGCGCCTGCCGGAAATATGGAATGCCTCAAAACTGCGCTTTATTTCGGTGCAGATGCGGTTTACCTGGCAGGGAAGCAATATGGCCTTCGGGCTTTTGCCGCCAATTTTACCCAGGAAGAGCTGGGCGAGGCCGTGCGCCTTGCCCATTCTCTTAAAAAACGGGTTTATCTAACGCTGAATGCGCTTTTCCGCAATCAGGATTTTGAAGGGTTTCCAGATTATCTTTTGCGGATCAAAGAGATGGGCATCGATGCCGTCATTGTATCCGATCCGGGCGTCATGCAATGCTGCCTGGAGGCCGGGCTGGAAGTGCACCTGAGCACGCAGGCCAGCACGCTCAATGCCCAAAGCGCCGCTTTCTGGCATAGGCAGGGCGTCAAACGCATCGTCCTTGCCCGGGAAATAACGCTGGCAGAGGCCGCCGAGATCGCGCAAAATGCGCCGGATGGCCTGGAGCTGGAAGCTTTTATTCACGGTGCCATGTGCATCGCTTATTCCGGGCGCTGCCTGCTTTCCTCTGTTTTGACGGGCCGAAGCGGCAACAAGGGGGAGTGCGCGCAGCCCTGCCGCTGGCGGTATACCATCCATGAGGCTGGGTATCCTGAGGAGTATTTTCCCATTGGGGAAGATGAAAACGGGGCTTATCTGCTCAATTCAAAAGATCTGATGATGATCGAGCATTTGCCCGCGCTCATAGAATCCGGGATCGCCTCGTTTAAAATTGAGGGCCGCATGAAATCTGCCTATTATGTGGGTTGTGTGGTGGGCGCATACCGCAAAGCTATCGATGCCTATCTGGCAGATCCCGAGCATTATGCGCTGGATCAGGCGCTGGTGCAGGAGCTGTATGATTCTGCAACCCGGCGCTTTACGACGGGCTTTTACTTTGGCAACCCGTCAGGGGAAGGGCAGGATATCTCCCGCAGTCCCGTGCCGCGGCGGTATGGTTTTTGCGGCATTGCCCTGGAAAGTTCGCGTGAAGACGGGCTCGTCCTCATCGAACAGCGCAATAAGTTCAGCGTGGGGGATACCATCGATATCCTTTCGCCCAATCTGCCGCCCACACAGTTTACGCTGGAGAAAATATGGGATGAGCAGATGCAGGAGCAGCCTGCCGCGCCGCACCCCCAGCAGCGCATCTATATCGTTTGCCCTGTTCCGCTGGCAAAAGGGGATTTGCTCCGAAGAAAGCTGGACTAACAAATTTCCTAAAATTTCGTCATATAAATAACCAACACTATGGAAGGTTGGTTATTTTTTATGCACATTTTTGAGTTTCTCCGCGAAATTTTCTTCTATTCCGGGTATTTTGGAAGCAACACGAAAAGCTTTCCCAAGCCGCTGGAGCGGGAAGAGGAAAGGAAATATATCGCCCTCTATATGCAGGGGGATGAGCATGCGAGGGAGGTGCTCATCGAGCATAACCTGAGGCTTGTCGCGCATATTGCAAAAAAATTTGCCGCCAGCAATACCTCCAATATTGAGGATTATATCTCCATCGGAACGATTGGGCTCATCAAAGGCGTCAATACCTTTCGCATAGAGAAGGGAAGCCAGCTGGCGACGTATATCGCAAGGTGCATTGAAAACGAAATTTTGATGTATCTGAGAGCGGGCAAAAAAAACTCTGCCGAAGTTTTCCTGGCAGAATCCATCGGGGAGGACAAAGAGGGAAACACGCTTTCGCTCATCGATATTCTCGGCGCAGATGAAAACAGCGTGGATGAACAGGTCGAGATCAAGATGGAGACCGAGAAATTGAAGGGGATTCTGGAAAAGGTGCTGACAAAGCGGGAGCTTTTGGTCATAGAGCTGCGCTATGGCCTTGGCGGCGCGCAGATTTTGCCCCAAAGGGAGATCGCTAAGCGGCTTGGGATCTCCCGCTCCTATGTCTCCCGGATTGAAAAAAAGGCACTGGGAAAGCTGAACCGCGAGCTGAATAAAAAGCGCTGACAGAGGCTGAAAAATATGCTATAATCTTTCTATCAAAAAGAGAGGTCTTAGCATGGATAACACAATCAAAACCCAGATGCTGCAAAAATATAAAGAGGAGTTCTGCGATCTGTTGCGCTCGACCCAGCGCGATGGCATTGAGGACCTCATTGCCTGGCTGGAAAACGAGACGGATTTTTTCATCGCCCCTGCCAGCGCCAAGCGGCACGGCTCTTATGAGGGCGGGCTTCTCATCCACAGCCTGTCTGTCTACCGCATTCTCAATAATTTTGCAAAGAATCTTTCAGGCGTGGAGAAAAACTCTCTGGTGATCGCAGGGCTTTTGCACGATCTCTGCAAGGTAAATTTCTATACAAAGGGCGTCCGCAACGTGAAGATCCCGGGAGAGCGGCGCTGGGAAGAAGTGGAGGTCTACACCATCGAAGATTCTCTGCCTCTGGGGCATGGGGAAAAATCCGTCTACCTGGCCATGAAACATATCCAGCTGACGGGTGAAGAGGCCATGGCAATCCGATGGCATATGGGCGGCTACGACGATGCCGCGCGCGCCTATGCCGGGGGAATGGCGCAGTCCAATGCGTTTGACAAATACCCCATGGCGGCAGCCGTCGCCATCGCGGATATGTATGACACCTATATCATCGATAACCGCTAGCAAAAGCGCCTGGAAAACAGGCGCTTTTGTTTTTTATCAGGAGAAGGAGGCGCCCGCCGGCGGCCCTTTTTTATTTCACGCTTTTTTGCCAAAAGGCATATTGTAAAACAGCATAAAGTGAAAAAGAGGCTATGATGGAAAAGATACTCTCGCTCGATCAACTAAAACTTGGGCAAAGCGCCACGATAAAAAGCCTGGAGATAGAGGGAATAAAGCGAAGACGCCTGCAGGATCTTGGCTTTATCGAAGGAAGCGCCGTGCAGGCAGTTTATGCCAATCCTGCCGGAAATCCCAGAGCATATCTCATTCGCGGAACCATGCTCGCGCTGCGAAACGAGGATGCAAGGCAGATTATGATCAGCTTAAATCAGCAGATAGGAGGCTAGAACATGGGATTAACGCGCAGCTCTATGGGCAGCGCCCTTTTAAACGATGAATTTCAGATAGAAAAAAGAGGCCGGGTAGTGGCTCTGGCCGGCAACCCAAACGTCGGCAAAAGCACCGTGTTCAATGCGCTGACTGGCCTGAAGCAGCATACGGGAAACTGGCCGGGGAAGACAATAGAAAACGCGACTGGCTATTATGAATTTCGAGGAAAGAGCTATACGCTCGTCGATATCCCCGGTACATATTCACTGCTGGCAAACTCCAAAGAAGAGGAAATTGCCCGGGATTTCATCTGCTTTGGCGATCCGGATGTGAGCATCGTCGTCGCAGACGCCACTTGCCTGGAGCGGAACCTCAATCTCGTTCTGCAGACGCTGGAGATCACAGACCGCGTCGTAGTCTGCCTGAACCTGATGGATCAGGCAAACCGAAACGGCATACATATCGATACGAAGAAACTCTCTTCTCTTTTGGGCGTCCCGGTGGTGGAGACAACCGCCCGGGCAGGGAAGGGGCTGAAAACGCTGATGGAGACTGTGGAAGATGTCTGCGCAAACCCAGCGGCATTTAAGGGCTACCAGGTGCGCTACCATGCGCAAATTGAGCGCGCACTGGAGATTTTGCAGCCCAGCCTGGAAAAACTGCTGGGGCAGAAAATGAACGCCCGCTGGATGGCTCTGCGCCTTTTGGAGGGGGAAGAGGTTCTGCTATCCTCTGCGGAAAAAAAGCTCGGCTTTTCTCTTTCGGAGAACCCCGAAATTCAGTCCAGGCTGATGCAGGCAAAGGCAGTGCTGGGGGAGGAGAACTACCGCGACCGCCTGGTGTCGGATATTACGTCAGCTGCGGATTTTATCTATCACTCCTGCGTCCGGGCGGAAAACCGCGGGTACCACGAACGCGACGGCAGAATCGATAGAATCCTGACTTCCAAGCGCACGGGAATTCCCATCATGCTCCTGTTTTTAGCGGGAATTTTATGGCTGACCATCGAAGGAGCGAACTATCCTTCGCAGCTGCTCTCCAATTTGCTTTTTGGGCTGGAAGAAAAACTGCTGGCCTTGTTTGAGGCGATTCATGCGCCCGAGTGGCTCACAGGCGTGATGGTAACAGGTGTTTACCGCACTTTGGCATGGGTGGTTTCGGTGATGCTGCCGCCCATGGCGCTGTTTTTCCCGCTGTTTACCTTGCTGGAGGATTTTGGCTATCTGCCGCGCATCGCCTTTAACCTGGATCACTATTTTAAAAAGGCGCACGCACACGGCAAGCAGGCGCTCACTACCTGCATGGGGTTTGGATGCAATGCCTGCGGCGTCATGGGGTGCCGCATCATCGATTCGCCGAGAGAGCGTCTGATCGCGATTCTGACCAACTGCTTCGTGCCATGCAACGGCAGATTCCCGACGATCACCTCCATCATTGCGATGTTCTTCATCACCGGAGCGATGACCGGCGCGCTGGAATCACTCTATTCCACGCTCATTCTGATGGGCGTCATCCTGCTGGGTATTTTCCTGACGCTGCTCGTCTCGCGCCTGCTTTCCAAAACAGTTCTAAAGGGAATGCCTTCTTCCTTCGTTCTGGAACTGCCGCCCTACCGAAAGCCGCAGTTCGGAAAAGTGCTGGTCCGCTCCCTGTTCGATCGCACGCTGTTTGTGCTGGGGCGCGCCGTAACTGTCGCCATCCCTGCCGGGCTTATCATCTGGTGCATGGCAAATATCGATATCAACGGCATCAGCATTTTGAAATACTGCACAGATTTTCTCGATCCCTTTGGGCGGTTCTTTGGCATGGACGGCGTCATCATCATGGCATTTTTGCTGGGGCTGCCGGCAAACGAGATCGTCATCCCGATCATCGTCATGTGCTACCTTGGGACCGGAAGCCTTTCGGAGTTTGAAAACCTCCAGCAGCTGCGCGTTTTGCTCGTAGAAAACGGCTGGACTTGGCTGACCGCCGTCTGCACGCTCATCTTCACGCTGCTGCATTTCCCCTGCGGGACGACGCTGGCGACGATAAAAAAAGAAACCGGGAGCAAGAAATGGACTGTGCTTTCCTTCCTGCTCCCGACGGCTCTCGGGCTGGCTCTCTGCCTGGCGATTACGAGCATCGCGCGGCTCTTTCATCTGGTATAAAATTTTAATAGCATTTGGAACAAGGCTCTTTTCCCAGCAAAAGAGCCTTTTCTTTTGCGATAGCGCGAATCGTGCTGCTTCTGGCCAGAGCAGAGCACTCGCGCGTGCTGTGATATTTCCCGCCGGAAGGGGAGAGATAGACGATCTCCTCATCGCCAGAAACCGCCTCCGAAGGCCGCGGCGTTTGGGGGAGCGCAAACTGATATTTTGTGTTATTCTTATAGTGTGGCTGGCCGGCATCATAGAGAAGGAAGCCCACCGCAATGGAAAGCGTGCAGAATAAGATGAGGGCCAGCGCAATGAGATCTGAATGTGTGCGTTTCATAGCTCAACACTATCATATTCTCGGAGTGTTGTCGAGAAAAATGTAGAATCATATCAAAAAAAGGAGAAATTAGATGCAAACAAAACAGGGGTTGCTGCAGGAATATATCGATCAAAGCCGCTCTGCTGTATTTTTTGGCGGCGCCGGCGTTTCGACGGAGAGCGGCCTGCCGGATTTCCGCAGCACGGACGGGATCTATCAGATGAAATATCCCTATCCGCCCGAGCAAATTCTCTCCCATGAATTTTTCTTTGCGCACACAGAGGAGTTCTATCAGTTCTATCGGGAGAAGATAGCGATTCCTGACATTTTGCCCAATATCACCCATATCAAATTGGCGCAAATGCAGGCCGCCGGCAAGCTTTCCAGCATTATCACTCAAAATATCGATGGCCTGCACCAAGCCGCCGGCTCGCAAAACGTCTATGAACTGCATGGCAGCATTCATAGAAACCACTGCCTGCGCTGTAAAAGGGCATATGCTCTTGCTGATATTTTGGGACAAGAAGGCGTGCCGCGCTGTGCATGCGGGGGAATCATCAAGCCGGATGTCGTGCTCTATGGCGAAGAGCTGGAGAGCGAGACGCTGAGCGGCGCGGTTCATGCTATCTCCGGCGCAGATCTGCTCATAGTCGGCGGCACTTCGCTCAGCGTCTATCCTGCGGCTGGACTTCTGCGCTATTTTCAGGGCAGGCATTTGGTCCTAATCAACCAAACGGCCACGCCTATGGATGCCCGCGCCGACTTATGTTTTTCCTGCAAACTCGGGGAAATTTTCGGGAGGATTTCGCTATGAAAATTATCATCGCGCCGGACTCTTTTAAAGGATCGCTTTCCGGCCAGCAAGCCGCCGAGGCAATGCGCCAGGCCATCGGAAGGGTATTTCCCAAAGCCGAATGTGTCGTGCTTCCCATTTCGGATGGCGGGGAGGGGGCAGCCCAGGTATTGGCCTCTGCGCTTTCGGGAAGATTTTGCCAAAAGCAGGTCTGCGGCCCATATGAAAAGCGCGTGCAGGCTTCCTATTATCTCGCAGAATCCGGCCTTGGCATTGTGGAGCTGGCAGAGGCGGCCGGGCTGACTTTGGCTGCCCAGGAGGAGCGCTGCCCGCTTTACTCGACGACTTTCGGCGTGGGCGAGCTTCTACTGGATGCTGTCTCCAACGGTGCGGCCCAGCTTTGTCTGACGCTGGGCGGAAGCGCCACCAATGACGGCGGGGCTGGCATCGCAAAAGCGCTGGGCATTCGTCTGCTAAATGGGGAAGGCAAAGAGGTCGAGCCCAATTGTGCAGGGCTGGTGGAGCTTGCGCAGATCGACGCCGCTCCTATGCGGCCGGAATTTTGGGAAATTCCCATCCTCATCGCCTGCGATGTAACAAACCCGCTCTGCGGCCCGGAAGGCGCTTCGCATATCTATGGGCCGCAGAAGGGAGCGGATGCACGCATGGCAGAGCGGATGGATGCCATCTTGGTGCGCTATGAGAGGTTGCTCTCTGCCGCCTCGGGAAAACCGTCAATCGGGGCGCTTCCGGGCAGCGGGGCAGCCGGCGGCGCCGCGCTTCCGCTTCTGGCTTTCTGCAACGCAAAAATTGTCTCGGGAATTGATTTGGTGCTGGATACGCTGGAGTTTGAGCAGCATCTGCAAGGCGCTGACCTGGTGCTGACGGGCGAGGGAAAAATCGACAGCCAAACGAAATATGGAAAAGCAATCGAGGGGATCATATCGCGCGCTCAAAAAAAGCGTGTCCCCGTCTTGGCTTTTGCCGGCATCCTGGAAAAAGAGTTGGAAGCCAGCGGCCGGGATGTCCGCTATGTAGAGATAAACCCGCCTGGCCAGAGCAGGGAAGAGAGTATGCGCTCGGCATTCGAGAATTTGCAGGTAAGCTGCCAAAAAGCGCTGAAAGAGGTTGGAGCATAGCCAATTATCTGGTATAATGGTGAAAAAGAGAGAAGCGAGGATCTTATGGGAAAAGTTGCGTTGATTACCGGCGCCTCCCGCGGCATCGGGTGCCAAATGGCCCGGGATTTCGCGGCGCAGGGGTATGGCGTCGCCATTGGCTATCTGCGGCATGAGCAGGAGGCATTGGCATTGCAGGCAGAGCTTGGCCCCAGTGCACTGGCCGTGCAGGCAGATGTTTCGGATGCAAACGCCGTTGCCGAGATGGTGCAGAAGGTTTGCGCTCATTTCGGAAAGATCGACGTGCTCATCAATAATGCCGGGATCGCTTCATTTGGCCTTTTGACGGAAATTTCCGAGGAAGAGTGGCTGCGCCTGTTCGATGTCAACGTACACGGAGCATACCGCTGTATTCGGGAAGTTCTGCCCAAAATGATTTCCCGCGGGCGGGGCGTGATTATCAATATCTCCTCCATCTGGGGCGTAACTGGAGCTTCCTGCGAGGTATGCTATTCGGCGGCAAAGGCAGCGCTCATCGGGCTGACAAAGGCGCTGGCAAAAGAAGTTGGCCCTTCTGGAATTCGGGTAAACTGCATTGCCCCCGGCGTGATTGAGACGGATATGAACGCCCGCTTATCGGCCGCGGATCTGCATGCTCTGGCAGAGGAGACTCCGCTGGGCCGCATCGGAACGCCGGAAGATATTTCGGCCGCCGCTCTCTTTCTGGCTTCTTCCAAAGCCAGCTTTATTACGGGACAAGTTCTCGGGGCAAACGGCGGGCTTGTGATTTAAAAATAAAAAAGCAATATAATTTTTAAGAGGTGTGATATGCGCGATCGTTATGAAAATCCATTGACAAAACGGTATGCTTCGGCAGAGATGAGCTATCTGTTCTCGGATGAAAAGAAGTTTAAAACATGGCGGAAGCTTTGGATTGCTCTGGCAGAGGCAGAGCACGAGCTGGGCCTTCCCATCTCCCAGGAGCAGGTTGCGGAATTAAAGGCACACGCCGAAGATATCAACTATGAGGTGGCGGAAGAGCGGGAAAAGCAGGTGCGGCATGATGTCATGAGCCATGTCTATGCCTATGGCGTGCAGTGCCCGGGTGCAAAGGGAATCATTCATCTTGGAGCGACGAGCTGCTATGTCGGCGATAATGCAGATCTGATTGTTTTGCGGGAAGGGCTGGAGCTGGTCGAGAAAAAGCTCGCGGCGCTCATCCGCCAGCTCGCTCATTTTGCCATGGAATACCGGCAGATGCCCACGCTCGGCTTTACGCATTTCCAGCCCGCCCAGCTGACGACCGTCGGCAAGCGCGCGACGCTCTGGATTCAGGATCTCGTGATGGATCTGGAAGAGCTGCGGGAAGTCAAAAACAGCATTCGCCTAAGAGGTGTCAAAGGGACGACGGGCACTCAGGCCAGCTTCCTGACGCTCTTTGAGGGCGATCACGCCAAAGTCAAAGAGCTGGAGAAGTGCGTGGCGGAAAAAATGGGCTACCAAAGCGTCTATGCCGTAACCGGGCAGACCTATCCGCGCAAAGTGGACGCGCGGGTCGTCAATGTTTTGGCCAATATCGCCAGCAGCGCCTATAAATTCAGCAACGACCTGCGTCTGCTTCAGAACCTGAAAGAGATGGAGGAGCCCTTTGAATCCAAGCAGATTGGCTCTTCTGCCATGGCGTATAAGAGAAATCCCATGCGTTCCGAGCGAATGGGCTCCCTGGCGCGCTATGTCATCTCCCTGATGAACAGCCCGGAGATTACCGCTTCTACGCAGTGGTTTGAGCGCACGCTGGACGATTCGGCAAACAAGCGTCTGGTCATCCCGCAGGCTTTCCTCACGGTAGACGCGGTTTTAGCCCTTTATTTGAACATTACCTCCGGCATGGTGGTCTATCCGAAGGTCATCCACAAGCATATTATGGACGAACTGCCCTTTATGGCAACCGAAACCATCCTGATGGAGGCGGTAAAGCTGGGCGGGGATCGCCAGGAGCTGCATGAAAAAATCCGCACATACTCTATGGAGGCCGGGAAAAACGTCAAGGTAAACGGCGGGCAGAATAACCTCATCGAGCTCATCGAGGCGGATAAGAGCTTTGGGCTTTCCAGGGAGTATATCCATTCCATCCTCGATCCCAAAAACTTCATCGGCCGGGCGGATAAGCAGGTGGAAGATTTCTGCGACGAAGTCGTCGTCCCAGCGTTAAAGGGCTATGAAGATTTGAATGTGCAGGCGGAGATCAACGTCTGATGAGTGCTTATCCCTGCCTGGAATTTGATTTACCAAAGCTGCGGCACAATCTGCTTGAGCTTTCAAAGCGGTGCAATGCGGCTGGCATCCGGCTGGCCGGCGCCGTAAAAGGAGTGCAGTCGCAGCCAACGCTGGTGCGGGAATACCTGCCGTATTGCGATCAGCTGGCGCTCTCCAGGCTGAGCCAGGCGAAAATGCTCAGGCAGGCCGGGATTACCGCCGATTTTCTCATGCTGCGGCTGCCTATGCCCAGCGAGATCCCCGATCTCGTCGCGCTGGCGCAGTATAGCCTGAACAGCCAGTTTCGCGTTATTCAGCAAATAGAAGAGGAATGTGCACGGCAAAACAAGCGGCATAAGGTCATCCTCATGGCAGATGAGGGGGATCTGCGCGAAGGATACTGGGATAAATCCCAGCTCACCCAGGACGCTGTCCGCATTGAGCGGCAGATGCACGCCGTCTCCCTGGCCGGCGTCGGCGTCAATCTTGGATGCTATGGCTCGGTTCTGCCTTCCAGGGAAAATTTAGGAGATCTGGTGCAGATAGCCCGCGAAATCGAGCAGCGCATCGGCCGGAAGCTGGAAATCGTCTCTGGCGGCGCCACCACTTCTCTGCATCTGATGCTGACCGGCGCAATGCCCGAGGGGATCAATCATCTGCGGGTGGGAGAGGCCATCATGAACGCGCGGGATCTGCACGACCGCCGGGGAATGAACACGGATTTTCTCGACCCCCATGTCGTAACCCTAAAGGCCGAGGTGGTAGAAGTCTTTTCAAAGCCCAGCCATCCGGTGGGCGAGATCGATTTAGATGCCTTTGGCCATAAGCGCGCCTACCTGGACCGCGGCATTCGCCGCCGGGCGCTGCTGGCCCTGGGCCGCCAGGATCTTGGCTATCTGGAGGATCTGCGGCCCCGGCTGCCTGGCATTCAGATATTGGGCGGGAGCAGCGATCATCTGATTTTGGATATCGAGGATTCTCAGGAAGAATGGTACCCCGGAAAAATTGTCTGCTTTGATCTCGACTACGGAACGCTCATGTTTGCCACAAACTCTTCGGATGTTTCCATCCGTTATCTTGAATAAAGCGGGAAAAAGACGCATAATGCGTCTTTTCCTTTGTTTTATGGGAAATTTATGCTATAATCCTCTCGTTAGGAGTTTAAAAATGAGTATCATTACAGCCAATCACCTTGGGAAATCTTTTGGAGTTGATACAATTTTAGAAGATATCTCGTTTCATATAGATCCCGGCGATAAGATCGCGCTGCTCGGCGTCAACGGAGCAGGGAAGACGACATTGTTCCGCATTTTGACGGGAGAACTTTCTGCCGACAGCGGAGAGCTCTTTTTGTCTAAAAAACTGCGGACGGCCTATATGCAGCAGCATGCGGAATACAGCTCCTCGCAGACGGTATACGGCGCAACGCTGGAGGTCTTTTCTTCCCTCCAAAAAAAGGAGCAGCAGCTGGAGCAGCTTCAGGAAAAGCTTGAGCAGGGGGCCAGCGAGGAGGAAATCGCCAGATATACCGCACTGCATGAGGCATACCTGGAAGAGGGCGGAATGACCTATCAGGGCCGCGCGCGTTCGACGCTGCTTGGGCTTGGCTTTTTGCCGGAAGAACTGGATTTGCCGCTTTCCGCAGTCAGCGGAGGGCAGAGAACGCGGGTACTGCTCGCCAAAATGCTGCTGGAAGAGCCGGATATTTTGCTTCTGGATGAGCCCACCAACCACCTGGATCTGCGGGCTACTGAGTGGCTGGAAGAGTTTTTGGCGGCATATAAGGGGACGGTGTTTGTCATCTCGCACGACCGCTTTTTCATCGACCGCTTTGTGAACCGTGTCTTTGAGCTGGAGCACCATCGCCTTGTCTGCTACCGCGGAAACTATTCGGATTTTTCCAAGGTAAAGGCAGAGCGCCGGCTGGCGGAAGAGCGGGAGTATCAGAAACAGACCAAAGAGATCAAGAGAATCGAGGGCATCATCGCCCAGCAAAAGACGTTCAGCCAGGAGCGGAACTATATTACCATCCGCAGCAAGCAGAAAGTCATCGATCGGATTGAGAAAAAGCTCGTCCGGCCGGAAGACGGCCCGGCAGGCATTCATTTTTCCATCAGCGCGGCGCGGCAGTCGGGCAGGGATGTTTTGCATGCCGAAGAACTCTGCCTTGGCTTCGGGGAGCGCCAGCTCTTTTCCAAAGTCGATTTAGATTTGAAAAAAGGGGAGCGGGCTTTCCT
Organism: Christensenellaceae bacterium 44-20; assembly: GCA_041223705.1. Classification (NCBI taxonomy): domain Bacteria; kingdom Bacillati; phylum Bacillota; class Clostridia; order Christensenellales; family Christensenellaceae; species Christensenellaceae bacterium 44-20. The sequence goes on from JBCLQU010000001.1 coordinate 503,088, forward strand.
GGTCGGGGATAATGGCACAGGCAAGACGACGCTTTTCCGCGTTTTATTGGGCGAAATTGCGCCGGATCAGGGGAAAATTCAGTTTGGGACGAATGTCCACATCGGCTACTACGATCAGGCACAGGTCAACCTGGATCCCGAAATGAGCATCATAGAGGCAGTCATCGAGCGATGCGAGGATTTGAGCGTCACCTCCATCCGCACAGCTCTGGGCGCTTTTCTGTTTCACGGGGACGATATTGAAAAAAAGATTGGCACACTCTCGGGCGGAGAGCGCGCCCGGGTTGCGCTCTGCATTCTGATGCTCTCCAAGGCAAACCTGTTATTTTTGGATGAGCCCACCAACCACCTGGATATCGCATCCAAAGAAGCGCTGGAGGATGCCCTGCTCGGCTACGACGGAACGCTGCTCGTCGTCTCGCACGACCGCTATTTTATCCGCAAGCTGGCGACAAAAGTCTGGGAGCTGGAAAACCAGAAGATCACATGCTATGCCGGCGGCTATCAATATTATCTGGAAGAGCGCGAGAAAAGAGGGAGCGCTTTGCCAGAGGCAGCGCCTGCCAAAAAAGAAAAGAGCGAGAATCCTTTCGCTAAAAAAAGAGAGCAGGAATCCGCTTTGCGCAAGCTGAAAGCGAAAGTTGTGCGTCTGGAAAAAGCCATCGAGGAAACCGAAGAGGAAGCTGCCCGCTGCAAAGAGCAGATCGCCCAACCGGATTTTGCTTCGGATTATCAGGCATTGATGGAGGCGACAGAGCACCTGCACATTCTGGAAGAAAAACTGCAAGGTTTTTATGCAGAATGGGAAGAATATTCTAGCGCTTTAGAATAAACGAAGGATTTTTTGAAAAATGCCGAAAATAGATAGAGAAATTTTGCGAATTTTAAGGTATAATTTTAAGGACGAGCGTCTGCTCGAGATGGCGCTCACACATTCTTCCCTTGCCCTTGAGGCGGGATATAGCTATGAAAGGCTGGAATTTTTGGGGGACGCCGTGCTGGAGCTGCTGGTCAGCCAGTATCTTTACCGCAAATATCCCCAGGAGGATGAGGGAAAGCTGACGCACCGCCGGGCATCCATCGTCTGCGAGGAAGCTCTTTCAGCCTGGGTGCGCGGTGAAAAATTGCAGGGCTATATCCGGTTTGGGCGCAGCGAGGAACATTCCGGCGGCAGAGAAAAGAACTCCATTCTTTGCGATGTCTGCGAATCCATATTGGGCGCCGTTTATCTGGATGGCGGGCTGGAGGCGGCAAACGCCATGGTCTGCCGGATCATCGCCTTTGCAGAGGGCAATTTCTCTGCCCAGCAAAGCAAGGACTATAAGACAGAACTGCAGACTCTCCTGCAAAAAGATGGGGAGGTCTCGCTGGAATATGAGGTTTTGCAGACGGAAGGGCCGCCGCACGATACGACTTTTTTTGTGCAGCTATCTATCGATGGCAAAGCCTGTTCAAAGGGAAAAGGAAAATCTAAAAAGCGCGCCGAGCAGGAAGCGGCAAAGGCGGCTTTAGAAAATTTAAGCAAAGAGGAGAAATAGGGAAATGCTAGATTTTTCAGAGGTTAAGAGGGTCGATCCAGAGCTCTATGATTCCATGGAAAAAGAGCTGAACCGCCAGAGGGGGAACATCGAGCTGATCGCGTCCGAGAATATCGTCTCAAAGGCCGTGTTGCAGGCCATGGGCTCGCATTTGACGAACAAATATGCCGAGGGCTATCCGGGCAAACGCTATTACGGCGGCTGCGAGTTTGTCGATGTTACGGAAAACCTGGCGAGAGAGCGTGCCAAAAAGCTGTTTGGTGCAGAGCATGCCAACGTTCAGCCGCATTCGGGCGCGCAGGCCAATACTGCCGTCTATTTTGCGATGCTGGAGCCCGGCGATACCATTCTCGGCATGAGCTTGGCGCATGGCGGGCATCTGACGCATGGCAGCCCCGTGAATATTTCGGGCAAATACTTCCGCGTCGTCCCTTACGGCGTGGATAACGAGACCGAGATGATCAACTACGATGCCCTGGAAGAGCTTGCCCTCAAAGAAAAGCCCAGGATGATCGTGGCAGGCGCCAGCGCATATCCCAGAGCCATCGATTTCGAGCGGTTTTCTCAAATTGCAAAGAAAGTCGGCGCATATCTCATGGTAGATATGGCGCATATCGCCGGCCTGGTCGCCGCAGGGCTGCACCAGAACCCGGTGCCCTATGCCGATTTTGTAACGACGACAACGCATAAAACACTGCGCGGCCCAAGAGGCGGTCTCATTCTCTGCAAGGAAGAGTATGCAAAGCAAATCGATAAGGCAATCTTCCCAGGGACCCAGGGCGGCCCGCTGATGCATGTCATCGCTTCCAAGGCAGTCAGTTTCCAGGAGGCGCTGAGCGATGAGTTTAAGCAATATCAGCAGCAGATCGTCAAAAACGCCGCGGCGCTGGCAGACCAGCTGAAGAAAAACGGATTCCGCCTGGTATCCGGCGGAACGGATAATCACCTGATGCTGGTAGATGTCTATGAGAAGGGCATTACGGGAAAAGACGCTGAAAAGCTGCTGGATTTGGCGCATATTACCGTCAATAAAAACACGATTCCCAATGAAACGCTCAGTCCGTTTATCGCCAGCGGCATCCGCGTGGGCACGCCAGCCGTTACCTCCCGCGGCTTCAAGGAAGAGCAGTGCCGCCAGATCGCCGATCTGATGCACCGCCTGCTGACGGCAGAGGATCGCGATGCGGCTGTGCGTGAAGTATCTGCAAAGGTTGCGGAGCTCTGCAAGCAATTCCCAATTTACGAATAGTATTAGAAAAAAGAGCTGCCAATGGCGGCTCTTTTCTTTATTATTAAAAGAGAAAACAAAAAATCGGAGTAAGACTTACTCCGATTTTTTTGGTGCGATCGATGGGACTTGAACCCATATGGTCTCCCACACGCCCCTCAAACGTGCGCGTCTGCCTATTCCGCCACGATCGCATTCTGCGGGCAACAAACAGAATTATATCCGTTTTACAAAAAAAAGTCAAGTATCTTTTGGCCGCATGGAAAGAAAACGCGCGAAATAGGGGAAGGGAGGCTCTATCCCGCGCATGTTTCAGCCGGCCTGCTCCTGCAAAATCAAGGAAAGCTGCCGGAAGATCTGGGAGGCCAGTTCCTGATCCTCTTTTGGAAGGGCAATCAAGGCCTTGAGCTGAATTGCAATATTGCGCACAATCTCCTCTGGATTTTCCGAAACAAGAGTCGTCTGCACATTCGAAAACAGCGATTCAAATTCCATACCCAATCCACTGAAAATTTTTCCCAGCGTTTTGATAGTGGGATTGCCCCGTCCATGTTCAATATCACGCAGCAAGGAAACGCTCAGGTCAATCTGAGCAGCCAGTTCCTCTTGCGAAAGCTGCAACTCCTGCCGGCGGCGCCTAATTTTACTGCCCAGGCTATTTTCTATCTTCATGTTTGGACCTCTTTTTACATTTTTTACCTTTTATTCTATATGATATGTAAAAAACTGGAAATAATCAAGAGAATTTTTGTGAAAAATTGTGGGGGAGAATAAAAAAATGCCGCAGAGCTGTTTGCGGCATTTTTCATCTATAGCCCGAGGTTTTTCCGGAATTTCTGAATCATCCACCAATGCCCAAGAATTTCAATTCCATCCGAGATGAGGAACACGCCGAGTATGACGCTGATGGCGACCATTGTAATAATGGGTTTGATGAGCGCCAAAATTCCAAAGAGGACGAGCAGAATCCCGATGATCAGCAAAACATACCACTGGCGATCGAGTTTCTTTGCCAGAACGGCATGGTAGATGGCCGCTGCGCCCTTTGAAATGACCCAGAGGCTCATCAAGCCCAAAAAGAGATTCGCAATCAAAGAGGAAGTGGGGTAGATGATGAGCAAAACGCCGAGAATGACATCCAAAATGCCATCCAGCAAAATTCCCTTTGCGCCAAACAGCTCTTCCTTCTGAGTGAAATAGGTGGCCAGGGAAAAAGCGCCGGAAAATAAAGCGGCAAGCCCAAGCAGGGAAGCGATGTTTAGTAAAGTCTGCGCGGGATGCAGCAAAACATAAACGCCGCACGCGATGAGCAAAATTCCCGAGACGAGCCATAAAATTCTTAAACATGTTTTCATTTTATTCATCCCTTTCGATCTGTTTTCTGCTAAACTTCATTATAGAGACAACCCAAAGCGTTGTCATCTTTTAGCAATATACAGCCGAAGATAGTTTGCCGGTTATTCGACATAATTATGCAAACATTTTATTATCTTTACATCTTTTTGGGCTTGGCTTATACTAAGCAAAAGGAGAGAAAGCATGAATTTACATTATCGGCCGGGAATGCGCTCGATTAAAACGGTCATCGCCGTTTTCTTTACGCTTGTCATCTGCTTTTGCCTAAAACGCATGCAGACCATCACAGTCGCGGCCATTTCTGCCATCGTCTGTATGCGGCAAAACAACCAGGAGACGCTGCGTTTTAGCCTCATGCGGCTTTTGGGCACAGCCCTGGGCGGCCTGATTGGCTTTGCCGCCGCATTTTCCAGCGAATATATCCCCTACTACAGCCAGGGAATTTTCCTCGCGGTTGTGCCGCTCTTTCTGATTTTCGATCTTTATTTATGCAACGTCTTTCATCTTCAGCAGGCCAGCACGATTTCCTGCACGGTGGTATTATTGGTCGCCCTGAATTTCGGGCGGACGCAGCAGGATGCCGTGTTTTACGCGCTTAACCGCGCCATCGATACTTTAATCGGCGCGGGCGTCTCTCTTCTGGTGGATCTGGCCATCGCGCCGGCCAAGGCCAAGCAGGCAGAGGAAGAAACAGAGGAAAAATATGAGGTATCCTGAGATTGTGCCCGGAACTTTTATACGCAGAGAAAACCGCTTTATTGGAATCTGCCTAATCCACGGAAAGAGCGAGCGGGTTCACATCCGCAATACCGGCCGATGCGCAGAGCTGTTTGTGCCGGGGGCATCGGTATTTTTGCAGTATGCGCCATCGCCGCAGAAAAAAACCGCCTATACGCTCATCGCGCTGTATAAAGAGAATCGCCTAATTAACCTGGATTCTCTGGCGCCAAATAAGCTTGTGCTGGAATATTTGGAGCAGGGCAATCTGCTCCCAGGCATGGCGGCCGCGGCAGAGGATTTGCGTGGGGAGGTGCGCTATGGCGCTTCCCGCCTGGACGGCGCATTTACCGTCGCCGGCCAGAAGGCATATCTGGAGATCAAAGGGGTTACGCTGGAACGGGACGGCGCCGCCTATTTCCCGGATGCGCCAACCGACCGGGGCATCCGGCATATTTTCGAGCTCTGCAAGGCGCGCAGGGAAGGCGCTTTGGCCTATCTCGTTTTTGTCATTCAAATGCGGGATGTATCTTTTTTTGCGCCTAACTACGCCACGCACCCTGCTTTTGCCCAAGCGCTTCAGGAGGCTCAGCGCGCCGGTGTTGCGATTTTAGCTTATGACTGCCGCGTCCAGCCGGAATGCCTTGAGCTCGGTGCGCCCGTGCCCGTAAAAATAGAAGATCGGAGCAGTGAAAAATGGAGACAGTAAAAGTCGGGCCGGTAACGGTCTCGCAGCTCAACGACTATCTAAAGCAAAAACTGGAGGCCGATGAGGCTTTGCGCATGGTTTGCGTGGAAGGGGAGATCTCCAATTTCACCGCGCATACTTCCGGCCATCTGTATTTTTCTCTCAAAGATAAAGAGGCATCCATTAAGGCGGTCATGTTCCGCGGATACCGGCAAAAGCTTTCCTTCCTGCCCAAAAATGGCATGAAAGTGGTGATTGTGGGCGATATCTCGTTTTATCCAAAGGCTGGGGCAGTTCAGCTCTATGCGCAGCATATGTTCCCCTCTGGCGTGGGCGAGATTTACACCGATTTTGAGGCTCTGAAAGCCAAACTTTCGGCAGAAGGCCTATTCGATGCGGCGCATAAAAAGCGCATTCCCAAATACCCGGAAAAAATAGGGATCATCACCTCGCCGACAGGGGCGGCGATTCAGGATATCAGAAATGTGCTGCGGCGGCGCTATCCTCTGGCTTTGCAGCGCTTGTGCCCTGTAACTGTGCAGGGAGCTGCCGCGCCTCTGGAGATGATCCGCGCTCTTGGGCAGTTAAATGAGGAAGGAGAGTGCGACGTTATCCTGCTGGCCCGGGGAGGCGGTTCGGGCGAAGATTTATTCGTCTTTAATGATGAAGGGCTTGCCCGGGCAATTTACGCCTCCAAAATCCCTGTCATTACCGGAATCGGGCACGAGATCGACTATACGATTGCAGATTTCGTCGCAGATCTTCGCGCACCCACCCCTTCCGCAGCCGCAGAGCTCGCCGTGCCTGATCAAAAAGACCTGATGCTTTCGCTGGATCATCTGGGGGAATCCATGAAAAGCCTGATGCTTGAAAAGATGCGCTCGGCGCGGGATATCGTAAAAGGCCTGAAAATGCAAAGTGCCCAGCAGTTTCGGATGCAGGTAGAGCGGGTAAGCCAAAAGGCGGCATCGCTCTCTGGGCTTTTGCATCAGCAGATGAATGCGCTTTTGCAAAGCAAGCAGGCAAACCTGGAAAAAAATGCGGTATATCTGGCGGCAAGAAATCCGCTCTCCCGCTTTGGCGGAGGCTTCGTATATGCAGAAGCGGAAGGAGTGCCGCTGGAAAACATAGAGCAGCTGCAAATCGGCCAAGAGCTATTGATTCAGACCAAAGACGGGCGCGCTTTTGCGCAGGTGCAAAGCATAGAAAAAGGAGCAGAACAATGAAATTTGAAGAGAATCTACAGCGTTTAGAACAGATCGCGCAGGAGCTGGCGGAAAAGACCTTGCCTTTGGAGGACGCGCTCTCGCTTTATCAGGAAGGGCTGGAACTAATAAAGCAGAGCAGCAAAGCGCTGGAAGATGCGGAAAAACTGGTGGAAAATCAGCAGGAATCTGCCAAAATTTAGTTGTTCTTTCTCCCTCCAGTTGATATAATAAAGCCATCAGCAATATAATTGAATGAAGGATCCGCTTTTGGCGCGATGGAAAGAGAGGGGAGAGCATGTTTGATGTAATTTCCGCCGGCGATATTATGATCGATTTTTCCCAGTGCGGCTATGGACCAAATGGAAACCCTGCCTATGAGATGAACCCGGGCGGAGCGCCGGCAAATATGCTGGTTGCCTGCTCGCTTTTGGGCGGAAAAACCGCTTTCATTGGCAAAGTGGGAGACGACCTCTTCGGCAGGCATGTGGCAAGTGCATTAAAAAAATATGGCATTTCCGATGAAGGAGTCGTCTATACCAGAGATGACCACACGATGATCTCCTTTGTCTCCTTTGACGATGAGGGCGACCGCAGTTTCTATTTTGTGGGAAAAGGCGTGGATCACCTGTTGACCCCGGAAGAGATTAGCCAAAGCGTCCTAGAGAGGGCAAAGATCATTTACGCCACATACGGCCTTGCCAAAAGCGAATCTGGCAGGGCATCCCTTCGGTTCTTGCAGGAATATGCTGAAAAGCATGGCAAGCTATTTGCCGTCGATCCCAACTACCGGCCGGAAAGCTCTCTGCATAACCCGGCTACCGTCAAGCAGGAATTTACCGATTATATTGCCAGGGCAGATATCGTCAAACTATCCGAAGTGGAGCTGAAACTGCTGACCGGCCTTGGGGATTCCCCGGAAGAATGCCGGGAAGGGGCAGAGCGCATCAGCAAAATCGGCCGCGAAAAGCGGGCTGTCTTCATTACGCTTGGCGCAAAAGGCGCATATTACTACTCCAAAGAGGAGAGCGGGTATGACCCTGGGTTTCGCGTTAAGGCTGTGGATACGACAGGCTGCGGCGATTCCTTCCTTGGGGCCATTCTCTATCATCTTGCCTGCGAACCGCAGACACCGCTCTCAAAAGCAGTGCGCATAGCCAATGCCGTCGGCGCACTTTGCGCCATGAAGCAAGGCGCTTTTGATGCTATGCCGACCAGAGCAGAAGTGGAAGCATTTTTAGCAGAACAAGGGGCATAAAATAGCAACAAAAAAAGCCGAATTTCCCAAACGAAATTCGGCTTTTTTGCAGAAACAAAAGAATTAGTCGCCTCTCAGCAGTAAAACCAACTGCTCAAACATGCGAACGACTAAAGTTTGCCGCTCGGGCGGCATGTGTTGAATAAATTTGAGATAAGAAAAGATAGATTCTCTAATGTAAACCTCATTTTCATTCATGTTGCTCGAGACCAGGGCGCCTGTCGGCACATGCAGCCCTTCGGCAATGCGCTCCAATGTCGCGACTGTCGGGTTGCCCGTTCCATACTCAATCTCGCGCAAGTTAGATGCGCTAATACCAATTTTTTTTGCCAAATCCTCTTGCGACTGACTGCTCTTCATGCGAAGCTCTTTTAGATTTTTCCCAATAACACCACATAAATTCATTGCCTCATCTATTTCCTTCCACATTAATCCGACATCTATAAAGGTTAGTGGATCTGCTGCAAAAAAGCAACCTAATTAAAATAGCAAAAAAGTATTAATATAGTATTCGGAAGGCTGCAGCCATTTGTGATAAACTTATATAAAAAAGCCACCCAATATTTGAGTGGCTTCTGGTGGAGATAAGGGGACTTGAACCCCTGACCTTCTGACTGCCAGTCAGACGCGCTAGCCAACTGCGCTATACCCCCAAGAACATTTATTATCATACTGGATTATCTAAAAGATGTCAAGGGTTCATGAAATAATCTAAATAAACCCTGACGAGAATCGGCTCGGGAAAATAAGCAACAGAACCGCTCTGTAGAGCGGTTCTAAAAAAATAACAGCAGAAACTTTTTTCCTAAGATTTTTTATAGACAAGCAAATCGATGATCTGCTGTAAGAGATTTTTGAAAAAGAGTGTGTCTTCCTCCGAAAGCGCAAAATCCTGAAGAGAAAAATAGTCTGGTGCGCTATGCATCCCTCTTGTCAAGATTTCCTGCAAGCTGATATGGAGCGTATCGGAAATCCTCTCCAGTGTTTGAATGCTCGGGTTGCCGCGGCCTTGCTCAATGCCGCGATAGTGCGATACGCTAAGGCTCGTTTCATTTGCCACTGTCTCTTGAGATAAATTCATTTTTGCTCTTATCTCCCTTAGATTTGCTCCGACAAATTTGCATAACTCACTTTTCTTTTCCTTTTCTTGCATCGTATAACCCTCCTTTTTCTCATACAAAAGTAGTCTATCGCAGATACTCCCACAAGATTTATAAATGGCGAAAAGATGACATTATTTGGTTATTTTGTAATATTTTGTATTTTTATAGAGAATCACGGAATTGTAAAAATGAGCGCTTTAAGATAAAATAAGCGTGTAATAAGGGGGCAGTTAGGATGAAAAAACAAGGAGCTTGCTATATCGTTGGGGCCGGGGAGTTTACACCGCTTTACCGCATCCCGGCAGAAGAAGACTATGTGATCGCCGCAGACGGCGGTTACCGTTATTTACAGCAAATGGGCATCTACCCGGATCTGGTTTTGGGAGATTTTGATTCTCTGCTTGAAAAACCACAGCATGATCATCTGATCGAACTGCCTGCCGAAAAAGACGATACTGATATGCTCTATGCCATCAAATTTGGCCTGGAAAAGGGATTTAAAACTTTCTATCTTTATGGCGGAATGGGGGGGCGCTTTGATCATACCGTGGCCAATTTGCAGTCTCTCGCGTTTTTAAGCCAGCATGGCGCCGCCGGGTTTCTTTTCGGAAAAGAGGACGTAACGACTGTTCTAAGCAATCCTTCCGTGCGTTTTGATTCTGGCGCAGAAGGCTATATTTCGCTTTTCTCTTTTGGGGAACACTGCAGCGGCGTGTGCATCCGCGGCCTAAAATACGAACTGGAAAACGCTTCGCTCTGCCACACATTTCCCATCGGCACCAGCAATGAGTTCATCCAAAAGGAGAGTGAAATTGCGGTTGCGCAGGGCTCGGCTCTTCTGGTGTTCGGGCAAAAAAACCTGGCGCATCTGAAACGAATCGATCAAAGGCTTGACAATCAGTAAAAAAAGGGTATGATATAGTTTATAGATATATTGTTTATAGTTAAACTATATTATATTAAACTATTGTGAGGCCAGGGGCATAAAATGGAGACTTGGAAAAGAGATATTTTTTTCTCGGGTATTACAAATATTTATAAGCAATGCCAGCAATACCGCTTCAAAACCACAGACGACAAAGATTTTACGTTAAACGAAGTGGTGGTATTGGTGTTTTTATCAGAGTATTCTGGGCAAAATACCATCAAGGCGATTAGTGAGCAGCTAAATATCTCCAAGGGGTTGGTGAGCCGCTCGGTGGAGTCGCTCAGAAAGCGCGGTTTTTTGGCAACGCAGACGGACGCGGACGATCGCAGAAAGGTTTTGCTGACGCTTCTGCCCGAAGCGCAGCCTTATGTGCAGTATTTTAAACAGCGCCAAGAACGCTTTGACCGCCGCATCTTGCAGGGTATTTCCGAGCAGGAACTGGAAACTGCCATTCAAACTTTTCAAAAGATGCTGAAAAATATTATGGAGATCGTCGAGGAAGAATAATACTATGAAAGAGCAAAAAACATCTAAAAAGCCAATCCTGTTTTACTGCATTGTCGCTATAATCCTATTGATGCTGCTCAATGCTCTGGTTTTCCCAAAGGTTTTGCAGCCGCGCGTTACCGAGGTCGATTACGGCACCTTCCTTCGCTTTATCGACGAGGGGAAGATAAAAACTGTGGAGATTCAGGATGAAGAGCAGCGCATTGCTTTTCTCGCCGTAGATGAATCCGGCGAGGAAAAGGTCTATATCACAACTGCAATGAACGATCCGAACCTGGTAGACAGGCTCTATCAGAAGGATTCCAAGATTGCTTTTTCCAGAGTTCTGCCGCAGGAGAATTCTCCGCTGCTGAATTTTCTCTATACATGGATTCTGCCTTCCGTCGCGTTCTATCTGCTGGGCCTATGGCTGATGCGCAGTATGCAAAAGCGCGTTCCCGGCGGCAATAATGCCATGACGTTCGGAAAGAGCAATGCAAAAATCTATGTGGAGGCCAAAACCGGAAAGTCATTTTCGGATGTAGCCGGGCAGGACGAGGCCAAAGAGGCATTGAGTGAAATTGTGGATTTTCTCCATCACCCGGATCGCTATACGCAAATCGGCGCGTCTTTGCCCAAAGGCGCGCTGCTCGTCGGCCCGCCCGGAACGGGCAAAACCTTGCTGGCGCAGGCCGTGGCTGGGGAAGCGAAAGTGCCTTTTTTCTCCATTTCCGGCTCAGAATTTGTGGAAATGTTCGTGGGCATGGGCGCGGCCAAAGTGCGCGATTTATTTCAGCAGGCCAATGAAAAGGCGCCTTGCATCGTATTTATCGACGAGCTGGACACTATCGGCAAGAAGCGCGATACTGGCGGCATAGGCGGAAACGATGAGCGAGAGCAAACCCTCAACCAGCTGCTGACAGAAATGGATGGGTTTGACGGCAAGAGGGGTGTCGTCATCCTGGCCGCAACCAACCGCCCGGATTCGCTGGATCCGGCGCTGCTGCGCCCTGGACGTTTCGACCGCCGCATTCCCGTCGAACTGCCCGATTTGGCAGGGCGGGAAGCGATCTTGAAAGTCCATGCAAACAAAGTGCGGCTGGACCCAGGTGTGGATTTCAACGCCATTGCCAGAGCGACTTCAGGCGCTTCAGGCGCAGAGCTGGCAAACATGATCAACGAGGCCGCACTGCGGGCAGTGCGAAACGGCAGAAAGGCCGTCAGCCAGGAAGATCTGGAGGAGAGCGTGGAGGTCGTCCTTGCCGGGTATCAGCGCAAAAATGCCGTTGTTTCGGAGCGGGAAAAGAAGATCGTCTCCTATCACGAGATTGGCCATGCGCTTGTGGCCGCCAAGCAGGAGGGAACCGCGCCTGTACACAAGATCACCATCGTGCCGCGCACATCCGGCGCGCTTGGATATACCATGCAGGTCGAGGCAGGGGAGCGCCTGCTGCTCAGCCGGGAAGAGGCATTCCAAAGGCTGGCGACGCTGGCAGGTGGCCGCGCCGCAGAGGAGCTCATTTTCGGCTCGGTTACGACGGGCGCTTCCAACGATATCGAGCAGGCGACCAAGCTGGCCCGGGCGATGATCACCCGCTATGGCATGAGCGAAACCTTCGATATGACGGCGCTGGAGACTGTTTCCAACCAGTATTTGGGCGGGGACACTGCGCTTGCATGCTCTGCGCAGACGGCTGCAAAAGTGGATGAAGAGGTGATTGCGCTCATCAAAGATGCGCATCATAGGGCATATGAAATTTTGAGCAGCAACCAGGCGCTGCTGCACCAGCTGGCCGCATATTTATTGGAGAGAGAGACAATTACTGGAGAGGAATTCCAGAAGATTTTGGAGGAGAACTAATTTTGTATATCGATTGGACCTATATTTATCTCGTCCTGCCCGCAGTTGCCTTTGCAATGTGGGCAAGCGCAAAAGTAAATTCAACTTTCCGGCGCTATTCCGGCGTCCATTCCCAAAGCAACATCACGGGAAGGGAGGCCGCGCAGATGGTTTTACAGCAGAACGGCGTTTTCGGCGTCAATATCGAGCAAGTTCCCGGAAAGCTCAGCGATCACTATGATCCGCGCTCCAACACCATCCGCCTTTCCCAGGCTGTTTATCACAGCACTTCCGCCGCGGCCATCGGCGTCGCGGCGCATGAGGCGGGGCATGCCGTGCAGTATGCCAAGGGCTATTCGCCCATCAAAGTGCGCGCGGCCATCCTGCCTGCCGCCAATATCGGCTCTGGCCTGGCCATGCCGCTCATCCTGCTGGGAATTTTGCTGAGCGGCTTTGGAGCTTTTTATCAAAACATCGCCTATCTCGGCGTTGCCTGTTTTGGGCTGTGCACGCTGTTCCAGCTGGTAACGCTGCCCGTGGAATACAACGCCAGCAACAGGGCGCTTGAGGCAATTTCCAATGCCTCCATCTTCACGGCCCAGGAGCAGGAAGGGGCGAGGAAAGTGCTCTCTGCCGCGGCGCTGACTTATGTCGCATCCCTTGCCGTTTCCATCATGCAGCTGCTTCGGCTGATCCTGCTCGTGAACCGGAACAACCGCAGAGATTAAGGCTTGCAAAGAGCAGTGCGGCGTTGTATCATAGCTTTGGTGCACAAGATGCATTGAAGCGGCAATGCCTATTTGGGCAGAAGGCTTCAGGGAATTATCCTTTGCGGCCCTCTGCTTTTCTATTTTTACATCACGGAGGAAGAGATGCCAAGTTACGATATTGTGGATTTCCATACGCATATCTACCCGGCCAAGATTGCGCATAAAGCGGTGGATGCGATCAGCCAGTTTTATTCCATCGCCATGTCCGGCCAGGGGACCAGCGAGCACCTTTTGCAGGAGGGAAGCAAGATTGGCGTTTCCCGCTATGTCGTGCATTCCGTCGCGACGACTCCGGCGCAGGTTGTCTCCATCAACGATTTCATCGCCAGGGAGACCCAGGCGCATCCCGAGTTCGTCGGCTTTGCGACGCTGCACCCAGGCTTTGACGATATTGCCTCAGAGGTAGACCGTGCCATCGATCTTGGGCTTAGGGGCATTAAAGTGCATCCGGATTTCCAGGAGTTCAATATAGACGACGATGCCGCCATGAAAATTTACCGGGCGATTGAGGGAAGGCTGCCCATCCTGTTCCACATGGGCGATAAAACGCGGGATTTTTCCGCTCCCCGCCGTTTGCGCGCGGTTTTGGAGCGCTTTCCAAGCCTTGTGGTCATCGGTGCGCACTTCGGGGGATATAACGCCTGGGAGGAATCCAAAAAATATCTGCTTGGCCAGAATATCTATTTCGATACCTCCAGCTCGCTTTTCTGCCTCCCGCCGGAGGAGGCCGCCCAGATGATCCATGCGCACGGCGCAGATAAAATGCTCTTTGGCACGGATTATCCCATGTGGGATCACGAGGAGGAGCTCGCGCGCTTTCTGGCTCTCCCGCTGACGGAAGAGGAGCGCATTGCCATTCTGGCAAAGAACGCGCGCTCGCTTCTTAAAATCTGAATACTTTTTACTTCGATTTTTTCCATAAAATTCCTGTTTATTTGCCTGCCGCCCGGCCATAATAGTATCGAGGCAGCAATGAACCGGCTTGCCAATTGGCCTTGGTGCTTTCAAATAAACACTTATTATTTTGACTTGCCGGCGCATATCAGCAGAGAGGTGCACAACCCGGTTTATGGCCTTAAGAGCTCAAGAAATTGAGCTCTTTTTTGTGTCTTTTCCGGGGGAATTATGATATAATTTAGATAAATTTGAAAATGCAAAAGAAGAGGGGGAAACGTTTTGGCGCTTTCACCAATGATGAGGCAATACCTTGAGATCAAGGAAAAAAATAAAGACTGCCTGCTGTTTTTCCGGCTGGGCGATTTCTATGAAATGTTCTTTGAAGATGCGATTACTGCATCAAAGGAGCTGGAAATTGCGCTGACGGGCAGAGACTGCGGCCTGGAAGAACGGGCGCCTATGTGCGGCGTGCCGTATCATGCGGCGGAAGGCTATATCCAGCGCTTAATTGAGAAGGGATATAAAGTCGCCATCTGCGAACAGCTGCAAGATCCCGCATCGGCAAAAGGGATCGTCGAGCGGGGCATCGTGCGCATCGTAACGCCTGGAACCATCTCGGAAAGCTCCATGCTCAAAGAGGATGAGAACAGCTTCCTGCTCTCGGTCTATGAGCATAAGGGCAGAATCGGCGCAGCTTATGCGGATATTTCGACCGGCGCATTTCTGGCCGAGGAGGTCGCGAGCCTGGAAGAGCTGGGCAATCTGCTTTTGCGCATTTTGCCGCGGGAGGTTCTTTTTGCTGAAAACAATGCGGTGTTGTTCCGCTATTTCAAAGAGCAGGAATCGCTCTATCTCACACGCTACGACGCATGGCCCTACGAGGGCAGCAATGCCAAACGGCTTTTGCAGGAGCACTTCGAAGTGATGAGCGTCTCGGTCTTTGGCTTTGCCGAGGATTCGCCCTGCCTGAATGCCGCAGGCGCGCTTTTGCAATATTTGCTGGATACGCAGAAAAATTCTTTGTCGCATATCAAGAAACTCCTGAAAACTTCCGGCAAAGACTATATGGCCATCGACGCCTTTACGCACCGCAACCTGGAGCTGACCGAGACCATGCGCGGCAAGGAAAAGCGCGGCTCGCTTCTTTGGCTGCTGGATAAAACCAAAACCGCCATGGGCGGGCGTCTGCTAAAGCTGTATATTGAACAGCCGCTTCTAAATAAAAAAGAGATCAACGCGCGGCTGGACGCCGTAGGGGAGATTAAGGAGGGCTATGCGCTTCGCAGCAATCTCCGGCAGGAGCTGGATAAAATCTACGATATCGAGCGCCTGCTTTCCCGCATTTCCTACGGCTCTTTGGATGCGCGCGATATCGTTGCGCTGAAAAACTCCATCGCGCCTTTGCCGAGCATTCAGCAGCTCCTGAAAGGCTGCAAAAGCGAGGCGCTTTTGCAGTGCGCCCAGCAGCTGGATACGCTGGATCAGCTCTATACCTATCTGGATGGCTGCATCTGCGAGGATCCGCCGCACGGCATCCGGGACGGCGGCTTTATCAGGCCCGGCTACAACGCAGAGGTGGATAATCTGAGAGAGGCCAAGACCAGCGGCTCTGAATGGCTTGCCACCATGGAACAGCGGGAGAAGGACGCGACAGGCATTAAAAACCTGAAAATCGGCTATAACAAAGTATTCGGCTACTATATCGAGGTCTCCAAATCCAATCTTTCCTCGGTTCCATACCGCTATACCCGGCGGCAGACGCTTTCCAACTGCGAGCGCTATATCACGCAGGAGCTCAAGGAGCTGGAGGACATGCTGCTCTCGGCGACGGACAAATGCAACGCGCTGGAATACCATCTGTTTTTGCAGATTCGCGACTATCTGGCGCAGTATATCGATGTGCTGCAGAAAAATGCCAGCCTTCTGGCCAAAATCGACGTACTGCAATCCTTTGCGCAGGCGGCATACGACTACGACTATGTCAAGCCCAAGCTATGCTCGGATGGCAGCATTTCCATCAAAGACGGGCGGCACCCGGTCGTCGAGCGCACAGTGCGCCAGGAGTTCGTCCCCAACGACACCTATCTGGATGAGCAGGAGAAACTGCTCATCATCACAGGCCCCAATATGGCGGGCAAGAGCACATTCATGCGGCAGACCGGATTAATCGTCCTGATGGCGCAGATTGGCTGCTTCGTCCCGGCCTCGGAAGCGCGCATTTCTATCGTGGATCGCGTGTTCACCCGCGTCGGTGCCTCGGATGATCTGGCCTCCGGGCAAAGCACTTTCATGGTTGAAATGAACGAGCTGGCCAGCATTTTGAACAGCGCGACCAAAAACAGCCTTTTGATTTTAGATGAAATCGGCAGAGGAACCAGCACGCTGGACGGCCTTGCCATCGCCTGGGCGACGATAGAATACATTTTGGGCAAAAACGGCATTGGCGCAAAGACGCTGTTTGCCACGCATTACCACGAGCTGACGGATCTGGAAGGGAAGCTTGCCGGCGTGCAGAACTACTCGAGCAGTGTCCGCGAATACGAAAAGAGCATCGTATTCCTGCACAAGATTCAAAGGGGAGGGACGGATCGGAGCTTTGGAATTGAGGTGGCAAAGCTGGCCGGGCTGCCTGGCGCACTCATCGAGCGCGCAAAATCGCTCCTTGGTGTGCTTCAGCAGAGTGCAAGCACAGATCTCAGCAATATCGATCTCTCGGCTGTCCCGGAATTTCCGGACAAAAAAGCGCAGGAGGCGGAGAAGATGGTGAAAAGCCTGGCGCAGCTGGATATTGACCGCCTAACGCCTCTGGAGGCACTCTCCCTGCTCAACGATATCAAACAAAAGGCGATGGAAAATGGGTAAGATTCAAGTATTAAGCGAGCAAATTGCAAACCGGATTGCGGCAGGCGAGGTGGTCGAGCGGCCGGCTTCCATCGTTAAAGAGCTGGTGGAGAACTCCCTGGATGCCAAGGCCAGCGCCATCACCGTCTCGATTCTGGACGGCGGAATCCGCGAGATCCGCGTAACGGATAACGGCGAGGGGATTGCCGAAGAGGATATGCCTCTCACCATTTTAAAGCACGCGACCAGCAAGATCTATAAGCTTCAGGATTTGGACCGCATCTATTCCATGGGGTTTCGGGGCGAAGCCTTGGCCAGCATTGCCGCAGTTTCCATGCTCAGCATCAAATCTCGGGTTCATGCCAGCGATACAGGCACAGAGCTATGCGCAAAAGGCGGGAAAATCGAGTATATCCGCCAGGCGGGCCTGCCCGAGGGAACGTCCGTCATCGTGGAAAATCTCTTCTACAACACGCCTGCGCGCCTAAAATTTCTCAAAAAGCCAGGCTCAGAGGCGGCTGCTATTTCGGATATCGTCAGCCGGCTGATTTTAGCGCGGCCGGATATCTCTCTGCGCTACACCGCCAACGGGAAGGGCATCTATCACAGCCCGGGCAGTGGAGAGCTTCTGGACGCGATCTGCGCCGTAAACGGCCAGCAAATGCGCTCCCATCTGATCCCAGTCGATTATCAGATCAACAAGATTCGTGTCTGCGGGTATATCGGCGCGCCTGATATCACCTATAAAACGCAAAAGAACGGAAGCCTGTTTATCAACCAGCGCTATATCCGCTCGGAGGCGATTCAATCTGCGATTTTGCGCGCCTATGGGGAGCGCATCCTGCGCGGCAGTTTCCCATTCTACACCCTGCATCTGAATATGGATTTGAGCGATGTAGACGTGAATGTCCATCCAAATAAGCTGACCGTGCATTTCAGCGACGAAAATGCGGTAGAATACGCGGTGATCAACGCCGTCTCAGATGCGCTTGCGGGGCAGTATTCTCCCGTTGTCTCTCAATTTCAAAGCTCTAAACGCAATGTGAGCTATGAACAGCTTAAAATAGCAGAGGATTTGCCAAAGCCTGAAGAAGTGCCCAGTTTGGAGTTTAGCCCAAGCCCTTCCGCGCAGGAGAAGCTTTCTTCCCAGGAGGATTGGAAAATGCCATCCGATTCCGAGCTGGAAGAGGGCATCGAAGAGATCATGCGCCTAACCGCCGAGCACAAAAACAAAGGCCCATTTGAGATCAATACACCCTCGGAGATTTCCGTCGCCGATCCTCCCAGGGATTTTTCCCTGGCTCTGGAGCGCGCAGGCCAAAAACACACGGCACCGGCCGCAGCCAGCCAGCCGACGCTTCTCTCCAACCTTCCGGAAGCCCGGGTTTTGGGCGTCGCTTTTTCCACTTATATCATCGCGGAAGCAGGGGAGAGCCTATATTTTATCGACCAGCACGCCGCGCACGAGCGAAAGATCTACGATACGCTCATGCAGGCCATGGAAAAAAGGGCGATCAGCCAGCGGCTGCTCATCCCGGAGGTCTACCGGCTGACGCACGAAGAACAGGTGCGCCTAGAAGAGAATCTGAATATCTTGGCGCAGATGGGATTTGAGCTCCAGTTAAGCGCGCCGCTCGTCTGCGAAATCCATGCAGTTCCGCAAATTTTGGGCGAGGCGAAAGCGGCAGCCACGCTGGAGGATGTTCTGGGCTCGCTGACGAGCGGTGGAGCCCCCGAGGCAGTGCGCAAAGATCGCATCGCCAAAGGCGCCTGCAAACGCGCGATCAAGGCAGGCCAGCCCATGATAGAGAGCGATATTCAAAATCTAATTCAATATTTCCTGCAATCCGGCAAAATCCCAAATTGCCCGCACGGCCGGCCGATTGCCGTCTGCATCCCGAAAAAAGAGCTGGAAATCAGCTTTAAAAGGAGAGTATAGTGCAAAAACTCATTGTGATTCTTGGCCCGACCGCCTCGGGGAAAACAGAGCTCGCCATTCAGGCTGCCAAGGCAGTGAACGGCGAAGTTGTCTCGGCGGATTCCATGCAGATCTACCGCGAGATGCACATTGGGACGGCCCGGCCCTTGCCGCAGGAGCAGGAGGGCATTGCGCATCATCTTCTTGGCTTTGTGGATCCGGATGCCGCTTACAGCGTCGCATGCTATCAAAGAGACGCATTGCAGGCGATTGAAGAAATTCTTTCCCGGGGCAAGCAGCCCATTTTAGCAGGCGGAACGGGGTTATACCTCAATTCTATCCTCTATGATCTGGATTTTACGCAGACAAAACCAAACCAGGCCCTGCGGCAGAGGTTGGAAGAGCAGTATCAGGAAAACCCGGCGCTTGTCCACGCCAGATTGGCGGAGCTCGATCCTGCCGCGGCACAGCGCATTCATCCAAACGATAAAAAAAGGCTGATTCGCCGCCTGGAAATTTTGGAAGATACAGGCAGGGGAGAGCCCTATGAATTCCGGAGGCCGCAGAACCGGTATCAAATTCAAAAGATCGGCATTACCAAGCCAAGGCAGACGCTCTACCGCGATATCGAAAGGCGCGTCGATGCGATGTTTGCCCAGGGGCTGGAAGCCGAAGTGCGGGAAATTTTCCGAAAATACGGCACAGAGATTGCGGCCTTTTCCGCCATCGGCTATAAGGAGTTTTTGCCTTATTTCGCAGGCCAGGCCACGCTGGAGGAGATTAGCCAGCGCATCAAGCAAAACACGCGGCGCTTTGCCAAACGCCAGCTGACTTGGTTCCGCAGAGAGCAGCAGGTCTGCTGGTTTTCCACGGAAGATTTCCCGGACAAAGAGGCGCTGGCCAGCGCAGTGATTTCTCATATAACAAAAGGAGCATACGATGAATAGTTATCAATCTTTCTTGCAGGCGAGGTATGGAATCGGGGAGAAAGTTTTGGCGCATGTCCGGGCTTGCAAAGAGGCCATCGCGCCAAAAGTACAGGAATTTGAGGAGATTCGCCAATATAATACGCTCAAAGTTCTTCATGCATTTCAGAAATGCGGGCTGGCAGAGCGGCATTTTTACGGCTCTACCGGCTATGGGCTGACGGACGACGGGAAGCATAAGCTATCCGAGATTTTTGCGGAAATATTCGGCGCAGAGGACGCCATCGTGAGCCCGCTGTTTGCCTCCGGAACGCATACGATTAACATCGCGCTCTATGGCTTGCTCCGGCCGCTGGATACGATGCTTTGCATCACAGGCGCTCCTTACGATACGCTCATTTCGACGCTGGGCATTGGGCAGGGTGAAAAAAAGGGGCTGGGCGAATTTGCCATCAAATATTCCGAGGTTCCCTTGACAGAAAACAACGGCATCGATATCGATGCCGCGCTCAAGCAGTTATATCTGGATTCCGCCATTAAAGTCGTCTATTTGCAGCGCTCCAGGGGCTATCAGCTGCGCCCGGCGCTGACCATCGCGCAAATCGGCGAGGCGGCCAGGGCAATCAAAAAGGCATATCCGAATGTCTTTGTCGTGGTGGACAACTGCTACGGCGAGTTCACGGAAACCATGGAGCCGACGCAGGCCGGCGCGGACGTCATCATCGGCTCACTGATCAAAAACCCGGGTGCGGGCATCGCCCCAACCGGCGGCTATATCGCCGGAACAAAAAAAGCCATCGAGCTGATTGGCGGCCGCTTCACCTGCCAGGGCATGGGAATGGAGATCGGCTCCTATCTGGCAGGATACCGCCCGTTTTTCCAGGGCATTTACTTTGCTCCCAGCGTTACCTGCACAGCCCTGAAGGGCGCCGCTCTTACGGCTGAAGTGTTCGCTTCTCTGGGGTATGAAGTGTTCCCATCCAGCACAGCCAAGCGCTCGGATATCACCCAGGCCATTCTCATGAAGTCTCAGGAGGAGCTCATTTCCTTTGTACAGGCCGTGCAAAAAGCCTCTCCTGTGGATAGCCAGGCACTGCCATATCCGGACGACATGGCGGGCTACGACAGCAAAATCATCATGGCATCGGGCAGCTTTATCCAGGGCAGCTCGATCGAGCTTTCCGCCGATGCGCCGCTCCGCGCCCCGTATACCGCGTATTTCCAAGGCGGGCTGACAGAAGAAAGCGTCGAGCTGGCGCTGATGCTGGCGCTGCAGGATATGAAAAAAATATAAAATATAAAAAGGGAAGAGGATCAGCGATCTTCTTCCCTTAGGCGAATGGCTTTTGCCGCTTCTTTTCGGTGCTCTTCGGCCATGGCGGCATAGTGCTTGCGCGTAGTGTTGACATCTTTATGCCCCAAAACATCCGCGACCAGGTAGATATCCCCGGTCTGCTGATAGAGCATCGTGCCGTATGTACTGCGTAGCTTATGCGGCGTGATATGCTTGAGCGGGGCGGCCAGCCGCGCATATTTTTGGATCATGTTTTCTACGGCGCGGACGGTCAGCCGATTCTTTTTCAGAGAGAGGAAAAGCGGGGCAGAGAGGGAATAGCTGCCCTGCATTTTTCTTTGCTCCAAATACTCAGCCAGCGCCTCCTCTGTCTCATAATCAAAATAGAGAATACTCTGATCGCCGCCTTTTCTGGTAACCCGGAAAGAGAGATCCTTAAAATTCAAATCCTCTATATTCAGGCCAACCAGCTCGCTGATTCGGATTCCTGTGGTCAAAAACAAGATGACGATGGCAATATCCCGCTGAACTGTATGGGCATGATAGCGCTTTTGGCGCTCGCTTAGCCCTTCGCCGGATTCTATGATTTCTATCATGGCTGCAATTTCCTCGCGGGAAAGGCGGATAATCGCTTTTTCGTGGATTTTTGGCATATCCAGAAGTTCCGCCGGGTTGGAGGAAATCAGCCCCTGTTTATAAAGATATTTGAAAAGCGAGCGCAGGCTGGCAATTTTGCGCGCCTTGCCATGCTCGTTATTTTCATATTCCGATTCATCTGGCTTGATATAATACCCAAGATACTGCACGTAAATTTCCAAATCCCGCAGCGTCAGCGCGTTCAGCTGATCTGCTGTGATCGACTGCATCGCGCGGCCGGCGAAATCCTTGTGCTCGGAGATCAGGTAGTTTAGAAACACCCGCGTATCAAAGCAATAGTTCAGGCGCGTCAGCGAAGCATGCGTCGTCTCACAGGCACGCATAAAATCCAGGAACCAGTTTGGCATATCAGAAGTTAGCTCGCGGATGCGCAGAGTGTTTTTTAAATTCTGCTGTTCATAATACGTGCGGTTTTCCATAAAGCAAAAAGTACCTCGGCCTTTAAAATCGCGCAAAAACGCTTTTGATGAGATTATTATACGCCTCTTCCGGCTGATCTGTCAACAAGACTTCGTAAAACTTGTGTTTTACGAAGTCTTATATTTTGTTTCTTTCGCTCCCTCCGCTCCATTTTGGGCAAAATATAAAAAGACGCTGGGATTATCCCGGCGTCTTTTTTCAAATTGAAACATAACTTTACTTTACAAGCCTGAACTTTCCAATCACAGGAAGTTCCTGTTTCTTGCCTTGAGCCGCGTTGACAATGCCAAAAATCGAAAGCGCGAGACAGCCCAAATCCAGCAGTTTGAAAATAACACTCAGCGCTTTGACCAAATAGTAAATTCCGCCCACATACCAAATGCCAAGGAAAATGCTCGGGACAATCCACGACACAATGCCAATGCAGACTTCCAGCAGGAATAAAATCAGCCCTTGATTGGCGTGAAAACGCGCATATTTGGAATTCTTGGCCGCAAACAATGGAATTAAGACCAGAATACCCAGGTAAGATAAAATTCCCATCGCCTTATTCTGCGCCACATCCGCAGGATCAAAACCATTCACATTTTGCTGGCCGGCCGCTGAGCGGTATTCCGTTTGTTGCCCGTTTGCACCAGTACCAGCGCCAGCGGCTGCTCCAACTGCCGCGCCGCAAGAGGGGCAAAACTGAGCCTCTTCCCCTATTTGCGCCCCGCATTTGCTACAAAACGCCATAATAAAACCTCCAAAATAATTATAATTGAACGAAAAACAAATTAAAGCTTCTTGCTGTGCTTTTTAATTTCATCCGTCGCGAGCTTATCGCAGATATTGTTATAGTGGTTATCTGAATGCCCCTTCACTTTGACAAAGCGAACTTGATGTTCCTTGGTCTGGTTGATCAGTGAGATCCACAAATCCTTATTTTCAACAGGCTTTTTCTGCGAATTGATCCATCCATTCCGCTCCCAGGCCAAAGTCCAGCCGTTATGAAAGGCATTGCTGATATAAGCGCTGTCCGTATAAACCGTAACCTCGCAGGGCTCTTTGAGCGCGCAAAGCCCCATGATCACGGCCGTCAGCTCCATGCGGTTGTTCGTCGATTCTGCCGCGTAGCCGGAAAGCTTTTTCTCTGCCCCTTTATAGAGCAAAACCGCTCCCCATCCGCCCGGCCCTGGGTTACCCGAACAGGCGCCATCCGTATATAACTCGATTTTCTTCACGCTCTCCCTCACTTACAGCCGGTTTGCCTTTTCCACGCAGACATCGACCGCCTGGTAAACTGCGTTTTTCAGGCCAAGCTCATCCAACTTCTGCACGGCTTCGATGGTAGTTCCGCCCGGAGAGCTGACTTCGTCCCGCAGCTGTGAGGTGTGTTTCCCCTGGGTCTGCACCATTTTTGCCGCACCAAGAACGGTCTGCGCCGCAAGCCGCTGAGAAACAGCTTTGCTTAGGCCATGCTTGACCCCAGCATCTGCCAGCGCCTCAATAAACATATAAGTATACGCCGGGCCGCTCCCGCTGATTCCGGTAACCGCAGAGATCAGCCGCTCCTCTACCTCCTCCACAATGCCAATCGCGCCAAAAAGCTCCTTTGCAAAGGCCAGCTCTTCGCTCTCAAAGCTGTGCGGCAGGGAAAAAGCGACTGCGCCGCATCCCGCCATCAGCGGCGTATTGGGCATGGTGCGCAGAATATGCACGTTCTTCGCGCGGATATTCTCCTGTAACTGCTGGTAAGTGAGCCCAGCGACAATGGAAATCAGCGCTTTTCCTTCCAGATTCAGCGCATTTAAGACGCCTTTTGCCACAATCGGCTTGACCGCCAAAACGATAATATCGCAGCAATCTGCCAGCGCCTGCGCGGAATCGCATACCGTGATGCCATAAGCCTTGCGGTGCTCCTCGCTCTTTTGAGTATCCACATCGTAGAGCGCGACATCCTGGCTCTTTAATACCTTTTGCCTAAGCGCGCCGGAAAAAATAGCCGTCGCCATATTCCCTGCGCCAATAAAACCAAGTTTCATCTCTTCCCCTCTCCTCCATTTCTCTATGGCTAATAGTATAAGCTGTTTTTGCGCAGAATGCAAAGCAATTTTCGCTAAAGTCCCAGGCGATAGATCCGGTTGGCATTTTCAAAAAATACCGCGCTGTGATATTGCTCCGGCACGATGCGCCGGATAAACTCCAGATAGGTTTTGATATGGATAATCGGCCAGTCCGTCCCGTATAACACCCTGTCATAAGCGCCGGCATAATGGAGCCAGGTCTGCAGCTGCGCGATATAGCCGGCAGAATCCCGAAAAATTTCCTCCAGATCTGGCTGGCCCTCCAAAAGCCCAGAAAGATCGGCTGCGACATTGTCGTTTTTGGCGAGAACGGCCGCGGCATCTACCAGCCAAGGGTTGCCAAAATGGCAGAGAACAAACTGCACACGGGGAAAGCGCGAGGCGGCATCGTCGACTGTCAGCGGATGGCTATATTTGAGGCGGCCCAGCTGGCCTGCGGTCTCTCCCGTATGAATGGCGACAGGTTTTTGGAAAAATTCCGCCATCTCGTAGAGCGGCGCAAACATCTCGTCGTGGACATAATAATGGCAATACCCCGGGTATAGCTTGATTCCAACGCAGTTTTTGCGCCGCAAATGCTGTTCTATCAGCGGCAGGGATTCGGGCAGCTTCCAGCTTAGAGCATCATCCAGGCCGATGCAGTAGCTTAAAAAATCCGGGTAGCTATGGTTTTCCAAAGCCAAATCCCTGTTCCCCATTACGATGCCATGGCAGATACCATTCTGCTGATATTGGCTGCGCAAATGCGCTTCGCTGTTCTCATGCCCCGCGTGCTGTGCCACAGCATCGAAATAGGCATCGCGGCAGAAATGCAGATGCGCATCGATTACTTTTTCCATTTTTCCTCCCCCCGCTCTCTCGAAAAATCCGGCAAAATAAAAGCGACGCTGAATCCGAATCCAGAATCAGCGTCATATTTGGCAGGGGCAGAAGGACTCGAACCCTCAACAACGGTTTTGGAGACCGCTATGTTACCATTACATCATGCCCCTAGGCAACATTGAAATTATACCATCGGCGATAGGAGATTGTCAACCTTGTTTCTATTGACCTTTTCCCTCAAACTAGTATAATATAGGTATTGGTTTTTTCTAGGAAAAATGCCTTTTTCGGCAGTTTTGGGCTGCGGTGCTCTAAAAAACAGACAGGCTGCCCGCAATAAATAAAAAAGAATGATGGTTGAATGACGAATGGAATCTTTAGAAATTAAACTCATCGCGGTAAGAGACAGGATTTGTGCGTGGGAGATGTTCGATACCCAGGCGCGCCAATATTTCAACGGAAGCGCCCGCCCCTTTAAAAACGTCGCTTCTCATGACAAGCTTTCAGAATCCGACTATTACAGCATTCCCTACACAAAAAAACAGCTTAAAACATTTGAGTATATCGGAAAATACGCGGAGTACTTTGAGGAACTCTTTTCCGCGGCAACAGTCATTCTTCCAGAAGAAAAATACGATCACCTCGTCAAGGCGACCTTTGGGTCGGAAAGCAAAGTTTATCAGCTTTATCATGAAAAGGCCAAAGAGCCAGCTGCTCCCAAATTTCAGCCGACGCTCTACATCGATTTTGAGGCCATGAATATGCGCATCTGCGGCTGGTATGCGGAGCTCGTGTGCGAAAATGAGACGCTGGTCTATGAAGGCATTGCAAAGCCGTTTTCAGACACCAAATACGTCCAGAGGCTTTGGAGCCGCACCTACAGCGATCTGCTCACCTACTCTATCGACGAGCTTTGCGAGGCCAAGCACGTTCAAAATTTTGAGCGCTATTTTATCGAGATGTTCTCCAAGGCAAAGAAGATCTACACCTACGGCGATACAGACGCCCTGTTCGTCAAAAAAACCTTTGGGGCAGAGCTCTATAACTTCTTCAAGATTAAAAATATCGATGCCTGCGTCAAGGTTGCAGGGCGCGCGCTTTCCCTGGACAGAGCCTGCAAGCTTTTCGGCGTCAGCGTAGAGGGCGATCTGCATAACCCCAAATACGACGTCATCAAAATGAAGGCATGCCTGGATATGGTCAATGCGCTTTAGCGGCGCAGCAAAAAAGCAGCGGTGATCCCCGCTGCTTTTTTATTACTTAAAATCCAGATACTCTTCCAGGCAAACATTCTGCTCATAGATCTCCTCTGCCGCCTGCTTTCCCACATACCGATAATGCCAAGGCTCATAAATCACGCCTGTAATATGCTCTTTGTCTTTGGGATAGCGCAGAATAAACCCATATTCATGCGCATGCTCCAGCAGCCATTTTCCCTCATCGGTTTTGGCATAATCATCGTTTGATTTTTCATAGGAGACCGCAAGGATATCCAGAGCCAGGCCTGTCGCGTGTTCAGTGCAGTTTCCCGGCATCACTTTTACAGGATGCCGATACGGATCGCTCCCGTAGGAAGGATCTTCCGCCAGCTTGTCCGCAAACAGCTGATCCTGATACTGAACAGATCGGTAGGCGCCAGTCAGCTTATACTGCCCAATCCCCTCTTCGCCTGCATCCAAAAACATCTCTCTGGCTGCCGCGGCGGCGTCTTTTTGGATGCTCCCATCCGGGTTGACCAGAACGACCTCATCCCCAAATACGCTGTCCAGGCGCACCAAATCTTCCGGCCTTTCTGCCGAAATGGGATGCTCCCAGTTTACCAAAATGAGAAACTGCGCATCTTCCCTTTCGGCATTTTGAGTCGCCTTGCTTGGCCCCGCTGGCGAACTAACCGGCAGGGGCGCAACGGCCGGCCTGCTGGAGGGCTCCTCGTCTGATGCAGATTTTGCCCTGGCCGAATATCTTCCCAGCGCAAATGCCAAAATAAACTCCGCCGCAAATATGCCGGCCAAAATGCACTTTCCAAGCCTGGGAATGCCTTCTATTCTTTTTGGTGGGCGTATGCTTCTGCTTCGGCTACGGGGATAGCGCATACATGCCCTCCCTCATTTCTGCCTCATCTTCCCTAGGCAGGACAACTGTTTTCGCTGTTTTCCGTGGCAGAAAGGAAACGCCGCAAACGAGCAATAAAGCCAAACAAAGAAAAATCCCGACTAATTTCTTCAAAAAAACTCCCCCTATCTTGATTTTTAGTATAGGGGGGAGTTGTAACATACTTGCGTCAAAGTATTGACAGGAATGTGAACGCTTAATACTTAATAGTGGTACGCCGGCTGGACGGCACAGGAAAAATTCCACCCTTCCGGCTCATTGCTCTCACCAAAATAGACATCAAAGGATGCCCAGATAGAAATCTCATCGAACCGGCAAGTCGAGAACCGATTATAATAGCTGCCGTCGTTATAGGAATCTGAAAGGCTGTATTCCAGGTTATGATATTTTCCAAACATCAGCGCATAGGTTTCGTTTATATAGGCGTCTGCCAGCATCTCTCCCGTGAGATCATTGGATACGATCTGGCAGAGATATACTTTTCCCGTTTGGGCATCTAATCTAACTTGAATCTCCCTGGCTTTTTCCGTTTTATGCTTGAAGGTAATCCGCCATACGCAGACACGCTGATCTATCTGGGACAGCTCACTGATATCATAGCCCCATGCTTTCATGCCCTCTAAGACATTTTCTCTCAAATCTGGCCTGCTTTCATCATGCCCCAGCAGGAAAGCCTGATCGACAACGTAATCATCCAGCCCATCCAGCCTTGGGCATGCGCCCAGATCCATCAGGCGCAGGAGCTCCTGCTTTGCTTTCTCTATCGCCGCATCCCGGCTCAGTTCATTTTCCCCGCTCTCTTCCAGCGTCGTATAGTCGCTTGTATCATTTGTCATCCGCAGGCGGTAGAGCAGTTCGAGATATTCCGGGTCTGCATTGGCAATGCCAATTGCCGTATCCGAACTCTCCAGCTCCCGCGTATCGATCAAGCGGGCATGCTGGCTGTTCAAAATTCTGTTTTCCTGCGCCTGGAGCAATGCCGTCGGGATAAAAATGCCGCAGACAATGAGCAGAATCGCCGCGAGAAAGGCAATGCCGCTGACAAAAAGCTTGCGGTATTTCATTTTTGCTCACCTCCCTCTGCGATTTGCAGTGAAAAGCTCACGGAAGTCCCCTGCCCGGGCTCGCTTTGATAGAGCAGCTGCGTGCCGTGCACCTCTGCAATTTTAGAGGCGATGGAAAGCCCAAGCCCCGCGCCGTGCAGTTTTCTTGATCGGGATTTATCCACCATATAAAAGGCTTCTGTAATGCGGGAGAGCTCTTCTTTTTTCATGCCGCATCCGTTATCTGCGACGGTAATCACAGCGTCTTGTCCTTTGCGCTTGGCATAGATGCGCACGCGCGTGCTACCCGCTTTCACCGCGTTATCCACGAGGTTGAGCATGAGAGTTTTAAAAAGATCATATTCCACTTTGACATAGACCGGCATCGCATGAACTTCCAGCTCGCAGCCGTTTTTCTGCATCATGGGCAGCAGTGTATTGCCAACGTCCTCGAAAATCTGCTCCAGTGAAATTTCCTCCAGCAAAAACACCTGTTTGCCCAGGACGATGAGATCCATCAGTTTGAGGGAGAGCGCCTCCAGCCGCATCCCTTCGCTCAAAATATAGCCCGCGGCTTCGCGCGTCTCTTCCCGGCCCAAATCCCTCTGATAGATCATATCCGCATAGCCGATGACGGAGGTCAGCGGGGTTTTTAACTCATGCGCGAAGTTGGAGACAAAATCCTCCTTTTGCTGTGCATTTAACTTGAGTTCGCTGATCTTATCCTCGATGGTATCGGCCATTTTATTGAAGCTGCCGCACAAAATTCCGATTTCATCTCGGGTGCTGACGGCTGCCCGCTGATCATACCGGCCGTTGGAAATGCGCCGCGTTACCCGCATGAGCTGCAAGACCGGCTTGGTCAGAACTGTAGAAAAAATCATAACTGCCACAGCGCTGATGCCCAAAATGAGCAGATAGCTGAGCAGAAACTGGCGCTGCATCTGTTGGCGCTGCTCCACAATGGCAGACACATCTCTTGCCGTATACAGATAGATTTCCTGCCCATTTTGCGTGAAGCGGCCTGAAATCACGAGCAGATACTGGCCGGAAAAGCTCTTCATGCCATACATGAGCCGTTCAGGCGCTTGCTCATCCAGATCGTCAAATAGAAAATCCTCGGGAAAATCCGAATACAATATGCCTTTCTCCCGCGTAAAAATCGCGATCAGATTGCCATCTGGCGCGATTTTTGCCGTATGCTGGGCGAGAATCTGCATCACTTTTCCCGTTACAACGCTATTTTCCGTCGCATTTAGAATATCGGACTGCAAGGTGAATTTTAACAGCTGATACTCTTCCAGGCTTCTTTCGCATTCCCTATCGACAGCGTTTTGAAAGCTGGAAGAAATGATGAGGTATCCGGAAGCAGCCAGCGCCAGAACCACAACAGCAAGTGTACAAAGAAAGATCTTTGACGCAAGCTTCATCTAAACCTCCAGGCGGTAGCCGATACGGAATACCGTTTTAATTTTATCATCCCAGCCAAGTTTTCTGCGCAGACGCTGAATATGCGAATCCAGCGTTCTGGTTTCCCCGGTAAACGGCTCTCCCCAGACGCGCTCATAAAGGCGTTCGCGGTACAGCGCGACATTCTTATTGCGCACCAATTCCACCAACAGATCAAACTCCTTCATCGTCAGCTCGATATTCTGCTTGTTTTTGAGCACAATGCGCGAATCCAGGTGGATTTCCACATCATCCACAACCAGAAGCTGATTTGCCTTTCCCGTGCGGCGCAGAACCGCCTCCACCCTGGCGATGAGCTCGCCGATCTGGAAGGGCTTGACGATATAGTCGTCTGCGCCAATCCGAAGGCCCTGAATGCGATCCTGAAGTGAACCGCGCGCAGTAATAAAAATGACCGGCGTTCCCATCGGGCGGATATATTCCAGCAGCTCATAGCCATCAATTTCCGGAAGCATGATATCCAAAAGAACCAAATCGTAATTGTTGTTTTCGATATAGTCTGCCCCCTGCTTTCCGTCGTATGCGGCCGTGCAGTGATAGCCCTCTGCTGTCAGGTTTTTGGAAATTAAATTTGCAATCGCTTTCTCATCTTCGACAATCAAAATCTCTATCATACTTTTTCCTCTCCCAAGCAAGTATACCTTTGAATTGTGTCAAAGTTGTAAATTGGCGTGCCCATGCAAACAGAAAGAAACCCCGGGATGGCTCTTTCAAGCCGGCCGGGATTTCTAAGTTATTCAGCCATTAATAGGACTTTGCGAAATACATGAGCTGTTTTGCAGGCTTGCCGCAGTGCACGCAGACATCCGAGAGATGCTCGTGCTCGTCAAACGGCGTACAGCGGGTTGTAACGCCCGTCTTTGCCTTGATCTCCAGCTCGCACTCCGTATCTCCGCACCACATTGCCTTGACAAACCCATGCCCCTTCTCGATGCCATCCATAAATTCATCGAAGTTATGGGCAGTGAAGGTATGCGCTTCGCGGAAATCCCGCGCCATTTCGAGCATATTGGCGTGAATCGCCGCCAGCAGCTCCTGCACTTCCTCCACAACATGGTCCAGCGGCGCAGGAATTTTTTCAAAAGTATCCCGGCGCACCAGCATGGCTTTGCCGCTTTCGATATCCTTGGGGCCAATCTCCAGGCGGACGGGGATGCCCTTCAGCTCGCAGTCGTTAAATTTCCAGCCCACGCTCTGCTCGCGGTCGTCCAGATCTACGCGGATTCCCGCAGCTTTGAGCGCATCGAACAGCTCATTCGCTTTTTCCATTACCCCGGGCTTATGCGCCGCCACAGGCACAATGCGGCACTGAATGGGCGCGACTTTAGGCGGAAGCTTGAGGCCGCGGTCATCTCCGTGTACCATGATCAGGCCGCCGATCATGCGCGTGGAAGTTCCCCAGGAAGTCTGCCAGACGTATTTCTGCGTGCCGTCTTTATCCAGATATTTGATATCAAAGCCCTTGGCAAAGTTCTGCCCCAGGTTATGCGAAGTGCCCATCTGAAGCGCACGCCCATCCAGCATCATCGCTTCCATGGTGTAGGTATGCGCCGCGCCGGCGAACTTCTCCTTTTCGCTCTTCTGGCCGGCAATCACCGGGATGGCCAGGACGTTTTCCGCAAATTCCTTATAGACGCCGATCATGCGCTCGGTCTCTTCCTCGGCTTCCTGCTGCGTCGCATGCACGGTGTGCCCCTCCTGCCAGAGGAATTCCGAAGTGCGCAGGAAAGGCCGCGTGGTTTTCTCCCAGCGCAGGACATTGCACCACTGGTTTAAAAGCAGCGGCAAATCGCGGTACGACTGCACCCACTTGGAATACATCGAGCAGATGATCGTCTCGGAGGTCGGCCGGATGCAGAGGCGCTCCTGCAGTTTCTCGCCGCCCCCATGCGTAACCCAGGCAACCTCCGGCGCGAATCCCTCGACGTGCTCCGCTTCCTTATTCAGCAGAGATTCCGGGATGAGCAGCGGGAAATAGGCGTTTTTATGGCCAGTCGCCTTAAAACGCGCGTCCATCTCATTCTGAATGAGCTCCCAGATGCCATAGCCATAGGGCTTGATGACCATGCAGCCCTTCACTTCGGAATAATCCACCATCTCCGCTTTCATGATGACATCTGTATACCAGCGGGAAAAATCCTCGCTCTGAGCTGTGATATGCTCTACAAACTCCTTCTTTTCCTTTGCCATAGAACTCTTTCCTCCATCCAATTTCGATAGTGATAAAGGGCATTTCCCTTTGAAAAGGCCGCTGAATAAAAAAATCCCCGCCATATAAGGGCGAGGGAACCGCGGTACCACCTTACTTTTGGCGCAAAGCCTGCGCCAACACTTTGTTTGCCTTAACGCGGCCGATACGTCGGGATGACCCGCTGCTCACAAGGGTGGGTTTGCATGCCGTAAAGCGCTTTCAGCAGATGCGCTTTTCTCTAAAAACGGCAGTTTTTTCGTTCGTCCCTCGTTCTAACGCATTTCTAAGAAAATAGTAGCATGGGATTGAGAAAAAATCAACTATTTATTCAGCTCGTCGATGGTCAGGCCAAAACTTGGCAGAAAATGCTCGATAAAATAGAGCACGGCCGGCTCTTCCATCTGTGCAATCTGCTCCGCAATTTTGCATTTTGCCTGCTGGAACTCGGCGTTTCCCGTCTTGACCTCTTCGATGCACTTGATATAGGCGCAGAGCTTATCCGCATATTTGACAAAGCGGTAGTCCTCGTCATTTTCATGCTCAATCAGCGGCTGGTATGCAGGCTTTAATTCCTCGGGCAGCATATCCATCGCCCGGCTGACGGCCATCTGCTCTATCTCCTGATACGCCTTTTGAATGCTCCGATTATAATATTTGACGGGCGTCGGCAAATCTCCCGTCATGATCTCCCCCGTCTCGTGGAAAAGACCCATGGCCATGATCTTCTTCTCATCCAGCGTGCCGCCAAAATAGGTATTGTGAATGAGTGCCAGCGCGTGCGCCAGAACCGCGACATCCATCGAATGTTCTTTGATATTCTCTGTCTCGGTATTGCGCATCAGCCCCCAGCGCTTGATATGCTTCATCCGGGATAGGTACGCGAAAAAATGATGCTGTTTTCCTGCCTCTTTCACTTGATTCACCTCATAAGTCTTGCTGTCTGCTCATATTCTCTTCTATGAAGACAATCTATCGAAAAGCTGTTTTTTTATTTTCTGCGGTTTTGGCCGTTGCCCTGGCAGCCGGCGCAGTTTATTTTGGCAAAGATGTGCTTCCTGCGCGGCAATCTGAAGAGATTCGCGCTGTATTTTCCACCGCGCACTCGGGCTCCATCTCCCCCGTCGTCTTGGATGCAAAGACTCAGGCTCCCATTTCCGGCGCCACAATCTGCATCCCCGAGACCGGAAAAAACTATGAGACGGACGAAAGCGGCACAGCCGGCACGATCTCCATCCCTATTCTGCGCGACACCCGCTACGACGAGATGCTCCCAAAAGATTGGGGCGAGATCACACTGCTCGTATATAAAGAAGGATATGCACCCTATGCGCTGTTCTACCTGCGCGTCAGGGAAAAGGAAGCGCGCATCGGCCCAACTATCTATCTTTATACCACCGAGAGCTTTGGCCTGGAGACGCCCTTCAGCATCATCGAAAACCCGGAGGACGCCTGGGCCGCCGAGCTGATTAAAAAGTATCGTCCTAATGGGCAGTAAAGAATGCCTCGACCTGGCGGTAGCATTCCAAAAGCTCCTGATGATCGGCGTAATCATGGCGGTATACTTCCATCATTACCGGGCCTTGGTAATCTGCATCCAGGAGCGCCTTTTTGAGCGCGCAAAAATCCATTTGGCCGCGGAAAGGCAGGCAGGTTTTCAGCCCATTTGGCCCCTGTGCAAAATCGCAGATATGCACGTTTGCCAGCCGCCCTTGCATCATCTTGAGATACTGCAGCGGGTCGATTCCAGATTGCGCCGCCTGCTTAATATCCAGCGTGAAAGCCAGTTTTTTCGAATGGACATGCTCCAAAAGCTGTTCGCCAAACTCCGGAGAGCAAAACCAGCACCAATGCACGTTTTCATACGCCAAAGTGATCCCATATTGCGCGGCCAGTTCCACCGCCCGATCCAAGGCCCGCCCGATGCGTTCAAAATTATGCTGATGCTGGGGCGCAGGCTTATAGAACAGCCCGCCATGGAACACATACGCCTTGGCTCCCAGCAGCTTTGCCGCAGCCAGCACTTTTTCAAACATGCCAAATGCGTCGTTCACCGTCCGTTCGTAGCCATAGAAGAGCTGAGGCTCAAACTGCACGCCATGCGGATGCACGGAATGCACGCAAATGCCAAAATCATCCGCTATCTGCCTAAGCTGGCGGGCATACGCCGGCTCATATTCGGAAAAAGTATTCAAGAATACTTCCACATGCCCAATGCCATTCCGGCCAATTTTCCTTAAATTTTCTTCCAATAACCCACTGCCAAACATGCTGGCCGTCGAAAGCCCTGTGATCATAGCTACCTCTCTGTTTTTTATTATACTAGGCCTTTTCTTTTCTGGCAATCGCCATTTGACCAATCCCGCCTGGTGTCGTAAAATATAGAATATGATTGGAAAACTACTAAAACTGGCTTCTGTCTTGCTGAGCGCCGCAGTCTGCTATGTGATCTATCGGCTCGCTTTTACTTTTCCAGCGCTGACAGAGCATCTCTATTCCCGAAAAATCTATCCCTTTCTTGCGCGGAGCCTGGGGCGGCTGACGGGCAGCTTTTCCTTCAGCCTTGCTGAGGTTCTGCTCTATCTTTTTGCCGCCAGCGTTCTGTTTTTCCTAGGCTATATCCTCTGCGCCTTTTTCAAGCCCAAGGGCTCCAAATTCTATCATATTGCCAAGCGTTTTTTAAGCTTTCTCATTTTGCTTTGCACGCTCTATAATATGTTCATTCTCTTTTGGGGGCTCAACTATGCGCGCCAGCCCCTGGCGGATTCTATGCACCTGGAAATCCAGGAATATTCAAAAGAGGAGCTTGCCGCTCTTTGCGACACCCTTATAGAGCGCACCAACGCTGCCAGGGAAAACATCAGTGAGTCCTCAGACGGCCTTTTCACGCTCTCTCACTCCAAAGAATATTATCAGGAAGCCGTCGGCGAAATTTACGATTCCTATGCGCCAGATTATATCAATATCGGTGTAAAGAGCCGTGTCAAAGGCGTGATGACCAAAAACATGCTTTCCAGCACACTGACTTACGGCATCTTCTCGCCTTTTACTTATGAGGCCAATATCAATTTGCAGATGCCCGATCTGTATTTCCCCGCCATCTGCCTGCATGAATTTTCGCATCTGCAAGGCTTTGCCCGGGAAGATGAGGCAAATTTCATCGCCTGGTATTTGGGCTTCCAATGCGATGATCCGGATTTCGTGTATTCGGCCAACGCATATGCCCTGCAATATGCGCTCAACGCTCTTTACGGCGTTTCTCCGGAAGATTACTGGCTTGCCTATGAGAAGCTGGCAGACGGTGTGAAACGGGATTATCAGCAAAACGCGCAGTACTGGGAGCAGTTTGAGACGGATTTTTCCCAAAAAAGCCAGGATGCTTATGAGAAGTATCTGGCCTATAACGGCGTCGCGGATGGGCTGCAAAGCTATGGGCGCATGCTGGATCTCATGCTCGCTTTCGAGAAACAAAAATAAAAGAGGCAGAAAATTTCTGCCTCTTTTATTTTGCATCCGCCTGCCTGTTATTTCTTGATAAAAGACTGGCAGTCCGTGCACTGATCGACCGTAGGATTGGCCTCATGCGTTCCTACGCAAATGCAATCCAGCGCGCAGTAGCTGTCGTTCTTGCAGTGGTTTGCACAGCTGGTTACATTGCATTTAATGCTATAATTCGGGGAGCATTTCTCTTGATTCATATTTCTTGACCTCCTATCAAAATTTCAGTAATAGGATGGCCTTTTTGCAGCGAAATATTCTATTTCCACTGGCCAATATCTGCATAGATATTTTTATAGGCCAGACGCGGCGGCGCGCTGATATTCGCATCTAAAATGACGGCATGCGTCCGGTAATGTAATCCAATTGTGGGTATTTCTTCCAAATAAGCCTGAACATATTCCGAGAAAGCGCGCTTAATCTCTTCGGTCGTGATGGCGGCGCGGAAAGCGCCCAGCTTTTCAGCCAGTGCCTGGGTTGGCGCTTTTCCATAGTTATATTCTGAAAATAGAAACGCATTATCGCCGTTTGTGTTAGTAAAGAAGCTGCACAGTGCCAACTGGAAATTATTGCTATCGAGATGGCCTCGGTAGGTCTGTGCATCGGCCTCCACTAGCTCAATCTCGATGCCAACCAATTTCAACTGCTCGGCGATCTTTTCACAAAGCGCCTTTCGGTAGGCGTATTCCGCATTTTCCGTATATAAAAGCTTGAATTTCAAATACCGCTTGCTTCCGTCTGCATTTTCGACATAGCGCAGGCCCCGCTCCTCATCCATCGCAAGGCCCGCGCTCTCCAGCAGGCGGTTGGCCTCCGCGGCATTATAGACGCCAGCAGAGCTTTCCAGCCCCTCATAGGCCCAAAAATTAGGATTAACCGGCATTTCGGCAGCCTGTCCCTGCCCGAGCAGTGCGACGGAGATCAGCTCACTGCGGTTGAGAGCCGTGGAGATCGCCTCCCGCACTTCCCTTTTTGCCAAAAACTCATTGCGATAGTTGGGCACAAGGCAATCATAAGTCGGCGTTACCACCTGGTGAATCTCATTTTTCCCGACTGCGCTGTAGCTGTTTGCCGTCATCAGCGAAGTATAGATCACCTGAAACTGATCGAGCGCGCTGCTGCCAATTTTGAGCTCATCGTCGGATACCGGCTTTGCAACGATCTGATCATAAACCGGCGCTTCCTGCCACCAAGCGGCATTGGACGAAAGCACAATGCCCTCGGCCGTATTGCTCTGGGCAAAATAGGGGCCTGTCCCGATGGGCAGTTTCCCAGTATCCAGCCCGAGATGCTCATAATAGGATTTTGGAATTACAGGAAAGCTCATGAGATAGAAAATATCCCTGGATTTCCGCGAAGCTACGACCTTCAGCGTCAGATCGTCGATTTTTTCATAGGAAGAGAGCACATTGCTGTATTTTGCGTATTCGCATTGCGCTGTATCCGAGTTTTTGATTTTCTCCAAAGCGAAAATCAGGTCGTCGACTGTAACGCTTCCGTAATCCCCATGAAACAGGACATTCTTTCGGATATGAAACGTATAGGTCAGCCCATCCTCGCTGATATCCCAGCTCTGCACCACGCCGGCGGAAAACTTCCCGTCAGCCGAAATGCGAATGGCCGGCTCTGTGATAAGCGACATCAGGTTGGCTGTGTTTTCATCCAGAACTGCCAGCGGATGCAAAGAGGCAGGGCTAGGCGTCATCATAATGGAAAGCGTCTTTTTTTCAGCGGCTCCGCTGCTGGCAGGAGGCGGCAGTTCATCCACGTTGGTGCTCATATCTCCCTCGTCGAAGGGGGTTACTTCCACCTGCTTTTTACAGCCTGCCAGCAAAAAGCAGACTGCCAAAAGCAACAAGGCCGCATTTTTAAAATTTGTATAGGATCCGATATATCTCATAGCTCTGCTGAACTTTTTTAACATAGTTGTCTGTCTCCGCAAACGGAATTTTTTCCAGGGATTTTCCATCGCTGGAGTATTCCGGATTCTCCAGCCATCCGATCACCCGGTTTGGCCCTGCGTTATAGCCGGCCAGAATTTTGACGGGATCGCCGCCGAATTTTTCGTCCAAATAGCTCAGATACCAGCATCCCAGGCGGATATTATATTCGGGCTCGAAAAGCCGCTCCTCCGCATAATCTTCCCTTCCCATTTTCTGGCTGATCCATTGGCCTGTTTCGGGCATCACCTGCATGAGCCCCATGGCTCCGGCGCTGGAGACGGCATCCTCCCGGAAGCGGCTCTCTTTCCAGATGACCGCCGCGGCCAAATAGGGATCGATTTCATATTCGGCCGCATACTGCGCGATGAGCTCAGAATGCTTCATCGGATACAGCGCCTTAAAATAGCAGTATAGGCCAAAAATCGACACAAATAGAAAAGCGAGTGCCACAAAAACAATCGTCAGAACCTTTTTCTTTTTTCTGCGCATATATGTTCCGCCTGGCGATACAGGCGTTCTACCTCTCTTCCAAGTTCCCCTATCGAGCCGGAATTATCGATTATGTGCTTTGCTTTTTCGCTTTTTTGCGCATAATCCCCCTGGCTTTGGATGCGGCGCTCGGCCTCCT
Source organism: Christensenellaceae bacterium 44-20 (assembly GCA_041223705.1). NCBI lineage: Bacteria > Bacillati > Bacillota > Clostridia > Christensenellales > Christensenellaceae > Christensenellaceae bacterium 44-20. Next base: position 540,928 of record JBCLQU010000001.1, read on the forward strand.
GCCGCGAAAGATGATCCCGCAGCAAAATACGCCTGATCTGCGCTTCTCTCTCGGCCATAACCAGCCAGATCTCATCGCACAGCGCATCCAGGCCGGTTTCAAAGAGCAGAGCTGCATCCAGCACTATTATACCATCCCCGGCCTCGATTTGTTTTACAATATTGTTAATTATATGAGGATGCGTGATCGAATTCAACTGCAGCAGCTTTTTTTTCTCCGAAAAGACAATCGCGCCCAGGCGCTTTCGATCGATCTCGCCCTGTGCGTTTAAAATCTCCTCTCCAAAGGCCTGCACAACCTGCGCATATGCCTCCTGCCCGGCGTATAAAACCTCGTGGCCGACGCGATCCGCATCGATGATGCCCGCTCCCAGCTCTCCCAGCACGCGGCTGACCGCAGACTTGCCGCAGGCAATGCCGCCGGTCAGCCCGATGACATACCGCATCTACTTTGCCTCCGCCCAGTTGCTGCCCACCGCCGTATGCACTTCGAGCGGCACAGACATCTCGCACACATGCTCCATCTGCTCTTTTAGAATGGCTTTTACTTCCTCCAGCTCCTCGGGCACAGTATCCACAATCAGTTCGTCGTGCACCTGCAAAATCAGCTGAGAACGCAGTTTCCGCTCTCTCATGACGTCCCAGACGCGGATCATCGCATACTTGATGATATCTGCCGCCGTCCCCTGGATGGGCGTATTGAGCGCCACTCTCTCTCCGAAGGAGCGGGTGTTGAAATTGGAGCTTTTGAGCTCATCCACATAGCGGATGCGCCCATAGCGCGTGCGCACAAAGCCATCGCGCTTGGCCTCCTCCACGATGCGCGTCATGTATTCCCGAACGCCGGAAAATTCTTCCAAATACTTGTCGATATATTCCTTGGCCTTGAAGCGGGCAATGCCCAGGTTCTTCGCCAGGCCAAAATCGCTGATCCCGTATACGATGCCGAAATTGACCGCTTTTGAGCTGCTCCGCATCTCCGGCGTTACCACCTCCATCGGGACGCCAAAGACTTCCGAGGCTGTGCGAGTGTGAATATCCTCGCCGTGGTTGAAAGCATCGCATAGATGCCTGTCTTTTGTGATATCCGCCAAAACGCGCAGTTCAATTTGGGAATAATCTGCGGCGACGATGAGGTTCTCCTCATCCTCCGGAATAAACAGCTCGCGGATTTTGGCGCCGAAATCGCTCCGCACCGGAATATTCTGCAGATTTGGCTCTGTGCTGGAAATTCTGCCAGTTGCCGTAACGAGCTGGTTGAAAGTCGTATGCACTTTATGCGTTTTGGGATCCACCACCGCTTCCAGCCCATCGATATATGTGCTCTTGAGCTTTGTAACCTGGCGGTATTCGATCAGCTTTTGGATGATCGGGTGCTGCCCCTGCAGACGTTCGAGCACCTCAATATCCGTAGAATAGCCGGTCTTGGTTTTCTTGATCACCGGCAGCCCCAGCTTTTCAAACAGGACCACGCCCAGCTGCTTTGTGGAGGCAATATTGAAGGAATCCGTCCCGGCCAGCTCGTAAATCTCCCTGACCAGGCTGTCGATTTGCTCCGCATATTCCGCCTTCAGTTTCTGAAGCAGCTGCAAATTGACGCGAACTCCCTGCAGTTCCATAGAATACAGCACGTGGAGCAAGGGCAGCTCGATATGGTAATAAACCTCTTCCAGCTGTTTTTCTTTGATCTGCTTCTTCTGCACCTCTTCAATTGCAAACAGCGCGCTGGCTCTTCCGGCCGCGTGGTAGCGGGTTTTCAGCTTCTCTATCGTAAAATTGCGCTGTGTCGGATCTAAGACATAGTCCGCCAGGGCGGTATCGAAGGAAATCCCTTCCATATGGCAGCCCTGCTCTCCAAAAAGATGCAGCAGGGCTTTGGCATCGTGCGCGGTTTTCGCGATCTCTTGCTCCTGCAAAATCTCCCGCAGCTGCTCCAGCACATCCGAAGGCGGCAATCCCTCATCCAGCAGAGAATAGGAAAGCGCCAGCTCAAATTCCTCCTCCGGCTTTACGGCAAAACAGAGCGCATCCTCATCCTGACAGATCGCGAGCTTTCCGGCTGTTTTTGCTTCCGCCAGCAGTTTATCGATATGTCTAGGTTCCCGCAGGGAAAAACGCTCCGGCTCCTTTGCCGCAATCTCCTCCCCGGCCAGGCCGCGGCGCTTGATCAGGGAAGAAAACTCCAGCGAAGAGAGCACCTGATAGAGCGCGCTGTCCTCCAGGCCATGGAAAGCCAGCTCTTCCAGCTCGAAAGCGATGGGGACATCCGTAACGATAGTCGCCAGTTTTTTGGAGAGAAACGCGCTCTCCTTTCCGGCGACAATTTTCTCTTTCATTTTATTGCCTGGCAGATCTTCCAAATGATCATAGAGATTTTCAATGGATTCAAATTCCGCCAGCAATTTGAGCGCCGTCTTCTCGCCCACCCCTTTGATTCCGGGGATATTATCCGAGGCATCGCCCATCAGCCCCTTCAGATCGATGATCTGCCAGGGCTCCAGGCCATAGACTTCCTTCAAGTGCGCCTGATCAAAAACCTCGATTTCGCTCACGCCTTTGCGCGTCAGCAGCACTTTGGTCGACTGCGTGATGAGCTGGAGAGAATCCCGATCGCCTGTAACGACGCAGGCCTCCACCCCCGCCTGATCCGCACGCTTTGCGACTGTGCCGATCACGTCATCTGCTTCATAGCCCTGAATCTCCAAAATAGGGATATTCAGCTTGCGCAGCGCCTCTTTGATGAGCGGAAACTGGCTCAGCAGTTCATCCGGCGTTTTTTGCCGGTTGCCTTTATAATCATCGAACAGCTCTTTGCGGAAAGTCGGCCCCTTTAAATCAAAAGAAACCGCGAGGAAATCCGGCTTTCGCTCGTCGATCAGCCCAAGCAGCATGGTAAAAAAGCCATATGCCGCGTTGATCACCTGCCCATCGTTCATCTTCATGGGCGGGAGCGCATGGAAAGCGCGGAACACCAGGCTATTGCCATCTATAATAATCAGTTTTTTATCCATCGTTTTCTCCATCTTCTTTCCATTTCTTTCTCAGCATTTCCCGGGCCCGGTATAACCTGGATTTCACTGTCCCAAGGGCGGTTTGCAGGATCCGGGCTACCTCCTCATAGGAATACCCATCCACATCACGCAGCAGAATCACTTCCCGAAGCTGTGCGGGCAGTTCTTCTATCATCTTTTCCAGCGCACGGTTCTCGTCTGATAAAATCACGCGCCGTTCGATATTCTCTGCCGCCAAAGGCTCAAGGCCCTGCTCATACAGCGCTTCCAGCGAGAGAGAGGCGCGCTTTTTTCTGAGAAAATCCAGAGCCGCGTTGCGGGTGACCCGGTAGACCCAGGTGGAAAAAGAGGCCTCCTGCCGAAATTTGGGAAGCGCTCGGTATAGCTTCAAAACGCTCTCCTGGGAAACATCAAACGCATCGTCGGCATCTCCCGTCATCCGCAGAGCAAGCGCGTAAATTTTGTTTTGATAGAGCTGAACCAAAGCTTCAAAGGCGTCAAGATCTCCTTTTTTTGCTTTTTTCAGCAGGATAGCTTCTTCCTCCATCTCAACCCTTCCGCCCTTCTAAACGGCAAAATCCTGTTGACGCGCCCTCTAGAATATGCTAGAATTACTGATGTTCCAAGTTGCCGAAGTGATGGAATTGGCAGACGTAGTGGACTCAAAATCCACCGCTGGCGACAGCGTGCCGGTTCGAGTCCGGCCTTCGGCACCACGCCCTTTTGCATTGCAAGAGGGCTTTTTTTATTGCGACCAGCCCCAAACCGAGAGCTTTTCTGAAAGCGCTTTCAGCTCTTGCTGAATCTCCTGATAATCCGGGCAGTACCGCGCGACAATCTCCCAAAACGCCGCAGAGTGCGCATGCACCATCGTATGCGCGAGCTCGTGAATGACCACCGAGTCTACCGCCCTGCCGGATGCAAACAAAAGCCTCCAGGAGAAATTCAGCTGATTTTTTCCGCTGCAGGAGCCCCAGCGCGTCCGCGCATCCGTTATTTTCACAGACACATATTCCGCGTTCATCTTTTCGGCCCAAATCTGTACCCGCTTCTTCAGAATTTCCGCACCTTGCTGGTGATACCACGCCTTCACCAGCGCCCGGCGCTCCTCCATCTCGCAGCGCGGCACACGAAAACAGCTGCCATCAAAGAGCACTTTCTGCTCTTTTCCCAATTTGACGGGATACTCCCTCCCCAAAAAGAAAAGCGTATCCATGCGGTAAGCCGCTCTTTGGCGGGCAAGATCCGCCTTTTTTTCCAGGCATTTTTGGATCCACTCCCGCTTGCTTTCCACAAAGCCATCGATAAATGCCTGGGAAATGCGGCGGGGCGCCAAAACTTCCACTTTGCACTCGGGCGTAACGCGAAGCAAAATTGTCTTTCGCATACCGCGTTTCAGGGTATATTCAATTTTCTCATTCGCGCGCTTTGTATCCATATCCTCTATTCTATCACACCAATGCTATTTTTGAAATAGCTCACATCGATAGCAGTTTGCGATGGAGAGCATTTCACGCAAATAGAAGTTCAGCTTCATATACCACGCAGATTCCACCGGCCAAAGCGCATATTCCTTGAAAAACTTCTTTGCGATCTGTGCAGAGCGAAAGCAGTGGAAATCGCTGGTTACGATTAAAACGCTAGGCAAAAAAGAGAATTTCTCCAAAAGAATCTGCTGGGAGAACTTGAGGTTTTCATAGGTGTTGCGCGCCCTGTTTTCTACCAGAATCGACTGTGGTAAAACGCCCTGCTCAAGCAGATAGCGCCGCATGGCCTCTGCTTCGGAAAGTTCCGCTTGCCTTCCCTTCCCGCCTGTTACCAAGATAGGCAGGCGCTCCTTCTGCGCCGCGCGAATCGCCGCATTCAGCCGCATGCGCAGCAAGCGCGACGGGCGGTTTCTGCGCAGCCCCGCGCCCAGAACAATGACCGCATCTGCCTTCGCGCTTTTGCAGCGCCGCGCATACAGCGCTGTGCAAAAAATGCAGCCGAGCAGCGCGGCCAAGACGAGGAGATAACATACGGATGCGGTGCAAACGGCAATCATAACCCCAGGCATCTCCAATATTTGCGGGGCAAAAAGCCCGAGGCACCCATAGCAGACCAGCGGGATGCCCAAAAATGCCGGGAGGAGCACGCCCAGGTTGAGATTGGACATTTTCGCGGCAAACAGAGTATCAGCGATGAGAAGAATGCCTAAAATAAGCCAAAAATACTGCAACTTGTCCCCTCCTTCCACATCTACTATATCATATTGCCCAAAATTAGGCCAACCTACTTGCCGTTTTCTTTCTTTCGCGTTAAAGTGAAGCAACGAAAAAAGAGCCGGGCTTTCGCCAGGCTCTTTTTTCTATTTTGCATCCCTTTTTTGGAAAACCAGACATCCAAATTCGGCCTGCAAATGCTCTTATGCTTCTTTGAATGCCTTGGCCGCAGCGCCCGGATCTTCTGCATTCAAAATCGCACGGCCGATAATGACCATATCGACATTGTATTTTTTCACCAACGGAATGCGCTCCAGCGTCAACCCGCCTGCCACAGCGACTTTCGCATCAAAGCCCGTTGCCATAATGCCGGAAAGCACCTCTTCATAGGAGCGGTGATCCTCTTTGCCTTCGGAATCGACCGCGATATGCGCGCAGACGTAATCCATGCCGGCTTTATTGAGTTTCTCTTTATGGGCGGAATAGTCCTGAATATGCATCAGATCTGCCATCGCGTAATGCCCAGGGCCTGCTTCTCTGGCCGCCTGCACGGCGCCTGCAACCGTAGACATATCCCCATAACCCACAACCGTCGCAAAGTTTGCGCCATAATCGAACATCTTCTTGGATGTGCTGTAGCCGCCGTCTACCGTCTTGACATCAGCCAAAAGCTGAATATCCGGGAAAGCTGCGCGGAAAATTTTCACCAGCTCATAGCCATGCGCGCCCATGAAGCCGGTTCCAAGCTCGAATACATCGACATAATCTTTTGTTTTATGCACCATTTCAAGGCCTTTATCGATGTCGTAGAGATCAAGTGCAAGCTGCAATTTCATTCGTTCTTCCTCCCTATTTTTTTATTTTTTTAAACCCCCGGCAAATGCCGGGGGCTTTGAACACTTACGCTTTTCAGCGCTTACGCCTCAAAGAAGGTCTTCGCAACTGCTGCCGGATCATCCGCCTCTTTGATCGCGCGGCCGATGATAACGTGATACGGATTGCAGGATTTCACAGCCTCGATGTTCTCGACGCGGATTGCGCCGGAGAGCACTTTCTTGGCCTTGAAGTCCAGGCGCTTCACTTCCTCGAACATCGCGTTCAGGCGCTCGGTCGTCTTCTCCTGGCCGTCTCTGGAATCATCGCCGGAGAGGTGGAAGCAGACGTAATCCGGGCCAAGCTTGTTGAGCATCTCAACATAGGGCTCGTAATCCGGGACTGCAACCAGGTCTACAAAGCATTCTTTGCCCAGCTCGTGGCAAGCACGGATGGTCTCGGCAATGGTTTTCTCCTTGGCGCGCGCGCAAACCGTGATGATATCTGCGCCAGCTTCCAGGCAGGGCTTGCCGACTTTGTAGCCGGAGTCCATAATCTTGAGGTCTGCCAGGATTTTCTTATTCGGGAAGAGATCTTTGAACTCCCGAATTGCCGTGTGGCCATAGCGCGCGATGAATTCTTCGCCGAGCTCGATGATATCGATGTACGGCTCCACAGCTGTCGCCAGCTGAATTCCTCTGCCAAAGCTCAGGCAATCGATTGCGAATTGGATTTTCATGTTCTTTTTCTCCTTTTCCTTTTCCAATTTCAAATTTTGCTATTTTAAGCTTCTTTAAAAGCTTTAGCAACACTAGCAGGGTCTGCGGCTTTCTCAATCGAGCCGCCGACGTTGACATGGTGCGGATTTACTTTCAGAATTGCCGGAATATCCGCGACCACAATACCGCCCGAAAGAACCAGTTTGGAATTGAATTTCAGCTCCCCGATTTTTTCGAACATGCGGGCACGGGCATCCGCGCCGCCCTCTTTTTCATAGATATCGCTGCCAAGATGCGCGCAGACGTAATCCGGCGCCAGCTCGTTGATATAATCCACGTAGTCGACATATTTCTCAGCAGGGATGGCGATGAAATCCAGCCAGGATTCCCTTCCCATCTCTTTTGCAGCCTGAATCAGGCCACGGCAGGTTCCCTCTGTCGCCAGGATGCAGGCGGTTACGATATCAGCCCCCGCCTCAAACGCCTTTTTGCTCTCGCTGTATCCAGCGTCCATAATCTTAATATCGGCCAGAATTTTTTTCTCTGGGAAAACTTCCTTCATTTTCGTCACCGCGGAAAGCGAATATTTGCTGATCATCCGCTCGCCCAGCTCGATAATATCCACATATTCGCGGACTTTTTCCGCAATGGCAATGCCCTCTTCCAAAGGAAGCGTATCAATCGCATATTGTAAAATCATGTTTTTTCCTCCCCTGCCTTAAGCTTCTTTAAATGCTTTGGCCACAGCCACCGGATCCGCCGCTTTCTCAATGGCCCCGCCCACATTGACATGATGCGGAGCTACCTTTTTGATTGCCGGGATATCCGCCAGGCTGATGCCGCCGGAAAGCACAAGTTTAGAGGAGAAATTCAGCTCGCCGATTTTTTCAAACATGCGGGCGCGGGCATCTGCGCCGCCTTCTTTTTCATAAATATCGCTGCCAAGATGCGCGCAGACGTAATCCGGTGCCAGCCGGTTGAGATATTCGACATAGTCTGCATAGTTCTCGGAGGGGATGGCGATGAAATCCAGCCAGGATTCCTTGCCTGCATCTTTTGCCGCGTCGATAAGCCCTTTTGCCGTTCCTTCTGTAGCTACGATACATGCCGTTACGATATCTGCGCCGACCTCATAGGCATCCATGGCATAATTATAGCCAGCATCCATGATTTTCAGGTCTGCCAGAATCTTCTTCTCCGGAAACGCCTGCTTCATCTTCGTGATGGCGGAAAGAGAATATCTTTGGATCATTCCCTCGCCCAGCTCGATGATGTCCACATAGTCCCGAATTTTCTCGGCGATAGCCATTCCCTGTTCCAGCGTCAGGCTATCAATTGCGTACTGTAGTAACATTTATTACACCTTTCTAAATGGCTTTTCGCCATTTAAATGAAATCAATAGGATTTGATAAAACTTTTTGAGGCCTTTGATGCTAAAAAAATACGGCCTGCAAATTGGAGATTTTCATGATCTTTTGGGGCATTCAGCCCCGGTTACGGATACCGCCTTTGCTCTTTATCACAGGCAATTTTCCCGACCATATCTGACTCCTTTTTGCAAACCGGCCTGCAAATGAATTCATGTCTTTCGACACCTTCATGCTATCATAAACGCGCCCACTTTACAAGTTTATTTTTTAGTATTTATTTTGCCCGAAAGGTTTGAAATGAGAGAAAAAATAGGTATAATGATAGCGTATAATAACAATACTTTCATGGTAAAATGAGGTTCTTATGGTTAAACTGGCAAGATTCCTAAAAGACTTTAAAAAGCAGGTTTTTCTAGGGCCGCTTTTTAAGCTGATCGAGGCGATCTTTGAGCTGATCATCCCCATCATCATGGCAAAAGTCATCGATGTCGGCGTCAAAAACGGTGATGAGGGCTATGTGCTCAAAATGGGTGGCATTCTCGTGCTGCTCTATGTCGTCGGCCTATGCTCCACGCTGGTCTGCCAGCGGTTCGCAGCCCAGGCAAGCCAGGGTGTGGGCACAAAAATCAGGGATCAGCTCTATGCGCATATCATGCGCTTTTCTCATGCTGAAATCGACAAGTTCGGCTCGCAGACGCTGGTTACCCGCCTGACGGCGGATGTCAACCAAATTCAGCTGGCAGTTGCCATGCTGATCCGCCTGGTCGTCCGGGCGCCTTTTCTCGTCATCGGCTCTATCATCGTCTCCATGTTCATCGATCTAAGCCTCTCCTCGGTGTTTTTGGTGATGGCGCCTGTTGTCGCGTTCGTGACCTGGCTGATCATGAGCCGCTCGGTTCCCTACTATAAAACACTGCAAAAGAAGCTGGATAAGGTTTCTTTGCTGACGGGCGAAACGCTGTCGGGAGCCCGCGTCATCCGGGCCTTTTCCAAGCAGAAAAGCGAGAGCGAAAAAGCCTATGCCGCCACGGATGATTACCGCAGAACGGCCATGCGCGTGGAGCGCCTTGCGACGCTGCTCAACCCGCTCACCTTCATGCTGCTGAACTTTGCGACGATTGCCGTCATCTGGTTTGGCGGCTACCGCGTGGATTCCGGAACGTTTACGCAGGGCGAGCTCGTCGCTTTTGTCAACTACCTCTCGCAAATTGCCTTGGCGCTGATGGTCGTGGCCAACCTGGTCGTCATCTTCACCAAAGCCTCCGCTTCGGCCGCGCGGATCAACGAAGTGTTCGAGACGGCCCCCTCCATTACGGATGGCCCCGGGGCGCCCGGCGAAGCCAAAAGCGGCGCACCTGTGCTCTGCTTTGAGCATGTTTTCCACTCCTACGGGGGAGAAGATTCCCTTTCGGATATTAACTTTACCATCATGCCCGGCCAGACCGTTGGCATCATCGGCGGCACGGGCTCGGGCAAATCTACCCTCATCAATTTGATTCCGCGCTTTTACGACGTCTCTGCCGGAAAAGTTCTGGTTGGCGGCGTGGATGTGCGGGAATATAAACTGGAGAAGCTGCGGCAGAAAGTCTCTATTGTGCCACAGCACACCGTTCTTTTTAACGGCACTGTCGAATCCAACCTGCGGCTGCGGGATGAAAACGCCTCCCTAGAGGATTTGGAGCAGGCGCTGGCCGTCTCTCAAAGCAAGGAGTTTGTCGACGCGTTGCCCGGCCGGCTCTCGGCGCCTATCAGCGAGGGCGGAAAAAACCTGTCGGGCGGGCAAAAACAGCGCCTTACCATCGCACGGGCGCTTGTCGCCCAGCCCGAGATTCTTATTTTAGATGATGCAACCAGTGCTCTGGACTACTCCACCGATGCAAAACTCCGCCAGGCTTTGGCGACCAAGCAAGGGCTGCAGGCACTCATTCTGGTCTCGCAAAGAGCCGCTTCCATCCGCCATGCCGATCAGATTTTCGTGCTGGACGACGGTAAAATTGTGGGCAGCGGAACGCATCAATCGCTCCTGGCTTCCTGCCCCATCTATCATGAAATCTGCAAATCCCAGTCTATCTTGGAAGAAGAGGTGAAATAGCGATGAACAAGGCAACATTTCGCCGGCTTCTCGGCGTGCTCAAGCCATACGGCTTCTATATCTTTTTGGCGATTCTCTCTGCGCTCATCGGCGTCTCGCTTTCCCTGCTCGGGCCGATTCTGATCGGCGATACCGTCGATCTCATCATCGGGCAAGGCCAGGTCGATTTTCCCGCAGTGGCGCGCATCCTCATTTTTTATGGGATTACCCTGCTTGTCAGCACCGCCTTCCAATGGCTCACTTCTGTCTTCACCAGCGTCATCGTGCAGAATACGACGCGGGATCTCAGCAGAGCCGCCATTGCTAAATTGAACGCTGTTCCCTTGCGCTATATCGATACCAACGCACACGGTGACATCATCAGCCGGGTGGTCAACGACATTTCACAGGTCGGCGACGGCCTGACCCAAGGCCTGACCCAGCTTTTCACCGGCATCATCACGATTCTTGGCACGCTGGGCTTCATGCTCTCCGTCAATATAGTCATTACGGTCATCGTCGTTTTGGTAACGCCGCTCTCCATTTTTGTCGCTTCGTTTATCGTCAAGCGCACGAACAAGTATTTCTCCATGCAGTCCGAAATTCAGGGCAGGCTCAGCGCACATATCAACGAGACCATCAATAATCAGAAGGTCATCAAAGCTTTTACTTATGAGCAGAGAGCCGAAGAGAAATTTTGCGCCATCGATGCCGATTTGCACGCCAGCGGCATTAAAGCGCAGTTCAATTCCTCGCTTGCAAACCCCTCTACCCGGTTTGTCAACGGCCTTGTCTATGCTTCTGTGGGCATTTTCGGCTCAATTTGTGCCATCCGCGGCCTCATCAGCATCGGGCAAGTCTCTTCCTTTTTGAGCTACGCCAACCAATATACCAAGCCCTTTAACGAGGTTTCGGGTGTCATCGGGCAAATCCAGACGGCTTTCGCTTCTGCCAACCGGGTGTTTGAGCTTCTCGATGAGCCGGAAGAGGTTTCGGATGGAAGGAAAGTCATCGATCCATCGCAGTTCAGCGGGAGCCTGGCGATGGAGCATGTCGCTTTCTCGTATACTCCAGAGCGCAAGCTGATAGAAAACCTCAACCTTCAGGTGAAACCCGGCGACAAGATCGCCATCGTCGGCCCCACAGGCTGCGGAAAAACGACGCTCATCAATTTGCTCATGCGCTTCTACGACGTAGATGAGGGCGCGATTTTTCTGGATGGAACGGATATCCGCGAATTTTCCCGCAACAGTCTGCGCGGCCAATACGGCATGGTTTTGCAGGAGACTTGGGTCGCAACGGGCACGATTCGCGAAAACATTGCCTACGGAAAGCCGGATGCCACGATGGAAGAAGTGGTTGCCGCGGCAAAGGCCGCACGGGCGCACGGCTTTATTACCCGCATGAAGGATGGCTATGATACCATCATTTCAGACCGCACAGGCAGCCTCTCACAGGGCCAGCGGCAGCTGCTCTCGATTGCCCGGGTTATGCTGGTAGACCCGCCTATGCTCATTTTAGACGAAGCTACCAGCAATATCGATACCCGCACAGAGCTCTATATCCAGGAGGCGTTTAACAAGATGATGCAGGGCCGAACGAGCTTTATCGTCGCCCATCGCCTCTCCACCATTCTGGAGGCTGATAATATTCTAGTGATGAATCAGGGGCATATTTTAGAGCAAGGGCGGCATGAGGAACTCCTGGCCAAAGGCGGCTTTTATGCGCAGCTCTATCAAAGCCAGTTTGCGAAATCCAAATAGCAGGCAATCAAAAAGAGTGCTTCTCATAAAGAGAAGCGCTCTTTTTATTTATAGATTCGGTTGAGAATTTCCTGCGTTGAAGGCCCATACTCCCGGTTCACCCGCCCCAGGCAGTAAAGACTATCTGGATTGCCCTTTTCTATGATATTGAGCTTTTCATAGCAAGTAAGCGTGCAGGAAAACCCCAAATGCCTTGCCAGCGTCTCCGTATCTTTGCTCAAGGCGCCAAACGGGTATGCTAGAGCGGTTGGCCGCTGATGGAGGTTTTCCTGCATCTTTGCCTGCATCAGCTCCAAATCTTCAGAAACATAGGAATAAAAATCCCCCACAGATTCCCCTGCCGCCTTGACCAGTCCAAAACGGGTGTTTTTGCCATGCAAATTATAGGTGTGGTTCTGTACCTCCACAAGGCCGGAATTCATCATCTCTTCCAGCTGCTGCCAGGTCAGATAGGCATAGTTGTTGTTCATCTTCTCTTCGCCGGAGCTAAAGTATTCCGTGCATTTGCCGATGATTGAGATGACGGCTTTCATATCGTATTTTTGCAGCAGCGGATACAGATAGCTATAGTTATTATAATAGCCATCGTCAAATGTGAGCAGCACAGGTTTTTCAGGCAGGTCTCCCTCTCCGTTGACATAGCGGATCAGATCAGAAATGAGCACAGTCTCATAGCCCTGCTCCCGAAGATAGAGCAAATCGGCCTCTAAAACTGCGGGCGTTATAATATAATCGCCCGCCTTTGCCGTGCTGTCCAGTATGCTGTGATACATCAGGATCGGAAGCTCGACGCACTCTGTGTCTCCCCGGCTGTTTTTCCCTTCTACGGCGGCATATGCGATATTCCAGGCGAGCAGTGCCAGGCTCGCGACGGTCATTCCAATTGCAATTAATTTGGCATAGGCAATTACTGCGCGTTTTTTCATATGAAACACCCCCAAATAATCGTATGCACCGTACAAGCGGAATAGAAAAAGGAGAGGAAATATTTCCTCTCCTTTTTATCGTACAGATTAGTTAAACTTGGGGCGCGCCGCATAGAACGTATGCAGCAACTCGTGCGCCTTATGGCTGCCGGGTTTGCCCAGATATTCATCATAGAGCTTGTTGATCTCGGAGTTTTTATGGGATTTGCGGACAGGCTTATCCGTATCCTCGCCATACAGCCCCTTTGCACGCTCTACTCTCGGATCCAGAGCACCCTTCACCTCAGCGGGAACGATGGGCTGGCCGCCACCATTGACGCATCCGCCCGGGCAAGCCATGATTTCGATGAAATCATAGTGCTTTTCGCCAGATTTGACGGCGTTGAGCAGTTTCTCTGCATTACCCGTGCCCGAAGCTACTGCGACACGCAGTTCTTTTCCAGCAACGGTAACCGTCGCTTCTTTGATGCCTTTGATGCCGCGGACATCCGTGTACTCGATCTCCTGGAGGTCTTCGCCGGTCAGAATATCGGCAACCGTTCTGATTGCTGCTTCCATTACGCCGCCAGTCGCGCCGAAAATAACGCCGGCGCCAGTGGATTCGCCCAGAAGATTATCGAAATCTTCATCCGGCAGGTTGACAAAATCGATATTGGCCTGCTTGATCATGCGGGCAAATTCCCGGGTCGTCAGCACAGCATCCACATCGTCATATCCAGCGCCCGCCTGCCCATCTCTGGAGCGCTCAAACTTCTTGGCCGTGCAGGGCATGACCGAAACGACGAAGATATCCTTCGGGTCGATATCGTTCTTTTCCGCATAATAGGATTTTACGATTGCGCCCAGCATCTGATGCGGAGATTTGCACGAAGAGAGATTCGGCAGGAACTCCGGGAAGAAGTGCTCGCAGTATTTGACCCAGCCAGGCGAGCAGGAAGTGATCATCGGCAGCGCTCCGCCATTCTGCAGGCGCTCCAGAAGCTCCGTTCCCTCTTCCATAATGGTCAAATCTGCGCCAAAGTCGGTATCGAACACTTTGTCGAAGCCGATCCGCCGCATTGCTGCCGCCATCTTGCCCGTTACTCTGCTGCCCATAGGCATACCAAACTCTTCGCCCAAAGCGACACGCACCGCCGGAGCCGGCTGCACGACGACAAACTTGTTATCATCACGCAGAGCATCCCAGACTTTATCCAGCTCGCTCTTTTCCGTTAGAGCGCCAACCGGGCAAGCCGCAATGCACTGGCCGCAGTTGATGCAGGGAACCTGCTCCAAGGATTTATTGAAGACAGGCGAAATGGTCGTCTTAAATCCGCGGTTGACAGCGCCAATCGCGCCGATTTTCTGCACATTGTGGCAGACCGCTACACAGCGCTTGCAGAGCACGCACTTATTGGGGTTGCGCACAACCGACGGAGAGAGCTCGTCGATGGGCAGGTGATGCCGCTCGCCCTCGTATTCATAGCCCTCAACCTGGAAACGCTCGGAAAGCGTCTGCAATTCGCAGTTTTTGTTTCTCGGGCAGGAAAGGCATTCTCTGTCGTGGTTGGAAAGCAGAAGCTCCAGGCTCAGGCGCCGCGCTTTCAAAACCTTGGGAGAATTGGTCTTCACCACCATGCCCTCTGTAACAGGCAAAACGCAGGCCGCCTGCAGCGCCCGGTTTCCTTCAATTTCAACCAGGCAGATACGGCAAGCGCCGATGGCGTTGATACCCTTCAAATAGCAGAGCGTCGGAATTTTAATATTTGCTTTTCTGGCTGCTTCCAATACCGAAGTATTTTCTGGAACTTCAACCTTGATATTATCTATTGTCAAAGAAACCATGATTCACCTCTCCTTATTTCTTCACGATAGCGCCAAACTTGCATTTTTCCATGCAAGCCCCGCACTTGATGCACTTGCTGCTGTCGATGACAAACGGGCTCTTGACCACGCCGGAAATCGCGCCGACAGGGCAAACTCTGGAGCACAGGCTGCAGCCCTTGCACTTATCTGCGACAATAGAATAGCTCAAAAGCGCCTTGCAGTGGCCAGCCGGGCAACGCTTCTCCTTGATATGCGCCTCATACTCGTCTCTGAAGTATTTGATGGTCGAAAGCACGGGGTTAGGAGCCGTTTTGCCCAAGCCGCAAAGTGCGCCGTCCTGAATGCCATGCGCCAGTTCTTCCAGCCTCTCGATATCGCCTTCCTGTCCCTGACCTTTCGTGATGCGCTCCAGGATTTCCAGCATGCGCTTTGTGCCAATCCGGCAGGGGGCGCATTTGCCGCAGGATTCGTCTGCGGTGAATTCCAGGAAGAAACGGGCAACGTCGACCATGCAGTTATCCTCATCCATGACGATAAGGCCGCCGGATCCCATCATGGAACCGATAGCTGCCAGGTTGTCGTAGTCGATCGGAACATCCAGGTTCTCTGCCGGGATGCAGCCGCCCGAAGGGCCGCCCGTCTGCGCAGCTTTGAACTTCTTGCTATTGGGAATGCCGCCACCGATATCAAAGAGAATCTCGCGCAGCGTCGTGCCCATAGGAATCTCGACAAGGCCGGTATTGGCAATCTTGCCGCCCAGAGCGAAAACCTTGGTGCCGTGGGATTTCTCCGTTCCCATGGAAGCAAACCACTCAGGCCCGTTCAGGATGATAACCGGAATATTTGCCAGGGTTTCTACGTTGTTGATGATCGTGGGCTTGCCAAACAGACCCTTGTTCGCCGGGAACGGGGGCTTAGGCCGGGGCTCACCGCGGCGTCCTTCGATGGATTCCATCAGCGCCGTCTCCTCGCCGCAGACAAACGCGCCTGCGCCAAGGCGAATCTCCATATCAAATTCAAAGTCTGAGCCGAAAATCTTGCCGCCAAGCAGGCCCTTTTCTCTGGCCTGATCGATGGCAACCTGCAGTCTCTGCACGGCAATCGGATACTCTGCACGGCAGTAGACATAGCCCATGTTTGCGCCGATGGCATAGCCTGCAATCGCCATTGCCTCGATGACACTGTGCGGGTCGCCCTCCAAGACGGAGCGATCCATGAATGCACCCGGGTCGCCTTCGTCGGCGTTGCAGATGACGTACTTCTGCTCATTCTGTGCATTGCGCGCAAACTTCCATTTGAGGCCAGTCGGGAAGCCGGCACCGCCTCTGCCTCTCAGGCCAGATTTGGTCATAATCTCGATGACTTCATCCGGCGTGTACTCCCGCAGGCACTTTGCCAGCGCCTGATAGCCGTCTAAAGCGATATACTCCTCAATCTTTTCCGGATCGATTACGCCGCAGTTGCGCAGCGCAATGCGCTTCTGCTTCTTATAGAAATTGATTTTGGGCAGCGTTTTCTCCACAGTCTCATTTGCAGCATGAGGCTTATGGAACAGCCGCTCCACCGGACGATCTGCGATGAGATCTTCCTTTACGATTTCCTCAACGTCGTCCACGCTTACTCTATTATAGTAAGTGCCCTCCGGATAGACGATGACGATAGGGCCATTCTCACAAAGGCCGAAGCAGCCTGTCCGAACAACCTTCACCTTATCATCGATGCCGTTTTGGGCAATCAGCTCGTTGAATTTCTCGACGATCAGCGGCGAGCTGGAAGAAGTACAGCCTGTACCACCGCAAACCAAAACATGCTTGACGCCCTTGGGGGCCTCTGCTCCTGCGAGCCGTATTTTAACATCCTCAATCGAGGCGTTTTTTACACTTTCAAGTTCCTGCAACGTTTTCATCCTAACTCCTCCATTTACTTTCTAATCGCGGTTATTGATTTTCTCTTCTGAAATCTTCAATGATCCCCGGAATATCGTCAGGAGTGAGCCGCCCGTAAACCCTGTCCCCGATCATCATGACAGGAGCAAGGCCGCAGCATCCCAGGCAGCGCGTTGCATCCAGAGAGAACATGCCGTCTTCCGTCGTCTTGCCCTCCGCGATTCCCAGCGTCTCTTCCAGCGCTTCCAGAACGCTCTGGGAGTTTTTGACATAGCATGCCGTTCCCAGGCACACGCCAATGATATTGCGGCCTTTGGGCTCCAGGTTGAACTGGGCATAGAACGTCGCGACGCCATAGATATCGCTCATGGGAATATTCATCTCATCCGCGATGATCTCCTGAACTTCAAAAGAGAGGCAGCCAAAAAGCTCCTGCGCTTTTTGCATTACCGGCATCAGCGGGCCGGGAATATCTTTTTTAGCCGCGATATACTCTTTGAGTTCTTGTACTTTTGCCTTCTCTAAAACCAACGTTGGCATTCAAATAAACCTCCTAATCGAGCTTGTAAAAGAAATGATAAAAAAGTAACAAGTTTGACATTCAATATTTTATCATTCCATCCCCGAAAAAGCTAGTAGTTTTGGGGAAAATGTTAAAAATCCATATTTTTACCAGAGAAACTGAGATTTTTCGCTAATTTTGTAAACTTCTCACCAATTCCATCTTTGCGGCGCCAATCTCCAAATAGACTTCTTTCACCTGGGAAGAGAGCGCCGCATCGCTCAAATCCGCTTCGGCCTTGGCAAGCGCCGTCTCTACTTTTTCATAATACGCGATGAGCGAGCCGATCACCTTGTTATCCCCTGCCTCAAGCTTTTGCAGATTTGCCTTAATGCCAGCCGCATCGCTTTTCATGCCCGCAATGTTCTGCTGAAGCGCCGCTTTATCCAGCTCCTGCTTATCAAAGGAAATGGCATACCCCATCAGATCGTCGTAGTATTTATTGGCGCTGGAAAGCGCAGTCTCTATCTTTGCCAGCGAATCCGCATCCGAAGAAACGGTTACCGTCATTTCCTGCGTCGCCATCTCAAAAACGCTGGTTTGCATTTGCTGTTCTTTCAAAAGCCGCTGCTGGACGTTTTCCGCATCTTCCCTCGTGGCATAGCCGGCAATGAGCACGCGCTTCCCTTCCGCCGTCTGAAGAATATAGCCTGCCCCGCCTTTGCTGACGAGCTGCGCAGAGGCGTCTTTTGCGTTATTCTCCTCTGCATATAGGCCAACCTGAAGAGCGTAGATCGTCCCTCCCGGCAGTTTCAGCTCTTTTTCCATATTGCTGGCCGCCGGCGATATGACAGGCGCTGCCCCGGCATTTTTGCTCTCGCTTGGCGTTTTGACATCTTCTCCCGTCAGCCAGGAGACAACAGGCGTTACAATTTTCTGAGAGAGGAAGTCTCCCACTTTTGCCACGCCAATCAGATATACTCCCACTATCACAACTGCAAGGATCGCAAAAAACAGGAAGCTTCTGGATCCCTTTTGCTGCGAAGCTTTTGCGCTCTCATATTGTGCTCTCGAATATCTCATGCTGCCCTCCGTCGTTTCATACTTGCTAGTTCATATATATGAGTCATCCGTCCAAGCTATGAGTTGCCCGGGCACAAAATATTTCAGTTTCTCCGCAATAAAAAGATGCCAAGGAATCCCTTGGCATCTTTCTGCACTCGTTAGTTTTTTGTGATAACACGCTTGCCATCATAATAGCCGCAGTTTTTGCAGACTCTATGGTTCAGCTTGAGCTCGTGGCACTGAGGGCACTCGCTCAAACCCGGCAAAGATAGCTTCCAGTTTGCCTTTCTGCTGCGTGTCTTGGATTTGCTTGTCATCCTTCTTGGTACTGCCATGTATACACACCTCCCTCGCGTTAATCAAATAATCCTTTTAGCTGTGCAAATGGATTGTCTTTCTTGATCTCCGTATCACAGCCGCACTGCACTTCATTTCGATCTGCTCCGCAAACCGGGCAAAGCCCTTTGCAGTCTGCTTTGCAGAGATACTGATATGGAAGCGAAAGCGAAATTTCATCTGCGATCGGCTTATCCAGCAAGACGCTCGAACCATTCAGAGAATACTGTTGTTCCCCCTTCTCTTCTGGTTGTTTTGCAAATACCGCAGTAAAATCCAGTTCTACCAGGTATTCCATCGCCCTAAGACATCTTGAGCAATTCACAGCAAGAGATGTGCTCACATGCCCCGCTACGGTCAGCAGCTTATGCTCATAAACGTAGCTACCATTTATTTCCAGAGGCCCGGAAAACTCAAAGCCGCTCTCTCCTTCCAGAGAATCGGAAGAAAGTGCAAAGGAGAAGTGCTCTCCCTCGCTGTTTAGCGCGCTTGTAATATCCAGCTTCATATCGAATCCTCCAGCAAAACAGCTTTTACCATTATATTCGCAAAAAACGGCGATGTCAATAGTTTTCTGCTTAGCAGAGCGCTTTGGTCTCCCGCGCGATCATCAGTTCTTCGTTCGTCGGGATGATATAGATTTTGACTTTGGAATCCGGCGTAGAGATGAGCGTTTCCTTGCCGCGGATGCTGTTTGTGGAAGGATCCATCTTGGCGCCCAGGAATTCCAGCCCTTTGATGCACTCTTCGCGCACGCCGCCGTCGTTTTCGCCGACGCCGCCCGCAAATGCGATGACATCCACGCCGCCAAGAGCAGCTGCGAATGCGCCGATATACTTCTTAATGCGGTAGCAGAACATCGTCCGCGCGGTGATCGCTTTTTCGTTGCCCTCTTCCGCCGCTTTTTCCAGATCGCGGAAGTCGCTGGAGAGCTCGGAAACGCCGAGAACGCCGCACTTCTTGTTGAGGAAGGTAACCGTCTCTTCCGCCGTCATATTCAGCTTTTTCATCAGATACGGAATCGCCGCCGGATCGATATCGCCCGAGCGCGTTCCCATCAGAACGCCTTCCAGCGGCGTCAGGCCCATGGTGGTATCCATGCACTTGCCGTCTTTGACTGCCGCCAGGCTGGAGCCATTGCCCAGATGGCAGGTGATGATCTTCAGATCGCTTCTGCCCTCGATCTCCGCCACGCGATCCGAGATGTAGTGGTGCGAGGTTCCGTGGAAGCCGTATTTTCTGATTTTATGCTCCTGATAGACAGAATAGGGAATTCCATAAAGATACGCATAATCGGGCATGCTCTGATGGAAGGCCGTATCGAAAACCGCGACGTTGGGTTTGCCCGGCATGAGCTCCATGCAGGTCTCGATGCCTTTGATGTTTGCAGGGTTATGCAGCGGCCCCAGCTCGATGTATTCGCGAATGCCGTCCAGCACTCTGTCGTCTACCAGAGATGGCGCGGTGAATTTCTCGCCGCCGTGCAGAACTCTATGGCCCACAGCCTGAATCTCGTCCATAGATTTGACTGCGCCGTGCTCGGCATCCGTCAGCGCCGCGATCACTTCCGTCATAGCCGCGCCATGATCGTTCATTTCCTTTTCGACGACAAACTTCTCTTTGCCCGCAGTTGTATGCGTCAGCTTAGAGCCGGCGATGCCGATTCTCTCTACCAGCCCTTTTGCCTTGACATTCTCATTATCCATGTCGATGAGCTGATATTTGATGGACGAGCTACCCGCGTTTATCACCAAAATGTAGTTCATAGGTTCTTCCTCCACATTCATAAAATTCCATATTCTGCGCGCCTATTTTTTGCTATAATAGGAACAGCGTATCCATTATACATGATTCGCCGCGCATTTGCAAAGGAGTTTTGGAAGTTTATGAAAATATCGGCCGTTATCGCAGAATATAATCCCTTTCACCAGGGCCACGCACTGCATCTTGCGCGGACGAGAGAGCTCGGCGCGGATAAAATCATCGTCATTATGAGCGGTAGTTTCACACAGCGCGGCGAGGCCGCCGTCTTTGATAAATTCACACGCGCGGCCTGCGCGCTGACATGCGGCGCCGACCTGGTGTTGGAACTCCCAGCTTTTTTCGCGCTCTCCCCTGCCCAGCGCTTCGCGGAAGGCGCCGTCCGCATTTTAGACAGCCTTGGCTGCATCGATTCTCTGAGCTTTGGCAGTGAGATAGCCGATCTTCCCACCCTGCTCAAAACCGCAGGGCTGCTTTCGCAGGAGCCGGAAGCATACCGCGCCTGTCTGCGCAGCCATCTTGCCGCCGGCAGCAGTTTCCCTGCCGCGCGCCAAAAGGCTTTCTCCCAGCTATACGGCGAGGAGCTTGCCGCCCCGCTCCGCTCTCCCAACTGTATTTTGGCGCTGGAATATCTGCAGGCACTTAGCCGCATTTCCAGCCAAATTCAGCCGGAAGTAATACTGCGCCAAGGCGGCGCTTATCTTGATTCAGAAATGCAGGGCGCCCTCTCCAGCGCACTGGCAATACGCTCGGATCTGCGCTCGGACGGCCAGGCTTGGCGGCGCGCTGTCCCCCCTGCCGCCTTGGATTTTTACTGCAATCCCGTGCCCGAGGATTCTGTTTTCCCGCACCTGCTCTATCAGCTGCGTCGCGCTTCCGCCGAAGCTCTCGGTCAGGTTTTTGGCGTGCAGGAAGGGCTTGAGCATAAGCTTTGGCAGGCCGGCCAGGCTGCAGAATCCTACGAAGATCTGCTTGGGCGCATCAAAAGCAAGCGCTACCCTATGGCGCGCATCAAGCGCGCGCTGTGCGGCCTGCTGCTCGGCATCACCAAGCAGGCAGAACAGGCGCTTTCCCAAGCTCCGCTCTATGCGCGCATGCTCGGCATAAAAAGAGAGAGCATGGACCTGCTCTCCCTTCTCTCCAAAACTGCCCGCATTCCCCTGATTTGCTCTGCCAAGGATTTTCCCACCCAGAACCCGCTCTTTGCGCTGGATATATGGGCGACAGATTGTTACAGCACACTGCAAACGCCGCCTGCACCGGCTGGCCGCGACTATACCCAGGGGCTTCTCGTCCTATAAGCTGTTTTCTCTATTCCTGCGCCGCCAATGCGCAAATCTCATCGATATGCTTTAACGTTTCTTCCCTGCCTCTCTGCACGCAAAGCTGGCAGTCTTTTGAGGAATATGGATCGATTCCTTCATAGACATCCGGAAGCAGGAGCAGATCTGCCAAATAGTCTTTTTGGCGCGTGATATGCCAATCCGTAATGGCGAGCGTGCGCTGCAGCGTATCCACGGCGTTGCGCGGCGGCGTATTTTCCTCCTGCCCCCTTGGCAGAACGTCTACGCCAATCACAAGATCCGCGCCCAGCATTTTGACCGCCTGAACGGGAACGCGCTCCAAAATTCCTCCGTCAATATAATACCTCCCGCCCATCTCATAGGGCGCAAAAACGCCGGGGATGGAGATCGTCGCTCGAATGGCCTGATAGAGCGGCGTATTTTTATAAAAGGTCACCAGCTCGCCGGAGCCGAGATCCACCGCCACGCACGCAAAGGGGATGCGCGTCTGCTCGATGCCGATGTTTTTAGTCAGCAGGCGGATGAGCTGTTCTGTTTTTTTGCCGCGCACCAGCCCTCCATCCCGCAGGGAGAAATCCAGGTATTTTTTAATGGCAAATTTCTCTGCGTATTTTTCTAAAAAATAGAGATCTGTCCCAGTCGCAAACAGCCCGCCGACGATGCCTCCCATGCTGCTGCCCGCGACCATATCCACTTCTATCCCATGCTCCAGCAGAACCTGCAGAACGCCAATATGCGCGAGTCCGCGCGCAGCCCCGGCCCCCAGCGCCAGACCGAGCTTTTTCTTCCTTTTCATAATTTCGAGGCTCCTTTCATAAAGATAGTCAAAAACGGACAAAGGATATATGCCATGCCAAAACGCCTCTTTACAATTCTATGGTGCTGTGCGCTTATTTTGCTCATTCTTTTCTTTCCCAATACCGCACTTGCCAGCGCATCTTCCGCGATCTCTTCCTGGCTTAGCGTGGTGCTTCCCTCGCTTTTGCCTTTTTGCATCGCCACTTCTCTTTTAGAGGAATGCGGTGCAGTCGCCTTATTCGCCCGCTGGCTTCAGCCCATTACGACTAAAATATTCGGCTTCTCTGGCGCATTTTCCTACGCGTTTTTGGCATCTTGCCTCTCCGGATATCCCATGGGAGCAAAAATCACATCTGAAATCTACGCCAACGGGCAGCTCAGCCAGGCGGAAGCGAGCAAAATGATCAACTGCACGAGCACCTCCGGGCCCATGTATCTGGTGGGAGCCGTTGCCATTGGTATGCTGGGCGATGCCTCTTTGGCAAAGTATCTGCTCATCCCCCATTATCTGTCCGCGGCGCTTCTGGCCATTCTGGTTGGGCGCCAGTTTCGCAAAACCTGCCCGCAGTCGGCGGCCGCGCTCGCAAGGCCAGATCTTTCCCAGCCCATCTCCTTTGGCGAAGCGCTCTCGCATTCCGTCGCCAAAGGGCTGGACAGTATGCTGGCAGTCGGCGGCTTTATGGTGATCTACGCAGTTTTTGCCCAAGGGCTTCTTTGCGCTTTGCAAGCCATTTTGCCCGCAGAAAGCGAAAGCACCCAGCAGCTTCTTTCCCTGGGGCTTGGTGCCCTGGAAATGACAACCGGGTGCATTCATTCTAATATTCTGCCGCTGCCGCAGCGGATTTTATACCTATGCGGCATCACTTCGTTCGGCGGTTTTTGCATTCAGAGCCAAACGGCGGCCCTTTGCGCAAAAAGCAAATTGCCCATCCGCGGGCTGTTTTGGCACAAAACGCTTCAGGGGCTGCTCTGCGTTCTGTTTGCAGGCATCCTCATGCTGGCCATGCCAATCCAGAATGCCGGAACGCCTTGTCGTTTCCCATCTGCCAGTGCTTATTTGCCTATGAGCATCTTTTTGGCCGTATGCGCGCTCTTCTGTCTGCTGCTCAGCCGGCGCAAAAGGCGCAGCCGCAGCTAGTTCTCGCTGGGCGCTTTCTGCTCGCTGTTCATTTTCGCATAGAGGCGTGCTTTGTTTTCGCCAACCAAATCGATGCTTTCACGATAGAAAGTCTCCAGCTCATCCAGCACCTCTTCGGCATAGGTATTGGCCATTTTCTTAATCTCGCCGGCCTTGGCGCGGCTGTTTTCGATGAGCTTATTGGCCTTTTCATATGCCGCCTGCGTGATCTCCTCCTGCTTGATCATAGCCTCTGCTTCTTTTTTCGCGCGGCGGACGATCTCCTCCGCCTGAATATCCGCAGATTTGAGGATCTGATCGCGCTCAGACGCAACTTTTTTTGCAAAATCCAGCTCTTCATGCAGAGCGGCTTTGATATCTTCGATAATTTCCATCACAATTTTCTGATCGACCAGCTTGCTTTTGGAAAAGCCCTTGGTTGGGCTCATCTCGATCTCCTCTTGCAGCTCATCCACCAAAGCAAAAACGTCCATCTTCTCCATTGCGTATAACCCCCGTCATTTATGTTCATTTAGTGCGTTAATTTTTCCATATATTCTTTGACACATTCCGGGACAAAGCCCGTCAGATCCGCTGAAAATGCCACCAGTTCCCGCACGACGCTCGAACTGATATGCGCCGCGCCCGGAGCCGAAAGCAAAAACAGCGTTTCCAGCCCGCCAAGCTGCCGGTTGGCCGCGGCAATATCCCGCTCATAGAGCAAATCCAGCTCACCGCGCAGCCCGCGCAGCACACAGCGGATGCCATGCTCCCTGCAGTATGCGACCTGCATCCCATCGCTGCTGTCTACGACGACATTGCCCAGATGCGCCGTCGCCTTTTGCATCAGCATCAGGCGCTCCTCTTTGGAAAGCAGATAATGCTTTGCCGCATTATTGAAGGAGACGACATAGAGCTCGTCCGCAATCTGCGCGGCGCGCTCGATCAAATCCATATGCCCCAGCGTAATGGGATCAAAACTTCCTGGAAACAACAGTTTCACGCTATTCTCCTATCGATAAAAAGCTGACCCGCGTGCGGCCGTATTTCTTTTCTTTTTGCACATAGCGCCTGTCAAAAACAGCGTCCTCTTCATGCTCTGCGACGATTTTGCCGCCCGGAGCCAGCAGCCCCAGTTCTATCACCGCCTCAATCGCCGGCTGATACAGCCCGGCATGATAGGGCGGATCCAGAAAGATAAAATCGAACGGCTCTCTCAGGCTGCGCAAGGCACTGCCGTAATCCATCTGCAAGACCTGCGCCTGCTTCTGCATACCCAGCTCCTTCAGATTTTCACGCACCAGAGCCGCCGCTGCGCGGTCTGCATCCACAAAAACCGCAAAATCAGCGCCCCGGGAGAGCGCCTCAATCCCCATCGCGCCGGACCCGGCAAACAGATCCAAAACGCGGCTTTGCGGGATCTCGAATTGCAGTGCGCCGAAAATCGCTTCCCGGACTTTATCTGTTGTAGGGCGCGTCGTTTCATTGCCTTTTGGCGCCTTTAACTGACGCCCTCTGGCAGAACCTGCAATAACTCGCATACCTCTCCTTTTGCACTAACCTTTAGTTTAATTTAATTCCGACAAATTGTAAAGAAAAATAACAAAAGCCGCCAAAGCTTTACAAGCTATTTACAGTCTGTTTCGATGTAAACGCGCGGCACGCGGGCGCTGATTCCCGTCAGGATTTCATAGCTGATCATGCCGTTTTCGCATAGCTGTGCGGCTTCCTGCGCCCAGATGCTCTCGGCCCCATCCTGGCCGATGAGGGTGATCTCGTCGCCCACCTGCACGCCCAGGCCTGTTACGTCGAACATAGCCTGATCCATGCAGACGCGCCCAGCCAGCCGCACGCTTTGCCCGCGCACGACAGCCCTTCCCTTGTTGCTCAGCGCCCGGGGATACCCATCTGCATAGCCGATGACAACCGTCGCAATCTCCCGGGGCTGATCGGCGATGAACGTGCGCCCATAGCTCACGGAATCGCCCGGTTCTATCTTCTTGACATGCACGACCGTGCTCTTGAGCGAAAGCGCGGGTTGCAGTTCCTCTGCAAAGGGCGCGAGCTCTCCGGAGGGCGGGTATCCATACATGGAGATGCCCATCCGGCAGAGATCCAGCCGCGCATCCGGCATATCCAAAATTGCCGCGGAATTGGAGGCATGGCAGATCGGGCGATAGCCGCGCCCAAATACCGTATCGCGAAACGCCAGATATCGGTTAAGCTGCAAAACAGTAAAGCTCTTCTCTATCTGATCGGCCACGGCAAAGTGCGTAAAAAGCCCTTCCAGCTTTAGCTGTTCCGGATATTCGTCAAAATAGCTCAGTACTTCCAGAAGTTCCTCCTGCGTCCGCAGGCCAATGCGCCCAAGGCCGGTATCCAGCTTGACGTGGATTTTCGCCTGCATTTTCAGCTCTTTGGCGATGGCGGACAGACTGCGCAGATGCTCCGGCGTAAAAGCCGTAACCGAAATGCCGCGTTTGACCAGCTCAATATTGGACTGTTCATCCGCCGGAGAGAGCACTAAGATATGCGCCGCGCAGCTCTCCCGCAGGGTAACCGCCTCGTCTGCCGTCGCAACAGCAAACCAGCAAACCCCGCAGTCCTGCGCAGTTTTTGCCACCTGCCGCACGCCGTGGCCATAGGCATTGGCCTTGACGACGGCCATAGGCAGCACGCCTTCCCCCATATTTTTTTGAAGCACGCGGATATTATGCGCGATTTTCGAAAGATCTACAACGGCAAATGTTTTTCTCAGCATTGTTTCGCTCCTTAGTATTGCTCAAATATTCCCAGCTGGGCGCTATCCCAAAGCTCTTGCACACACCTCGGAATCGCCTTGCCCGGCAGTGCCCCTCCCATGCAGAGCAGAGCCAGCTGCCCGCTGGTAAGGCAGATATCTGCCTTCATTTCCTGGCTTTTTTGCACTAAGACTGCCCCATCCCGGGCAGAAATATCCCAAACGCCGCAATTTTGCGGTAGAATATCGTCTTTCAGGCAAATGCGTGCGCTCCCGTGCCTGACTGTTTTTTGCAGGAGCGCCTGGGCAGAAACCGCCCGCCCCATCGCATCCGGATCTCCCTTTGACGCCTGGGGGCAGAGATAAGAAAACGCCATCCCCATGCTCCTCGCTATCTTCGCAAAAAGCATTGGGAGATTTTCTCCCGCGCCTGCGATCTCTTCGGCATAGAGCGCACCGTCCTCCGGATAGGCAATGCAGTAGGCCCCCGCTCCTTCGGGCACAATCAAAACCCCTTTGCTAAAATCCAGGGCCTCTTCCAAAAACCTGCGGAAATATGCCGCATCGCGGAAAAGATAGCCGCTTTTGCCCTTTAGATAGGCGCGGTAGCAATCCAGTAGCCCCAAAAGCAGTGATTCTGGAACCTCATCCGCTCTGGAATAGACGTGATAGGCGCGCGTTTCCCTTTCTGCGCTCTCTATTTTTCTCACCGCCCGGCGCGAATAGGCTTCATAGCCCATGCGCTGATAGAACGGGTGGATAAACGTCTTTAAAATCGAGATTGCCTCGCCCTGGCTTGCCAGCTCCTGCAAAATAGAACGGATGAGCCGCGAAGCATAGCCTTTTCTTTCCTGCCCTTTTGCCGTGGCAACGCCGCGCAGGAAATTTGCCTGCATCACCGCGCCGTTCAGCCAAAGCGGCTCTTTTCCGACCTGCGCCATGCTGAGCAGCCGCCCCTCTTCAAAAAGGCCATAGCAATTTTCCGGCAAAAAGCGATGCGAAAAATACCAGACAGCAAATTCTCCGGCATCTTCCGGAAATGCCTCTTCCCAAAGCTGCCGCGCTTGGCGCACATCAGCCTGGCACAGCGCCCGTATCTCAGCCATCCAGCATCCTCCCAAGCAGTGTCGTCCGCTTCGCTTCGAGTATTTCCGCCCAGACAAAACCGCCTATTTTTTCTTTTGGCCCCGGCATATTGACCATTTTTCCCGAATCCGTGCGCCCGCAGATGCTCTGCTCGTCTCTGCGGCTCACGCCCTCGATGAGCACGCGCTCTTTTTTGCCGACATAAGCCAGGTTGCTCTGATAGGTCAGCTCACCTTGCAGTTCGACCAGCTGGACAATGCGCTGCTGCTTGATCTCTTCCGGGATCTGCTCCGGAAAAGAGGCGGCCGGCGTGCCGTTGCGCGGAGAATAGACGAAAGTAAACGCGGCATCGTAGCCCACTTCGCGCACGAGGCTGAGCGTCTGCTCATAATCTTCCTGGCTCTCACCGGGGAAGCCGACGATAATATCCGTGGTCAGGGCAATGCCCGGGATCATCTGCCGCGCCCTGCGGACGATCGCCAGATACTCCTCTCTGGAATAGCCCCGGTTCATGCGCTGTAAAATGCGGCTCGAGCCGGACTGCACGGGCAAATGCAGCTGTTTGCAGATGTTATCGTGCCTTGCCATCTGCTCCAAAAGCCGCTCGGAAATATCCTTTGGGTGCGAAGTCATAAACCGGATGCGCGCAATCCCCGTTTGCGTTGCGGCGCGCTCCAAAAGGCCCGCGAAATCCACATCGCCAGCGCCTTTTCCATACGAGTTGACGTTTTGCCCCAGCAGCATCACTTCCTGGTAGCCCTCCTGGGCAAGGCCGCGGATTTCGGCCAGAATATCCTCCGGGGCCCTGCTCCATTCCCGGCCCCGCACATAGGGAACGATACAGTAGGTGCAGAAATTGTTGCAGCCCTGCATGATGTTCACCGTAGCCAGCGGGCGCTCCTTGCGCTGCATGGGCACATCTTCTATGACTGAACTGGAAATGCTGCTCTGCCGCACGTTCAAAACGCGCTCTTTCTGCATCAGAGCGGCATATAGCATGGATGGCAGCTCGTTCATGTTGTTTGTCCCAAACACAATTTTGACAAACGGGAAGGTCTTCACCAGTTTTTCCGCGACATCCTGCTGCTGCATCATACAGCCGCAGACCGCCACAATCAGGCCTTTTTTTCGCAGAGAAAGCGGCTTTAGGGCGCCGATATTGCCAAAAACCTTTTTTTCTGCATGATCGCGCACACAGCAGGTGTTAAACAAAATGAGATCTGCCTCCTGCATTTCCTCTGCCCGCTGGTAGCCCACCGCCTGCAAAATTCCTGCGAGCTTTTCCGAATCGTGCTCGTTCATCTGGCAGCCATAGGTTTCAATATAATATTTTAGGCCGTGCGTTTGCACATACTCATATAGGCTTTGCGTCATTTTTACTCCATTGTCGATTGAAATTTTCTATTTCCTCTGCTATTATAGAATACAAAGCTGGTTTCTACAACAAATTGCAGAATTTTTTCACATTTGTGAAAAAGGTTCTTGACAATGAGCGGCAGGTATTGTATATTAATATGCGTCGCCGCACTTAGCGGTTGTACAGCTCGGGGTGTAGCGCAGTTTGGTTAGCGTACGTGCTTTGGGAGCATGGGGTCGGAGGTTCGAATCCTCTCACCCCGACCAAGTTATATAGTTATGTGGCCTCGTGGTCAAGCGGTTAAGACTCCGCCCTCTCACGGCGGCAACAGGGGTTCGAGTCCCCTCGAGGTCACCATTTTTGATGAGTATTTTTGGTGTTTGCGGGCCCTTAGCTCAGTTGGTTAGAGCGGTCGGCTCATAACCGATTGGTCCGCGGTTCAAGTCCGTGAGGGCCCACCAAAAAGACACGCAGCCTGGCCTGGTAGTTCAGTTGGTTAGAACGCTAGCCTGTCACGCTAGAGGTCGTGGGTTCGAGCCCCATCCAGGTCGCCAATTATCTTGCCTCGGTAGCTCAGTTGGTAGAGCAAGGGACTGAAAATCCCTGTGTCGGTGGTTCGATTCCACTCTGAGGCACCATTTGCTGGTGTAGCTCAATTGGCAGAGCAGCTGATTTGTAATCAGCAGGTTGCGGGTTCAATTCCCATCGCCAGCTCCACTTTTGTGGATGGGTTCCCGAGTGGCCAAAGGGAGCAGACTGTAAATCTGCCGTCTCAGACTTCGATGGTTCGAATCCATCCCCATCCACCACTTTTATAGCCATGCGGATATGGCGGAATTGGCAGACGCGTACGGTTCAGGTCCGTATGAGGGAAACTTCATGGAGGTTCAAGTCCTCTTATCCGCACCAATCGGAGTAAAGGAAACTTTACTCCGATTTTCTTTTTATAAAAAAATATTGGCGGAAATAGATTTTCTCAAGTTTGGAGCAGCCGCTCCGTTTTTTCTTCGCTCCCCCTCCCCTCTCTTCCGCTTTTTGTGCGAATCAAGATTGCCCCTATTCGTTTTTGGCGCGCATCGAGTTATACTAACTGCCCAAGGAGGCTTCGCCATGGAATGGAACATCAGAAAAGCAAAAAAAGATGATGAAAGCAGAATCAAAGAACTGTTTATAGAGATGCTCCAGGCTATCTATCACACTCAAAACGTCTGCGGATATAAAGAGGGCTATCTGGATAAATTTTTTGAGGATCGCGGCGACTTCATCTGTGTGGCAGAGGCAAATGGCTCCATAATCGCCTACCTCTCCATCGAAGTGCATCATGAACCCGAAGATTTTATTTATCTGGACGATTTATCCGTTTCAACGCAATACCGCGGCAACGGGATTGGAACAGAGCTCATCGAAACCGCCCAAAAATTCGCGGAAGAAATGGCGATGCCCGCCATCGTTCTCCACGCCGAGAAAACAAATACAGGGGCGATTAGGCTATACGAGCGGCTGGGGTATCGCATGATGGAGGAAGAAAACACGCGGCTCCGGATGGTGAAGAA
The DNA here is from genome assembly GCA_041223705.1 of Christensenellaceae bacterium 44-20. Lineage (NCBI taxonomy): Bacteria > Bacillati > Bacillota > Clostridia > Christensenellales > Christensenellaceae > Christensenellaceae bacterium 44-20. The sequence continues at coordinate 571,113 of JBCLQU010000001.1, forward strand.
GCTCAGATAGATTCGGGCGGCTCATCCTGCCGTATCAAGCGGCATCAAATAAGGGAAGGCAAACCAATCATGGTCCGCCTTCCCTTTTATCTCCCTTAGGCTCTATGCTATTCTTCCATGAGCTCATACTCTTTTCCCAGCACCTCGATGCCCGATCGCAATTCCTGCTCAAAGGCTTTTCGGTGAACCGGAGTATTTAGGCCAGGCGCGCCGCCCGTATGCAGGAAGATGACGGTTTCCCCTTTTGCAATTTTTCCCTCCGCGATCATCTCCTGCATTCCTGCAAAGGCCTTTCCCGTATAGCACGGATCCAGCAGGATGGCCTCCTGGCGGGCAACCTCGTAAATCGCTTCCCGCACCTGCTTGCAAGGGTTGTTGTATCCGCCCCGGGTATAGCCCTTTTCAATCTGAAAATTCGGCTGCTCTCTCTGCTCCAGCTCCAACTCGCCGCAAACTTCCGCATAATACTGGCAAATGCGCTTCTCTTTTTCCTCTTCAAATGGAGAAATGGCGATGCCCGTCAGATTCAGCCGAGAATCCGCCTCCTGCAAACCGCAGTATAGCCCCATATAAGTCCCAATGCTTCCGACAGCACAAACCAGCCGCGCATTTCCCAGGCCCAGCTGCTTTGCCTGGGCGTCGATTTCCTGGGCACACTCGCGGTATCCGCACATTCCAACCAGATTCGAGCCGCCCATGGGAATGCAGTAAACCTTTTCCCCCTCCGCTTCATAGCGCTGGGAGAGCTTTTGCAAAAGCTCGTCGTATTGCTCTGCTTCCGGCCGGCCGTCGTCTTTTTTGATGACGACCTGCGCGCCCATAATGCGATCCAGGAGCAAGTTCGCCGAGACTTCTCCCGGATAATCATCGATACAGGCGATCGTGCACTTTAGGCCATACTTGGCCGCCACGGCTGCCGTCAGCCGCCCATGATTGGTCTGCGCCCCGCCTACCGTCAGCAATCTGTCCGCGCCCTGCTGCTTTGCATCGTAGAGCAGATACTCCAGCTTGCGCAGTTTGTTGCCGCCCATGCCCAGGCCGGTTAAATCGTCTCTTTTGATCCACAGCTCAATCCCGAGTTTCTCTGAAAGCCGCGGCAAATACTCCAGCGGCGTCGGCAAATGCAAAAAAGATACTTTTTTCAGTTCCCGCATGATATGTTCTCCTCTCAAAACGACATCGTTCTTTTTATTATATCGGCTTGCTCCGGAAAAATCTATGGCGCCCGCCCTGTTTTTGCCTTATAATAGAAAAAACGATTGGAGGATTTTAGAATGGATTTTTTAGAGCTTGCACAAAAACGGCAGAGCTGCAGAAGCTATGCCAATACGCCCGTCGAAAGAGAAAAACTGGAAAAAATACTCGAGGCCGCGCATCTTTCGCCCTCGGCCTGCAACTCCCAGCCCTGGAAGTTCTATGCCGTTACCAATCCCGAAAAATGCGCCAAGGTCGCTCTGGCTACCCAGGAAGACGGCCTGAATAAATTTACCAATCAGTGCCCGGCTTTTATCGTAATCACTGAGGAGACGGCGCTTCTCATCGCCAAAGGCGGCATGAAACCCAATCAGAAGTGGGCAAAATTCGATCTCGGCATCGCCACCATCTGCGCCTGCCTGCAGGCGGAAGAGCTCGGGCTTGGAACCTGCATCATGGGCTCCTATAACAGCGATAAAATCAAAGAAATTCTTGGAATTGCAGGCGAGAGCCCCGTTGCCATCGTCATCGCAGTCGGCTACCCTGCTTCGCCGGAACTGCGCCCAAAGAAGCGCAAGGCGCTGGGCGAGATCGCATCTTTCATCGAGTAAGGCCATGCAGACGCATATCTTTTTTGATCTCGACGGCACGCTGACCGATCCCGAGCTCGGCATCACCAGCTGCGTTCAGTATGCGCTGGAATTTTTCGGCATTGCCGTGCCCGACCGCAGCGTTTTGCAGCCTTTCATCGGGCCGCCGCTCAAGGATTCCTTCATGCACTTTTACGATCTTTCTGCGGCAGATGCGGAGATTGCCATCGCAAAATACCGCGAGCGTTTCTCTGCCATCGGCTTGTTTGAGAACGAGGTATACGCCGGCATCCCCGAAATGCTGCAAAAATTGGCCTCTGAGGGCCATATTCTCACGGTGGCGACTTCTAAGCCGACCGTCTATGCCCGGCAGATTTTAGAGCATTTTTCGCTTTCTTCTTATTTTGCTCACATCTGCGGGAGCAACCTGGATGGCAGCAGAGTCAAAAAAGGAGAAGTCATCGCGTATGCTCTGGAGCAAAACGGCGCGCCTTCTCCTTCTGCTGTAAAAATGGTGGGCGATCGCAAGCATGATATTTTGGGCGCGCAGGAAAACCATATCTTTAGCATTGGCGTGCTCTATGGATATGGCAGCCGGGAGGAGCTGAGCTCCGCCGGCGCAGATGCGCTCGCAGATTCTCCGGCCGCCCTGCCTGGCCTTTGCCGCTTTTAAACCTCGCCGCGGCCGCCTGCGCGTTCTTCGAGCTTTTCCCGCGCTTTTTGTGTCAAAACCTGATAATCCTTGGGGAGCTGCCCTTCCAGCTCTTCGAGGATTTTTTTCGTCTCCAGCGCCAAATCCGCATCCTCCAGCAGATCTGCCGCCCGGAAAGATTCCCTTCCATGCTGGCGCTGGCCAAAGAATTCGCCTGTCCCCCGCAGCGCCAGATCCTGCCTGGCGATTTCAAAGCCGTCATTGCAGTTTTTGAGAATTTTCAGCCGCTCCAGCCCGCTGCCATCCGAGACCAGATAGCAATAAGATGTGCCGCCGCCCCGTCCGACTCTGCCGCGCAGCTGATGCAGCTGCGCCAGCCCGAAGCGATCCGCGTTTTCGATCACCATGATCCGCGCATCCGGCACATCCACGCCAACTTCCACCACCGTCGTGGAGATCAGGACCTGCGTCTCTCCCCGGCGGAACCGCTCCATCACCTCTTGCTTTTGAGCGGCGGACATTTTGCCGTACATCGTATCCGTCCTAAGCGCGGGATAGCTCTGCTTTAACTCCTGCCATACACCCTGCACAGACCGCGCCGCAATCCCCTCTGAAGGCTCCATCAGCGGGCAGACAATATAGACTTTTTCGCCTTCCTGTACTTTCTTTTCAATCCAGCGGTACATATCCTCCCGCTTGCGGCCGCTCACCAGATGCGTTGCCGGGGGCGTTCTGCCCGGCGGACGCTCATCCAATACCGAGATATCCGCATTGCCATATAAAATGAGAGCCAGCGAGCGCGGGATGGGCGTCGCGGAAAACACGACCATATGCGCCCCGGGATGCGCCTTTAGAAGGGCCGAGCGCTGCTGCACGCCAAAGCGGTGCTGCTCGTCCACCATCAGAAGTTCCAGGCGGCGGAAAGGCAGATCTCCATACAGCACAGCATGCGTGCCGATGAGCAGCGCTATCTCGCCGTCTGCCAGCCTTTGGAAAATCTCCTTTCGCTCTGCCGGCGTGCTGGAGCCTTTGAGCAGGCAAACGCGCTCCCCGAAAAGCGTCTTGGCAAAGGAAAAGTGCTGATCCGCGAGCAGTTCCGTCGGCGCCATGAGCACGCTCTGCCCACCGGCCGCCTGAACGGCATAGGCCGCATACAGCGCGACGGCGGTCTTTCCCGAGCCAACGTCTCCCTGTACCAGCCGGTTTGCAGAGCACTCTGCCCGCAAATCCTGCTCTATCTCCCCCATCACGCGCTTCTGTGCCCCCGTGCAGGCAAACGGAAGTTTTGCCAGAAACTTTTCTCTGAGCTGCTCGGGAAACTCCAGCGGCGTTCGATGCTGCATTTTTGTCGCAGAAAGCTCCATCATGCGGTGAAAGAGCAGCAGCTCCTTCTTCGCGAGGCTTCTTCTGGCCAGCTCGCTCTCTTTAGGGTTCTCCGGCAAGTGAATGCCCGAAAAATCCTCCAAATCGCTTCTCAGCCCGCACGTCTGATAAAACGAAGAAGAATACGCTTGGGGCAATTCCAGCGTTTCCAGTGCCGTTTTGATGGCTTGGCGCAGGACTCTCTGATTAATCCCTGCGGTCAGCGGATAATATGCCATCATGCTGGGGGCGGAATCCATCTGGAAGACCTCCGGATTATCCATCTGCACGCGGTTTCGGAATACCTTGGGTTTTCCATAAAAAAGATATTCCTGCCCCGCCTTATATTTCTCAAACAGGAACGGGAGGTTAAAGATATTGATATCCAGCACGCCCGTGCCATCGGCGACTTCAAAGCTGAAGATGCTGGTTTTGCCAAACCGGCGAATCCATCTGGGCGGCATCGTCAGCTTGGCGCGCACCAGCGCAATTTCCGCCTGCGCTATTTCAGCAATTTTTTGCGGCGCGCGAAAATCCCGGTAGTAGGCCGGAAAGTGATAGAGCAAATCCTCCACCGTTTCGATCTCCAGGTTTTTCAGAAGCTTTGCCGTTTTTGGCCCGATTTTGTTCAGCGCCGTTACATTCGAATTCAGATAGACTCCCATTCTTCTCCCCATATACAGAAAAAGGCGAGCGCAAAGGCTCGCCTTTCTTTTCCGCGTTATTCAACCGATATGATATAGTGATAGACCGGCTGGCCGCCCTGATAAAGCTCTGTATCCAAATCGTCATATTTTTCGGCGATTTCATCCACAAGGGCGCGCGCTTCCTCTTCTGCTACCTCTGCTCCGGAGTAGAAGGAGATCACGGCGTCATCCTCGGTTACCATTTGTTCCAAAAGGGCATCTGCCGTCTGCTTCATATCTGTCCCATGGGAGACGATATCGCCTTCCAGAATGCCGAGGAACTCGCCTTCCAGAATCTGCTCTCCATTCATATGGCTATCCCGGACAGCTTTGGTAATAGCGGCGGATTTTACGCCGCCCAGCGCCTCTTTCATGGCCTGGGCATTCTCCTCCAGGCTGGCATCTTCTCCCCGGTAAGAGAGCATTGCCGAAAGGCCCTGCGGGAAGGTTTTAGACGGGATCACCGCGATGGTTTTTTGGGTCAGCTCCCCTGCCTGCTCGGCAGCCAAAATGATATTCTTATTATTGGGCAGCACGATGACGCAATCCGAAGGAGCGCGTTCGATGGCCTCTTTGATATCCTCCGCGCTGGGGTTCATGGATTGGCCGCCCTCGACCAATTCATCCACCAGGCAATCCTTGAAAATTGCGCCGAGGCCGTCTCCGGCAGAAACTGCGACTACCGCAATCTGCTTTTTGGGCTTTTCTTCCTCCACAGGCGAAAGCCCCGTCAGCGACTGATGCTGTTCGCGCATATTATCGATCTTGATCTTGGAAAGCTGGCCCAGCTTGAGCGCATATTGCAGCACTTTGCCTGGCATATTCGTATGCACATGCACTTTGATCAGCTCCGGATCACCCACAACCACCAGGCTGTCGCCAATCGCCAGCAGCTTATCGCGCAAATGCTCGATGCTCTCTTCTGTTACGCCCGTTGTGTGCGTGATGAAAAATTCAGTGCAGTAGCCAAATTCGATTTCCGCCGTGCTGATATCCTGCATGGCCGAAGCCGGAATCTGCTTTGGCAGGGAAAGATCCAGCACTTCTGCCACTTCCTCACCATCCATGGCCATCTTAAAGCCTTTGTAGATGACAAGCAGGCCAGCGCCGCCCGCATCGACAACCCCAGCCTCCTTGAGCACAGGCAGCAGCTCAGGCGTTTTCTGAAGCATCTTCTCGCCGGCGCCAATGACAGCCTCGATCAGATCCAGCAAATCTGCCCCCGCATCCGCCTGCTTTCTGGCTTCCTTTGCCATGCTTTTGGCGACTGTTAAAATCGTGCCCTCTTTGGGCTTCATCACGGCTTTATACGCTGCCTCCACGCCCATCTCTATTGCCCGGGCAAAGTCCTGCGCATCCAGCGTTTCCTGTTCTTTCGAGACGCTCTTAGAAAAACCGCGGAACAGCTGGGAAAGAATGACGCCAGAGTTTCCTCTCGCGCCTTTCAACGCGCCGTCGCCAAAGGCCTGTACCATTTTTCCGACGTTCTGCGCCTGGCAGGCGTTGACTTCCTTTGCCGCAGAAACCAGCGTCATCATCATGTTCGTCCCCGTATCGCCGTCCGGCACCGGGAAGACATTCAGATCGTTTAGATTTTGCTTATTTTTTTCCAAATAGTTTGCGGCAGAGACCACCATATCCCGGAACATCTGCGCATCTATCCTAAGCTCCGACAATTCCATTCCTCCTCAAAGCGTTACGCGTTTACCCGTATCCCGCTTACTATAACATTAACTTCGCGCACAGTCAAACCCGTCGCCCGCTCTACCTGATAGCGGATCGTCTCAATAATGCTGTTTGATGAGGCGGAAATTGCAAGCCCATATTGCACGACGATATACAGATCGATCCGAAGCTGATGGGTCTGGTCCGTAAATACTTTAACGCCCCGCTTGAGGTTCTCTCTGCCCAGCAGCTCGACGATGCCATCCGTCATTTTGGTAGACGCCATGCCCACAACCCCATAGCATTCCGTCGTCGCCATGCCGGCAATCGAAGCGATATAGTCATCCGAGTAGGTGATGCTTCCCAGATTATTTTCTAAAACGGCACTCATGTTCCAAGCCTCCTTATTATTTATGGTATTAACACTATTATATATTATTTTTTTCTGTTTTCAAGTACCCAGCTGCCCGCAAAAGTTTCTATATTCGCAAAAACCCGAAAAATAACTATTGCAAGTTTTCCCGATTAGTGCTAAAATGTATCACGTTGTGAAGATCACTCATGAGGAGGTGTCAAAAATGGCCAAATATTGCGAAATCTGCAACAAGGGCGTTGTCTCCGGCAACAACGTGTCCCACTCGAATAAAAAATCCAAGCGGAAATGGGCTCCCAATGTGCAAAGAGTCCGGGTTGTTGAAAACGGAACTCCCGTGAGAAAGTATGTTTGCACTCGTTGCCTGCGTTCGGGTAATGTGCAGCGCTCCATCTAATTTGGAACATAATAAAACCGGTTGCTTTTTGCAGCCGGTTTTTTCATATGCCCCTTTGCCCATTCTTTCTCATTTGAAAAACAGTTTCAAGATTCCCCGGATGAATTTCGGCGGCCGTACGCAATAAACTTTCATGTTCCTCACCTCTCACATTTCAGCATTCTTTAAACATCAGTACCCCTACCACGATAAGCGCAACTCCAAAAATGAGGCACCAGATCCAGGCAGGCAGGATAAACAATACTAGAAGCGCCCCCATTGCCAGCAAAATATAGCCAAGCAGCCGTTTCGCATTGCATTTGCCCATCTCTTCTCTCCCCAATCTTTCGCTCAGATACTTCATAATACTCAATCTATATGCACTTTGTGCCTATCTTCATGCCTATCAGAGCCGCTCCTGCAATTTGACAGTTTTTTTGCCGGCATGTTAAGATAAAAACAGGCTTGCTCTTTTCAGGGAGCCTGCCTTTGGAGGTGAGCTATCGTGAAGATTTTAATCATAGACGGCCAGGGCGGGAGAATCGGCAAGATGCTGGTTGAGAAAATCCGGCAAAGATGGCCAGAACTGCCGCTTATAGCCCTTGGCACCAACAGCATCGCCACTTCTACCATGCTGCGCGCCGGTGCCCAGGAAGGCGCAACCGGAGAAAACCCCGTGATCTACAACGCCCAGAGCGCGGATGTCATCATCGGGCCCATAGGAATCGTTCTGGCCAATTCCCTGCTCGGCGAAATTACGCCGGCCATGGCTGCTGCCGTCGCCCAAAGCGATGCCCAGAAAATCCTCATCCCGATGAACCGCTGCAAATCTGCCATCGCAGGAGTTTTAGAGGCTCCTCTGGCCGAATACATTGAGCTTGCAGCTAATTTGCTGCAAAAATTCCTGGCAGACAAAATCTGAAACCCCGGAAAATAAAAAAGAAGCCAAGCGGCTTCTTTTTTATTTTTGCAATTTCGCAGCTTACTGCTTGGTGAAGATCAGCGTTACGGTAACGCCTTCCTGCTCCTGATCCAGGCGCATCTCTGTGCCGCTGAATTTCGCGGTCATCGTGCCCGTGGGATCCGTGATGGTAACGGTGTCGCCATCGACACTGTACTTGGAAGAAGCTTTCTGCCCATTGAGATCGACAGTAACCTTGCCGCCCTTCTGGAAAGACAGCGTCATAGTTCCAACCAGGGACTCCACATCGCTCTCTCCCATTTCCATGCCCATTGCTTCGCCGCCGGTCAGCTTCCAAGTGGTACCCGTAAGCGCATCAGCAGGAGCGCCGCATGCCACCAGAGCCAAGGCCAAGATAAGCACGAAAGCTACACAAATTGTTCTCTTCATTGCTTTGTTCATTTCCTTCATTTCCTCCTGAAAGATTTTCCTTATCTATGGTATCATATCTTTTTTAAAATGGGTAGTAGAACTCGCATCTTAAAAAAATCTTAAAAAATTCTGCCGCACTTCTAATTTTGCATTCTCGCCCATATTCCCCTTTTTCCGCCATTTTAGCCCAAAATATTTCTTTTTTCCTATAATTCCACTATAATGAGCATATCGCAAATGTTAGGAGCAAAGATATGTTTCTCGCAGATCTGCATATTCACTCCCGCTATTCCCGGGCGACCAGCAAAACCTGCGCGCCCGAAACGCTGGATCATGCCGCGCGCAAAAAGGGGCTGCATCTCATCGGGACTGGCGACTTCACGCATCCCGCCTGGCGCCAGGAGCTCGCAGAGAAATTCACGCCTGCCGAAGAGGGTTTTTACCGCCTAAAGGATGAGTTCATTTTGCCATGCGAAACTGCCCTGCAAGGCTGCGCGCCGAGGTTTATCCTCTCCAGCGAAATCAGCTGTATCTATAAAAAAAATGGGCGCACGCGCAAAGTGCACCTGCTCATTCTTGTCCCCTCTTTGGAAAAAGCCGAAGCGCTCTCCAAAAAGCTGGAGGCCATTGGGAATCTGCATTCGGATGGCCGGCCGATTCTGGGGCTGGACAGCAAAGATCTCCTGGAGCTGACGCTGGAAACCTGCCCGGACGCCATTTTTATTCCCGCGCATATCTGGACGCCGCACTTCTCTTTATTTGGCGCATACTCCGGCTTTGATACCATCGAGGAATGCTTTGAAGATCTGACGCCGCAGATCCATGCTCTGGAAACTGGGCTTTCTTCAGATCCGCCCATGAACTGGCGCCTGGAAGCGCTGGATCGCTATACCCTCGTCTCCAATTCGGATGCCCACTCCCCGGCAAATCTTGCCCGGGAGGCGAATTTATTCGATACGGAGTTTTCCTATTCCGCCATCAGCCATGCCCTGGCGCACCCGGAAACACAGGAGTTTTACGGAACGCTGGAATTCTTCCCGGAAGAGGGAAAATACCATTACGACGGGCACCGCAACTGCGGCGTATGCCTCTCTCCCGAGCAGACTATCGCGCTGGGCGGGATTTGCCCCGTATGCGGCAAGCGCCTGACCGTCGGCGTTTCCCACCGCGTTGAAGAGCTGGCGACCTATCCGCTTGGCCGGCGCGCGCCCTATGCAAAGCATTTTGAGAGCATTATGCCGCTTTCGGAGGCGCTCTCCTCCTGCCTTGGCTATTCGGGCAGCAGCCTGAAAATACGAAATTTGCAGGAATCTCTGGCAAAAGAAATTGGACCGGAGCTATATATCCTGCGCGAAGCTCCTCTAACGCAAATTAAGGAGAAGGCCGGCCCGCTGGTGGCCGAGGGAATTCGCCGGCTGCGCGCAGGAGAGATGCTGGCCCAGCCCGGCTTTGACGGCGTTTATGGGAAAATCCAGCTGATCGGCGAGGATGAACGCGCCAGTCTGCAAGGGCAGCTTTCTTTCTTCAAAAACCTTCCTTCCAAGCCTTCCCCAAAACAAGCTGTTTTGCCCTCTCCCGCCATTTCTGCGCCGGCGGCCCAAGAGGAGCAGCCGGATTCCGGCGCTTCGCCCGATCACTACGGCCTGAACCAGCTGCAATGGGAGGCGGCCTCCAGCACAGCGCCGGTTTTGGCCGTGCAGGCCGGGCCGGGAACGGGCAAAACGCGGACGCTGGTTTACCGCATTGTCTCTCTCTTAGAGCGCTCGGGCGTGCCGGCTTCACAAATTACCGCCGTTACCTTTACCAACCAGGCCGCCGCGGAAATGCGCGAACGCCTGGCGCGTGAGCTGGGGCGCAGCCAGATTCGCGCCCTTAGCATCGGAACCTTTCACTCCATCTGCCTCGCCCTGCTCAAAAAATGGAAGCTGAGCCGCCCTGTTTTAGAGGAAAATGAAGCATTGCTCCTGGCGCAGGAGATCATCTCTTCCTTCTCTCTCCGCTTTTCGGCAAACGGCCTGCTGCGCCGAATCTCCGGCATCAAAAACGGGATGATTCCCGCTTCCGATCTGCCGGAGGGCGTTTTGGCGGCTTATAATCATTTGCTGGAATCCTATGGCGTCATGGATTATGACGATATTTTGCTCAAGACCATTGCAGAGCTGGAAAGCGGCAAAAAAGAACGGTCTTTGGGCAGCTTTGCGCATCTTTTGGTGGATGAGTTCCAAGATATCAACCCATTGCAGTATCGCCTCATTCAGCTTTGGAAAAGAGCGCAGGGCAGTTTGTTCTGCATCGGCGACGCAAACCAATCCATCTATGGGTTCCGCGGAGCAAGCGCCGAATGCTTTTCCCGCCTGGCCTCGGATTACCCCGAATGCAGGCAGATTACCCTGCAGGAAAACTACCGCTCAACCCCTGAAATTCTGGGCTGCGCACAGCCCGTTGTGCATGGCGATGCACTCCGGCCAAAGCGGTCATCCGGCTCTAAAGTACAGCTTGTCAAGGCCTCCAGCGCGCGCTCGGAAGGCATCTATATTGCCCACGAGATCATCCGCATGATGGGCGGCATCGATATGTTAGGCGCGCATGGCTCCAAAAAGCGCCCGCATGCACAAAACGCGGACTTCAGCTTTTCAGATATCGCCCTGCTCTACCGCACGCACCGCCAAGCGGCGCAGTTAGAATACTGCCTGCAAAAAGAGGGGATTCCCTATGTCGTTCTTGGAAGGGAAGATTACCTCTCGGACGCGGAAGTTCAGCGCGCTCTCGCCTTTTTCCGGCTGCTCTGCACGCCGCAAAACCTCCTGACGCTCTCTTCCAGCCTTCTGGCAGCCGGCTGTTCTCATGAGCAAACCGCCTCTATACGGCGATGCTATGAGGAGGCTGGCTATCGCCCAGAAGCGCTCACGCAGGCGCTCCGCGCCCAGGCGGAAAACGCCCAGGCATTGCTGCAATTCTCTCAGCTTTTGGAGCATTTCCTTCCGCAATTTTCCAAAACTGCCCCGCAGGCTCTTTTGGAGGATTGGGCCGCCCAGCAAAGCATAGAGGAAAATGCCTCTTTCGAGCGGCTTTTATGCGCCGCATCCGCGCACAAAGATCTCCCCTCTTTTCTCTCAAATCTCACACTGGGGCAAGAGGCGGATATTCGGCGCAGCGGCAGCCGCTCCTATCCTCTGGATGCCGTTACCCTCTCCACCCTGCACGGCGCAAAGGGCTTGGAGTTTGAAGCAGTATTTCTCTGCGGGCTGAACAAAGGCATCCTGCCTTTGCAAAATATCCAGGCGGGCGATATTGGAGAAGAGCGCCGCCTGCTCTATGTAGGCATGACGCGCGCCAAAAGCTCCCTGCATCTGAGCTGCTATGGGGAGCCTTCTCCCCTGCTCGCCGAGCTTCCCGCCGCCTTTTTTGAGGCAGATACCGCCGCAGACCGCAGGCAAATTCTTGCCAAGCAGATGAGTTTGTTTGACTCATAGAAAAAAGCATGTAAAAAAGATGCGGAGCAATTTTGCTCCGCATCTTTTTATTTTGCCGGGATAATTTCGACCCAGTATCCGTCCGGATCCTCGATGAAATAAATTCCCATATCCGCATTTTCAAAGCAGACACAGTCCATTTCCTTGTGCCTTTTGAGCGCCCCCTCGTAGTCGTCTACACGAAGCGCCAAGTGGAATTCATTGTCGCCGAGATTATAGGGGCGCTGCCATTCCTTCAGCCAGGTGAGTTCCAGCTGGTGACCAGTCTGCCCGTCTCCCAGATAGACGATGATAAAGCTGCCATCCTCTGCTTCATGCCGTTTTTCTTCCTTCAGCCCCAGCGCTTTTTCATAAAACTCCAGGGATTTTTCCAAATTCAGCACATTAAAGTTGTTATGCGCAAACCCAAACTTCATATTAGTTTCCTTTCGCCAAAGACGGCCTGGCTTGCTCCTATTTCGCTTCTGCCTTCTTTTTGGAAAGGCCGGCCAGCACATAGAGGATCATCTGCACAGCGATATGCGAAGAGGTGTTGTTGGGATCCATAGGCGGATAAACCTCGACCACATCGAAACCGGCAATGCCGCGGCATGCGAAATAATAAAGCGCGTTGAACAGCTCAAAGGTCGTCAGGCCGTTGCCGTCCAGCGGGCCGCCCGGGTTATAGGCGATATCCAGAACGTCGCTGCAAACCGTAACGTAAACGGCATCCGTGCCGTCTGCCGCCGTATCATAGGCCTCTTTGACGAGCTTCATATAATCCTTCATATCGCCCATGCGGATATCGTTGATGGTAACGACTTTCGCGCCGATCTTCTTGGCATAAGCGCCGTCCTGGGGGGCATTGCGCGCCCCGCGGATGCCGAAATGCACGATGCTGGTATTTTTGACGCTCTCCAGCTCGGAAATCCGGTGCAGGGGGCAGCAGCGGGCATAGGGATCGTCCCCGAAAATCTCGCGGTTATCAAAGTGTGCATCCATATGAATGATGCCAACTTTGCCCTTCTTTGTCTCGCCAAGACCGCGCATGATGGGGAACGTGATGCTGTGGTCTCCGCCCAGGAAAATCGGGACGGTTCCCGAAGCAAAAAGCTCCTTTGCCTTCTCTGTGATCTTTTCAAATGTTTTGAGCGTATCGCTGGGCTCGCAGCCGAGATCGCCGCCGTCCGTTACTTTCAGGTTGTCCCAGACGTTGATATCATCCAGCTCAGGCAGATAGCCCGTATATCTGGCAGAGGCGTTGCGGATTGCCTTGGGCAAAAGCTCGGTTCCGGCATATGCGCTCCAGGTTACGCCGCCCTCCCACGGAATGCCCATAAAGACTGCATCCTGCGCAGCATAGCTGGCCGGATCTTCGTTGATCTCCTGTTTCAGCATCCCAGGTGTGTTTCCATAGACGAATTTTTTCATAATGATCCCCTTCTCCTATTCTATTGTCATACGATAGTATCATTATATCGAAATGTGCAGAAAATTCAACACTTTTTATTTGCCCAGGCCCTCAAATCTCCTCCAGCCCTTCCAGGCGAAAGCTTGGGATATACTGCTCCTCAGCCGAAGAAAGCTCCTGAACAAAGCCAGCGATATTCTCCTTTTGCTCCAGCTCTGCCAGCAGCTGATCATACTCGCTCTGCAAAAGCCCGCAGTTGATCTCCGGATAGGCAGATAAATCCGTCACCGGCGTATACTGGCTCATCAGGCTGAAAAGCACATCCTTGTCTTTTGCAAAATCTTCCATCCAATCCAGCACCGCCCGGCTGTTTTCCAGGCTGCCCGGCAAAACCAGATGCCGCACCAGCACTCCCTTTTGGAGCATGCCTTTTTGATTCATCTGGCAATCTCCAACCTGTCGATACATCTCCTCTATGGCCTTTATGGCAATTTGCGGATAATCCGGCGCCAGGGAATAGCGCGCCGCGCTTGCACCATCCAGATACTTGAGATCCGGCAGATAAATATCCACCAGCCCTTCCAGCCGTTTTAGGGACTCTGTCTTCTCGTACCCCCCGCAGTTATAGACCACGGGCACGGGCAGCTTGGGCCGGAGCGAAGCGGCGACTGCACCTAGAAAGTGCGTAGGCGTAACCAGATTGATATTTTCCGCCCCCTGATCGATGAGCTTCCAATATATCGCCCTGAGCTGCTCCACGCTCACCTGCTTTCCAAAACCCTCCTGGCTGATCTGATGGTTCTGGCAGAAGACACAGCGCAGGTTGCACCCGCTGAAAAAGACCGTCCCCGAGCCTTTTTCTCCGCTGATGCAGGGCTCTTCCCAAAAATGCAGAGCGGCTCTCGCGACGACCGGCTGCTCCGGCATCCTGCAAAAGCCCTCTTTTCCCCGCACGGCATTGCAGGACCTCGGGCAAAGGTTGCACCGTTTTTCCATATTTGCCCCCTTTCTTCGCCCACCAAAGCGAAAAAAGCCCGCCAACCGGCGGGCGATTTTTATTCATGCTTCTCTTCGCAGTATAGGCAGCGGTATTCCCCTGTTTGCCGGTTGGCAAGCTCAAAGACCTGATCCAGCTCCGGCTCGACCGAGGTGATGCATCTCGGGTTTTTGCACCGAATGATATTGACGACTCTTTCGGGCAGTTCCAGATGCTTTTTCTCCACGATTTTCCCATCCGCGATCCGGTTGACTGTGATGCCGGGATCCAGATACCCAAGCACGCCCAAATCCAGCGCAATATCCGCGTCGATCTTTAAAATATCCTTGCGTCCTGTTTTGGCGCTCTTGACGTTTTTGATGATGGCCACGCTGCAGTTTAGCTTATCCAGCCCCAGGGAGTGATAGATTTCCATGCTCTTCCCTGCTGTGATATGGTCGAGCACCAGGCCGTTTTGAATGCTGTCGATATGCATACTATAACACCTCCAGTAGCCGGGACATCAGCGCCATGCGCACGAATTTGCCGTTTTTCACCTGGCGGAAATACGCCGCCCGGGGGTCGTCGTCCACCTTGGTGGAAATTTCCGTAACTCTGGGGAGCGGATGCAGGATGCAGAGATCCTTTTTGGCGGGCTCCAGCTTTTGGGGATCCAGAATATAGCTGTCTTTCAGGCGGATATAATCCGCCTCATTGAAGAAGCGCTCTCTCTGCACTCTGGTCATATACAAAATATCGAGTTCTGGCATCACTTCGCTCATGGTCTCAACTTCCCGCCAAGATTTTCCGCTCTTTTGCAGGACATCCGTCTTGATATAATCCGGCACTTGCAGTTCTTCGGGCGAAATGAGCACGAAATTGATATCCTCATAGCGGCAAAGGGCTGTGATCAGCGAGTGCACGGTTCTGCCAAACTTCAAATCGCCGCAAAGGCCGATGGTAAAGCCGCCGAGCTTTCCTTTTTCCCTGCGAATGGTCAGCAGATCCGTCAGCGTCTGCGTCGGGTGATGATGCCCGCCGTCGCCTGCGTTGATAATCGGAATCGGCGATTTCATCGAAGCCACCAGCGGCGCGCCTTCCTTAGGATGCCGCATGGCGATAATATCCGCGTAGCAGCCCACTGTGCGCACCGTATCCGAGACGCTCTCGCCCTTGGAGGCCGAGCTAGAGTTTGCCGAGGAGAACCCGAGCACGCTCCCGCCCAGGCTGAGCATCGCAGATTCAAAGCTCAGGCGCGTGCGCGTACTGGGCTCAAAGAACAGCGTCGCCAGCTGCTTTCCGCGGCAAACCTCGCTGTATTTGCCCGGCTGGGCGATCATATCCTCCGCAAGATCGAGAATCTCATCGATTTCCCGAACGGATAGATCCGTAATTTCAATTAGATGGCGCATCTTCTCTCTCCTTTAGCCCCGAATCCAGCTCTCATCGCTGGGATTATTGCGGAAGGCGATCAGCCTCTCGATATCCTCTTTTTGGATATAACCCTCTTCTGCTGCCACTTCGACGAGCACATCGAAGTTGGAGAGGCTGACGTTTTTCACGTTCGCCTCGGCCAGGCGCGCCAGGCCCTTCTTCATGCCGTAGGTGAAGATGCTGGCGATTCCCAGCACTTCCGCTCCTGCCGCTCTTAATACATTGACGACTTCGATAACGCTACCGCCCGTGGAGATCAGATCCTCCACGACCACAACCTTCTGACCTTTTTCCAGCTTGCCCTCAATCTGGTTCGCCCGCCCGTGATCCTTTGCGCCCGAGCGGACATAGCCCATAGGAAGATTCATCAGATGCGCGGTAATGGCCGCGTGCGCGATGCCGGCTGTGCTCGTCCCCATCAGGACTTCGCACTGCGAGTATTCTCTTTTGATGGTCTCCGCCAGGCCGTTTTCCACATCGCCGCGCACGGCAGGCGCTGTCAGCGTCAGCCGGTTATCGCAGTAGATCGGGCTCTTGATGCCGCTGGCCCAGGTAAACGGCTCATCCGGACGCAGAAACACCGCGCCAATCGATAATAAATCCTTTGCAATTCGCTTTTCCATCTGAATTCTCCTTTTCTTAGCCGATAAATTCCTGGCAGCATCTGCGGTATGCCGCAACCGGTTCCTCCGCAGCTGTGATCGGGCGGCCAACTACAATATAATCCGAGCCAATTTCCCTTGCCTTGGCCGGTGTCGTTACGCGCACCTGATCGCCCACAGCCCCATCCGCAAAGCGAATGCCCGGCGTTACGGCATAGAACTCCCTGCCGCATGCCTCTTTGACCATAGCCGCTTCCAGGGGCGAGCAAACCACGCCATCCAGCCCGGCCTCCTTGGCATTTTTGGCATACTGGACGACGGTATCCGCGATGGGCGCGCCGATGAGCAGTTCCTTTTGCATGCGCTCCTCGCTGGTGGAGGTCAGCTGGGTTACGGCAATGAGCAGCGGCCGCGAGCCGTCGGCCCGAGTCAGCCCCTCCAGCGCCGCTTTCATCATCTCGATGGTTCCGGCGGCATGCAGGTTGCACATATCCACATCCAATCCCGAGAGCACACGCATGGCTTTTTTCACGGTATTTGGAATATCGTGCAGCTTGAGATCCAGGAAAATCTTATGGCCGCGCTTTTTGATTTCCCGCACAATCTGCGGGCCCTCGGCATAGAAAAGCTCCATCCCGACTTTGACATACGGCTTTTCCTCCGTAAACAGATCCAGAAAAGCAAATACTTCCTGCGCGCTTTTAAAATCCAGCGCAATCATGACATCCCGGCTCATAACGCACCCCCTATGATTTCTTTTAAACTCTTTATGCCAAGTTTCTCCATCTCTTTTGGCAAATCCTCTATAATTTGTTTGCAGATATACGGATTTTTCAAATTTGCCGCGCCGACCTGCACAGCCGTCGCCCCGGCCAGCATCATCTCGATGACATCCCGCGCCGAGCTGACGCCGCCCATCCCCATGATCGGGATGCGCACCGCCTGCGCCACCTGATAGACCATGCGCAGTGCCACCGGGAAAATCGCCGGGCCGGAAAAGCCGCCCATCGTATTGGCGATCACGGGCTTTTTCGTCCGCAAATCGATTCTCATGCCGAGCAAGGTATTGATGAGGCTAATTCCATCTGCTCCTGCCTCCTGGCAAGCCAGGGCAATTTCCACGATATTTTCCACATTCGGGCTGAGCTTTAGGTAGACGGGTTTTGTCGTTACCGCTTTGACAGCCCTGGTTACTTCCGCGGCGCTCTGGCAGCTGGTTCCAAAGCTCATGCCGCCATGGCGCACATTGGGGCAGCTGATGTTGACCTCGATGATGCCAACCTGCTCCTCGGCATCGATTTTCTCACAGCACTGCGCATATTCTTCGATGGAAAACCCGCTGATATTCGCGATCACCGGCTTATGAAATATCTTCTTCAGCGCGGGCAGTTCCTCCGCGATGACCGCATCGATGCCCGGGTTTTGCAGGCCGACGGCGTTGATCATCCCTGCCGTGCAGTCCGCGATGCGCGGCGTGGGGTTGCCAAACCGCGGCTCTCTGGTCGTCCCCTTAAACGAGAAGGAACCCAGAATATTGATGTCGTAAAACTCGCCAAATTCCCTGCCGTATCCAAACGTGCCGCTGGCCGGGATGACCGGGTTATCCAGCCGCATTCCGCTTAAAGTTACAGAAGTGTCTACCATATCACTTCCTCCTTGAAAAGCACCGGGCCATCCTTGCAGATGCGCTTATTGCCGTATTTGGTTTTGCAGCTGCATCCCATACATGCGCCAAAGCCGCATGCCATTCTCTCCTCAAAGCTGAGCTGCCCGCCGCAGGCGCAGCAATCCGCCACAGCCCGCAGCATGGGCTCGGGCCCGCAGGCGCAGAAATAATCGTAGTCCAAGCTGCTCTGCCGGATCGCATCCGTTACGAATCCCTTTACTCCGACACTCCCGTCTGCCGTGGCGACGACTGTCTCACAGCCCAGAGCGCGGAACTGCTCCGCATAAAAGCAGTCTTGCTCTGTGTTAAAGCCCAGCACAACGCAGGGCTTCCTGCCTTCCCTAATCAGGCATTTTGCCAGATAATACATGGGCGGTACACCCACCCCGCCGCCGATGAGCAAAGGCTTTTGCCCGCATTTGGCAGTGTCATATCCATTGCCCAGGCCGGTCAGCAGAGAGAAGCGGTCTCCCGGCTCTGCCTCTGCCAGCTTTTCCGTTCCGACGCCGACCACTTTATAGATGAGCGTCAGCAGATCGCCGTTTAAATCGCAGACGGAGATTGGCCGCCGCAAAAAGAGCCCTTCTATTTCCACGTTCACAAACTGCCCGGGCGCGGAGATGGCGCTGGTATCCCCCTCTAGTACCATCTCATAGACGCTCTGGGCAATCTGCCGGTTTTGCTTTACTGTAAACAGGCCATCTTTTCGCATACTGCCCCCTAGACTGCATCGATAGGCGCGACGCCCACCGTAACTTCTTCCAGAACATCCAGCAGCACCCGAACCGTCTCCAGCGAGGTGAACATGGCGACGTTGTTCTCGACTGCACAGCGGCGGATGACCCATCCATCCGAATCCTGCATGGGCGAAGCATCCACATCTCTGGTATTGATGACGTAGTTTACGTGCCCTTTTCTCAGAGCTGACGGGATCTCATCGCTCCCCTCGCTGATTTTGGCGACGGCATGTGTGCGAATGCCGTTGGCTTTCAGGTAGCTTGCCGTGCCCTGAGTGGCCTCGATGTTAAAGCCGAGGTCGTAGAACCTGCGGATGAGCGGCAGTGCCGTCTGCTTGTCGCAGTCTGCAATCGTGGCGAGGATGGTGCCGTATTTGGCGATCTTCATGCCCGAAGCCTGAAGCGCTTTATAGAGCGCTCTGGTCAGCTTCTTATCGTAGCCGATGGCCTCGCCGGTGGATTTCATCTCGGGCGAGAGATAGGTATCCATGCCATCCAGCTTGGAGAAGGAGAATACCGGCGCCTTGACGAACCACATCTCTTTTTCCTTGGCATAAAGCTGGGTGAGCCCCTGCTCCTTCAGGCTCTTGCCCAAGATAGCCAGCGTTCCGATATCTGCCATGGAATACCCCGTGGCTTTGGAGAGGAAGGGAACCGTCCGGGAAGAGCGGGCATTCAGCTCGATGATATAGACGTTATCCTCCTTATCGACGATAAACTGAATGTTGAACAGCCCGATGATGCCCACTGCCAGCCCCAGCCGCTTGGTGTAGTCAATGATAGTATTCTTGACTTTCTGGCTTGCTGTAAAGGGCGGATGCACGCTGACGCTGTCGCCCGAGTGGATGCCAGTCTTCTCTACATGCTCCATGATGCCCGGAATGAACACATCCACCCCGTCGCAGACCGCATCCACTTCCATCTCCCGGCCCATGATATACTGGTCGACCAGCACAGGCTGCTTATGGCTGATCTGCACGGAAGTGTTCATATACTCGCGCAGCGCCTGCTCATCGCCGACAATCTGCATCGCCCGGCCGCCCAGAACATAGCTCGGCCGCACCAGCACGGGATAGCCGATTTCCGCCGCCGCCTGCACGCCTTCCTCGATGCTCACCACCGCGACGCCCTTGGGCTGCTTGATGCCGAGGCTCTCGGTGAGCCGCTTGAAGTTATCCCGGTTTTCCGCCCGGCCAATGGCCCGGATATCCGTCCCGATGATCTTGACGCCCAGGCTGTCCAGCGATGCCGCCAGGTTGATGGCCGTCTGCCCGCCCAGCGTTACGATGACACCGTCCGGCTTCTCCATCTCGATGATATTCATGACGTCTTCGGTCAGCAGCGGCTCGAAATAGAGCTTGTCGCTGGTAGTGTAGTCTGTGGAAACCGTCTCGGGGTTGTTGTTGATGATGATGGCCTCATAGCCCGCATCCCGAATTGTCCAGACGGCATGCACCGTGGAATAGTCAAACTCAATGCCCTGCCCGATGCGGATGGGCCCGGAGCCAAGAACGACTATCTTCTTCTTATCGCTGATGATGGATTCGTTTTCATCCTCATAAGTCGAGTAGAAATACGGGACATAGCTGGAGAACTCGCTGGCGCAGGTGTCGATCATCTTGTAGACAGGCATCACGCCCTGCTCCCTGCGCATCAGGAACACTTCCTGCTCGCTCATGCCCCAAACCTGCCCGATGTACTTATCGCTCACGCCCAGCCGCTTGGCCTGGCGCAGCACTTCGCTCTGCATGGGATGCGCTTTCAAAACCGCCTCAAAATCCACGATGTTCTTGATCTTATCCAGGAAGAGCATGTCGATTTTGGTTTCGTTGTAGATCATGCCCAGGTCAATGCCGTTGCGGATGAGCTGCGCGATGGCAAAGACGCGGTCGTCTGTGCCGTCCTTGATATAGGCCAGCAAATCGTCGCTGCTCATATCGTCGAACTTAGGCATATAGAGGTGGCAGACTCCCGTCTCCAGCGAACGGATTGCCTTTAAAAGGCTCTCTTCCAGCGTCCGCCCGATGCTCATGACCTCGCCCGTCGCCTTCATCTGGGTGCTCAAGTGGTTATCTGCGGTGGCGAATTTATCGAACGGGAACCGCGGCACTTTGGTGACGACGTAGTCCAGCGTCGGCTCAAAGCTGGCCGGCGTATTGGCAATGGCAATCTCGTCCAGCGTCATGCCCACGGCAATTTTTGCCGAGACCCGCGCGATGGGGTATCCGCTGGCCTTGGATGCCAGCGCAGAAGATCTGGAAACTCTCGGGTTGACCTCAATCAGGAAATATTGGAAGGAATATGGATCCAGCGCAAACTGCACGTTGCAGCCGCCCTCGATTTTCAGCTCCCGGATGATGCGCAGCGCGCTGTCCCGAAGCAGGTGGTATTCTTTGTTGGTCAGCGTCTGGCTTGGGCAGACGACGATGGAATCGCCCGTATGGATGCCCACTGGGTCGATATTTTCCATGTTGCAGATGGTGATGGCCGTATCGTTGCTGTCCCGGATGACCTCATACTCGATTTCCTTATAGCCTTTGATGCTCTTTTCCACCAGCACCTGCTGCACGGGCGAGATATAGAGCGCGTGCTTGCAGAGCTCGGCCATCTCCTCCGGCGTATCCGCAAAGCCGCCGCCCGTTCCGCCCAGCGTAAAGGCCGGGCGCAGCACGACGGGATAGCCGATCTCCTCCGCCGCCTGAAGGCCCTCTTCGATGCTGTGCACGATGACCGAAGGCAGAACAGGCTCGCCCAGCTTCTCGCAGAGCTCCTTGAAGAGCCCTCTGTCCTCTGCGCGCTCGATGGTATCAAAAGGCGTGCCCAAAATCTCCACCTGGCATTCATCCAGCACGCCCTTCTGCGCCAGCTTCATGGCCAGGTTGAGGCCAACCTGCCCGCCGAATCCCGGCGCGATGGCATCCGGCCGCTCATAGCGGATGACTTTGGCGACGTATTCCAGCGTCAGCGGCTCCATATAAATCTTATCCGCGATATTGGTATCCGTCATGATCGTGGCCGGGTTGGAGTTGATGAGGATCACCTCATATCCCTCTTCCTTGAGCGCAAGGCATGCCTGCGTTCCGGCATAGTCGAACTCTGCGGCCTGTCCGATCACGATAGGGCCAGAGCCGATTACCATTACTTTTTTAATATCTTCTCTCTTAGGCATTGCGCTGATTCTCCTTCATCATTCCAATAAATTGATCGAATAAATAGCCGCTGTCCTGCGGGCCGGGGGCGCTCTCCGGGTGATACTGCACCGAAAAGAGCTTGTCCTCCGGGCATGCCGCGCCTTCCACTGTATCGTCCAGCAGGTTGATATGCGTGGGCACAAGGCCCGTCCCGCCAAGGGAATCCCTATCCACGGCAAAGCTGTGGTTCTGGCTGGTAATTTCAATTTTGCCCGTCAGCAGGTTTTTGACCGGGTGGTTGCCGCCCCGATGCCCGAATTTCATCTTATACGTCTTTGCGCCGCAGGCAATGGAAATCAGCTGATGCCCCATGCAGATGCCGAAAATGGGCAGTTTGCCCCGCAGTACCCGCACCAGCTCGATGACGGGCGTAACATCTTCCGGGTCTCCCGGGCCGTTGGAGAGGAATACGCCGTCCGGCTTGAGATTCAAAATTTCCTGCGCCGGCGTATCAAAAGGCACAACCGTCACATTGCATCCGCGCTTATTGAGCGAGCGGATGATATTGAGCTTGATGCCGCAGTCTACCGCCACCACATGGTAGACCGGGTTGGCCGTTCTGGCATACCATTTCTTTTTGCAGCTCACCCGCGCCACGCCGTCTTTGGGCAGCTCATAGGCTCTCATCGCCGCAAGCGCCTCTTCCCTGGGAGTATCCGGGCTCGTGATCATCACCTTCTGGCTGCCCTCGTTTCGGATAATCCGCGTGATCTTTCTGGTATCCACCCCGCTGATGCCCGGGATGCCGTTTTCCTCCAAAATCTCGGAGAGTGTTTTCGTGTATCGGAAGTTGCTCGGGGAATCGTTGTATTCCCGCACAATCATGCCGCCTATCGTGGGAATTTTGGTCTCGTAGTCTTCGTCTGTGATGCCGTAGTTCCCGATGAGCGGGTAGGTCATCACGACCATCTGATTCGTGTAAGATGGGTCTGAAACAATCTCCTGATAGCCGACCATCGAGGTGTTGAAAACGATCTCGTTGATGGCATCGCACTGCGCGCCAAATCCTTCGCCGTAGAATTCCTGGCCGTTTTCCAGGACAATCTTTTTCATCAATCTTTTTTCCATACTACTCTCCCATCTATCATAGTCAAACGATTCTCTCCAAACACCCGCATCCCTTCAAAGGGCGTGCTGCGGCCTTTGGAGCAAAATTCTTCCGGATTAATCTGATACTGCGCACCCAAATCCCAGACGCACAGATCCGCCGCCGCGCCCGGCTCTATCCTTCCGCCGGGCAGGCCAAATGCCCTTCTCGGCGCGGTGCTTAGCAGCTCCACCAGTTTTTCCAGGCTCAGAATATTTTTCTTCACGAGCCCGGTATAGAGCGCCGGAAAAGCCGTCTCCAGGCCCACGACGCCCATGGCGCTTCCAGCCAGGCCTCTGCTCTTTTCCTCCGCGCTATGCGGCGCATGGTCTGTGGCTATGCAATCGATTGTGCCGTCTATCATCCCCTCGATGAGCGCTTCCCGATCTTCCCGGCTGCGCAGCGGCGGGTTCATCTTAAAGCGGCCGTGCTCCTGCAAATCGTCCTCACAGAGCAACAGGTAGTGCGGCGCAGTCTCACAGCTCACGGGAAGTCCCTCGGCCTTGGCCTGGCGTATCAGTGCGACGCTTTCCTTCGTCGAGACATGGCAGACGTGATAGCGGCATCCTGTCTCCCGGCAGAGCGCCAAATCCCGCTGTATCTGTCCCCATTCGCTCTCGGAGCAAATGCCTCTGTGGCCGTGCTTTTTGGCATACCATCCATCATGGATATATCCGCCGTTTAAAAGCGCCTCGTCTTCGCAGTGCGCCGCAATCATTTTTCCCAGCCGCTTCGCCCGCAGCATGGCCTGGCGCATCAGCTCCTCTGCCTGAACGCCCTTGCCGTCATCCGAAAATGCGACGGCACCCTCTGCCAGCGCATCCAAATCGGCCAGCTCACCGCTGCCCTTCTGCCCCTTGGTGATGCAGGCATAGGGATAGACATGCACAGCCGCATCCCTACCTATGATCTCCTGCTGAGCCAGCAAATGCTCCGGGCTGTCCGGCGGCGGGTTTAAGTTGGGCATTGCGCAAACCGCCGTATACCCGCCTCTGGCCGCCGCCTGCGTCCCGGTTAAAATCGTCTCTTTAAAAGAAAAGCCAGGCTCCCGCAAATGCACATGCACATCTGCGAAACCCGGCAAGATGATGAGATTCTTCAAATGAAAAACGGCGTCGAATCCATCCGATGGGATCGACTCCTGAAGCGTTCGGATACATCCGCCATCAATGGCGAGATCGCTGCGGATAAACCCTTTTTCCGAATATACCGATGCTCCCTTCAGCAATACTTTCATTCGTGGCTCCTTTAGAATTTGTCCATTTCCTAACGCAAACCCTAACACAGAATTATAAGTCAAACCAGCATCTCTGTCAAGGAGCAATTCGACGCCAGCCGCTATTTTCCCTCTTTATTTTCCGGCCGCGGGCCGCTCCTCTGCGCGCTCCCTTTTTCTGGGCTCGGTCTGCCCCATCGCCTTTTCCATCAAAATCTCGTTTTCCTGATAGTAGCCCAGCGAGCGGTAGAGCGCCTGCGCCGCAAAATTTTCCTCGCCTGTCTGCAGTTCAAACCTGCGCACGCCGCTCTGCTCCATGCAGTATGCCTCTGCAAAAGCTATCATTTTGCTGGCCAGGCCCTTTCTTCTATGTTCCTCACAGACGAATACCTCTGTAATTTCCGGCGATACCTCATGGTAGCAGAGGCTCTTTTTCATCTGCACGCAGATGAACCCCGCCAAAACGCCGTCCTCTTCTGCCACTACGGCAATTTCCTGCCGGTTTTGCAGAATGGACTGCTCAATATGCGCCGCGCTGGTCTCGCCTTCGCCGTTAAACTGGTTGCAAAGCCGCAGCAGCTGCTGCGCATCTTCCTTTTTGGCCAAACGTATCATGCCTTGTCCTTCCCCTCCAACGATTCCATAAAATCCTCGACTGCCCCTTGCAGATGAACGATCTCCAGCTCCTCCGCATTCAGCCGCTCCACAAATTCCCGAACCGGCCGCTCTTCCAGACTGAGATCCGAAAAGCGCAGCTCCCCCGCCGCAACGCCAAAGCTGCGATAGGGCTTCCCCGTCTGGCTTTCGTATAAAACTTCCTCAAACACTCTATAACGCTGCATAGTCTGCTCCCCGAAAAACAACTTTTGAGGATAGCATAGCAGAAAATTGTGTATTTGTTTGTCAGTATTTGGCGCTAAAAATTAATTTTTTTGTATCGTTTTCGACATTTGAGATACGGTCAGCCCCGCCGTCTTACTGCCGCATCAGCTGTGTCGTACAGCTAAGGCAGGGCTCTAGATCCGAAAGAAAGCGCAGCTGCCGGCTCCAGTTATCCCGAAGCGCCAAAAAGCGGTATTGTCGAACCCCGTCGGCAAATACCAGCAGCCCGCAGGCGCAAACCGTATGCCTGGCATATTTCCCGGAGAACAGCGAGATAACAAAAGGCCGCCGCTGTTTCATGAGCGCCTCCCAATAGGAGAAGCCTCTGAAATATCTGCTTTGCGCCCGCGTTTGCGGATACCCGAAAGCCTTCCAAACGGCGTTGGCAAGCATGTGGTTGAAAAACGCGACTGTGCCATAGCGCCCGAGTATTCGGTATTTCCGCGCCTTTTTGCGCACAGCCTGATAGAGCGCCGGCGGATCGCCCGGGATTTGCTCATATCCATTCCGCGCGAAAAACAGCATCGCATTGCAGATGGCGGAAAGCGTGCAGTTTGGCAGGCTCTTTCCGCTTCTCGTCTCGTAATCCCGCTGTAGCCAATCGCCCGTTTGCTCCAGAAAAATGCTCTGATCGGCCAGCAGTTCAAATTGCCGCCCCGGAAAGCGGTTTTGCAGATATGCCGCAGGATCCGTGATAACCCCGCCCCTGCTATTCTGCTCTCTGCACCGTCTGCCCATCAGGAAAAGGCTTCCTTTTCGTGGTTGCCGGCGATCAGCCGCTCAATCGCCTCATCCGTATAGGAGAGAAGGTGCCCGAAGGAGCGGGCAATCTCTTTGCGCTCCTGGCCGGCATAGCGCCCCTCTTCCTGAAGCTGTTTTTTTCTCTGCTTGAGCTCCAGATACTCCGACAAGACCTCTTCGCTCTGATAGAACAGGATGTTATATGTCCCCCGGTTCAGGGAAACCGGAAACAAATCCGTCAGCAGAGGATCGTCTTCCCGGTAAAGCTTGGTCCCATACTGCGCGCAGATGCTCTCAGCGGCCTGCGCCAGCTCTTCGCGCAGCTGCCGATCCCTGACAGGGTGCGCCAAAGCCAGCTTTTTCACCCCTGCGCGCACTACCTCGTTAAACGCGTCGATCACGCCCATCGCATAGGAAAAACTGTCCATCTCCCGCATCACGTTTCTCTTCCTTCCCTCCAATAGTTGATTCCGGCCTTTCTGGCCTGAGCATGCTGATGCTGTCTGGCAATCCGATAGAGCTTTCCGTCTTTTTTTAGCCGGGCGCCCGTCTGCTTAAAATAGAAGGAAACATCCGCCTGCTCGCACTGCTTTTTCAGGCCCAAAACCCAGTCATAATCGCAAACCCGCGCCTGGTTTCCTGATTCTCCGCCCGCCACCACATGCCTGACCCAGCCGCCCAGATAGGGCGATAAATCGATGGCCGAAAGCAGCGGCTCGCAGACGATCCCTTTGTGCCGCGCGGGCACATCCCGCAGAACCGGAAGCCGCCGCTCCGCCATCTGCTGGTTTTCCACCGTGCAGTTGATCTCGACGTTTTCATACCCGTCGCCCCAATCCGGCGGCAAACAGCGCTCCAGCCGCTCAATCCGCTTGGTAATAAAAAAGAACTGCACATCGCTGCGCTCGCGCATCATGCGCCAAGCCTCCCCGCGCCATTCGTCTGCCTCCTCCAGCAGGAAATCCGAAGTGAAGCAGGTGGCGAGGTGCGCTCCGGATGGAATTTTATAGCCGCCCTCTCTGTTTTTGCGTATAGGCAGGTTAAAATTCTGTGTTTTATAAACCTTGCTGGCGTCTTTTTCATGCCGCTCATCCATGCGGTAAACATAGCAGTGCATACATCCCGCGCTGACTTTATGGCATCCATGCCAGGGGTTCCAGGCAATCGATCCTCTAAACCGCACCGCCCAGCACCCTTTCCGCATAAGCGACGCTGCCCATGGCATCCGGCGAATAGAAATCCGCCCCAATCTCATCGGCATAATCCTGGGTCAGAACCGCGCCGCCCACCATCACTTTGCAATCCGTCTCCTTTTTCAGCAGCTCGATGGTGGCCTGCATATTGACGACCGTCGTCGTCATCAGCGCGCTCAGGCCAACCAGGCGAACCTCCTGCTCTTTTGCCGCCTGCACGACTGCCTGCGGCTCCACATCCTTGCCCAGATCGACCACATCGTATCCATAGTTTTCCAGCAATACTTTCACAATATTTTTGCCAATATCATGAATATCGCCCTTGACCGTTGCCAGGATGATCTTTCCTTTTTTCTGCTCTGCGCCGCCTTCTTTGCGCAGTTTCTCCCGCACGGCGCCAAAGGCCGCCTTGGCCGCTTCGGCGCTCATCAAAAGCTGGGGCAGGAAGACGCGCTTTTCCGCAAACCCTTTGCCCACTTCATCCAGCGCAGGCACCAGAATCTCGCTAATAACTTCCAGCGGCGCCCGCCGTTCCAGCTCTTCCTTAGCCGCCGCCTCTGCCTGCTCTGCAAGCCCGCGCAAAACTGCCCCATGCAGGCTCATCTGTGCTTCCGGCGCTTTCTCTTTGGCCTGTGCATCTGCGTATCGCCGGATATACCCCGCGCAGCCCTCGTCCAGCCCCATCAGGGCGCTGTAGGCATAGGCCGCGCGCATCATCGCCTCGCTGCCCGGGTTGATGATGCCGGCTGAAAGCCCGTTTTGCAGGGCCATGGTGAAGAAAGCTGTGTTGATGCCCTCCCGCTCGGGCAGCCCAAAGGAAATATTCGAGACGCCAAGGGAAGTATGCACGCCCAGGCGCTCCCGCACCATCTTCAGCGTCTCCAGCGTTACCTTCGCATTCTCCGCGCCCGTGCTGATCGTCATGGCCAGCGGATCGACGATGATATCCTTCCTCGCGATCCCCATTTCTTCTGCTCTCAGCACGATCTTCTCCGCGATGGCAAAGCGGCCTTCTGCCGTCTGGGGAATGCCCGCCTCGTCCAGCGTCAGCGCGATGACCGCCGCGCCGTACTTTTTGACCAGCGGCAAAACCTGTGCGAGGCTCTCTTCCTTGCCGCTGACGGAGTTTAAAAGCGGCTTGCCGTTATAGAGGCGCAGGGCGCGCTCCATCGCCGAACTATCTGCCGTATCGATCTGCAGGGGCAAATCCAGAATGCCCTGAAGCCCGCAAACCGCCTGCTCCATCAGTTTGGGCTCATCAATCCCGGGCAGGCCGACGTTGACATCCAGAATATCCGCGCCATGCTCCGCCTGGGCAATCCCCTCCTGATAGAGATAGTTCATATCCTCATCCCGCAGCGCCTGCCTTAGCTTTGGCTTGCCCGTCGGGTTCAGGCGCTCTCCGATGATCACCGGCTTTCCGCCAAAGAAAACCGCATGAGAATAGGAAGATACCGCCGTAATGTTTTTTTGTCGGATGGGCAGCGGCTGCAAGGCTTTGCAGCGCTCCACCAGTTTGTGCATATGTTCGCGCCCGGCGCCGCAGCAGCCGCCAATCACGCTGGCGCCTGCCCGCACCAGGGCCTCTCCCTGCCGGGCAAATTCCTCTGAGCCCAGCGCATAAGACGGCCTTCCGTTGACGACAACCGGCAAACCCGCATTTGGTTTGACTGCGATCGGGATGCTGGTGCAGGCGCGCATCCGGGGCAAGAGAGCCAGCATCTGCTCCGGGCCAAGGCCGCAGTTCATGCCAAGCGCATCTACGCCTAGCCCCTCCAGCAGGCAGACTACCGCCTCTATATCGCCGCCCGTGAGCAATTTTCCCTGCTCGTCGAAGGTCATCATCGCGATAACGGGCAGTTCGCTCTGCTCTTTTGCCGCCAAGACCGCCGCCTTCATCTCGTAGGTATCGCTCATGGTTTCGATGACGATCAGCTCTGCGCCAGCTTTGACTCCTGCCTGTACCATTTCCGCAAACGCCGCATAGGCCTCTTCAAAGCCCAAATCGCCCATCGGCCGAAGCAGTTTTCCTGTAGGACCTAAATCCAGCGCAACACAGCCCCTACCTTCCATGGCCACAGCTCTTTTTGCGATTTCAACGCCCTTCTGCACAATCTCGCTCACCGAATGGCCGCTTTCCTTCAGCTTGAAGCGGTTGGCGCCAAACGTATTGGCAAAAATAATATCACAGCCGCAGGCGAGATAGCCCGCGTGAATTTCCAAAATCTCCTGCTCGTGCGAGCAGTTCCATAGTTCGGGCAACTCTCCCGCCAAAAGCCCTCTGTTTTGAAGCTCTGTGCCCATGGCGCCGTCCAAAAACATCAGCTCTTTTCCCAGCTTCTCCCGCAAGTTTCTTTCCATGCTAGCTCTCCCAATTTCTAAATGCGCAGTCCTGCTTGCTGCAAGCCTGACAGCCGCTTTTTTCGCCCCTCCTGCAGGTATGCGAAAGGCCGATAAAGGCGGTAACGGATTTTGTCGGTGTCATCATATTGCCGTCCGTCAGGCTGACGCCCAGGCGCCGCCTGCAATCCAGCAATGCAAAAAAATCCCGCTGTGTCTCCAGCGCCAAATCTCCATAGCCTGGGCTATAGCGCGGGCGCAGAAACAGCCCGCTTCTTTCCTTTTCCGCGGCAATTTCCCGGCAAACGCCGTCCAGATAGTATTCCAGCATCTCTGCGCATACTGCCTGCGCAATGGCGGCATCGGCCATCGAGCGCGCCTGATAGCGCCGCACCTGCAAATCTGCCTCCACACCCAGCGTCGCCGCAATGAGAATGACGCGCCCGCATCCAGCCAGATTGCGCGCCAATAATGCGCTGGGAAACAAAATCCCCTCGATTACCACTCCATCGCGCTCCGCGCAGCAGGCTTTTTCCAGGTAAATATGCCGCGGCGCCACCGACCGCTCCAGCTGAGCAATCACCGCCTCAATTTTCTGCTGTTCCGCCGGCTGGGGCGCGGTGCCCTGGTAGCCCAAATACCGCCAGACTTCGCGCCTGCGAATCTCCATCACCCGATCATCTCCGAAAGGTTTCTCATGATGCTGCCCGCGATATCCGGCTTATTCATGGAGTAAATATGGATATGGTTCACGCCGTTTGCGATGAGATCGATGATCTGCTCGCTCGCATAGGCGATGCCCGCCTGCCGCATTGCCGCCGGGTGATCGGCAAACTTATCCACAATCGCCCGGAAGCGCGGCGGCAGGGCCGTCCCGGAAAGCGAGCAAATTCTGGTGATCTGCTTGCTGTTGGTAACGGGCATGATGCCCGCGATCACCGGAACGTCGACTCCGGCTTTGAGCAGCCGGAACATGAAATTATAGAGAATGTTGTTGTCGAAAAACATCTGCGTCGTCAAAAACTGGCAGCCGCTCTCCACTTTTTGGCGAATGCCCCAAATATCCTTTTCCAGCGACTGGGATTCCGGATGCCCTTCCGGATAGCACGCGCCGCCCACGCAGAACCCCTCCTTTGCGCAGATCTCCTGCGCCAGCTGGCTGGCATGCTGATAGGTGCCCAGCTTACCGCCCTCTACGATATCTCCCCGCAAGGCCAGCACATTCTCAATCCCTTTTTGCCGCAGCTCCGCCAAAACGCTTTCGATCTTTTGCCGATCTGAATTGACGCAGGTCAGGTGCGCCAGCGCTGTAATGCCGTTGACATTCTGAATCTCATTTGCAATACTCACGGTATTTTCGCTGTTGCCGCCGCCCGCTCCATAGGTTACGCTCATAAAAGCAGGGCCGATCTCCGCCATTTGCCGCACAACCTTTTTTGCATCTTCCAGAGCAGTCCCGGCTTTGGGCGGGAACAGCTCGCAGGAAACCGTTACCTTCTTTTGCTTTAAAATATCAGTAATTTTCATCGCGCTCTATCTTCCCCGAAATTCCTTTCCCGTATATTCAAGATTTTCTATGGCAACCACTGCCGTGCGCGCAAGAGTCTGCGCGCCGAATTCCTTTGCTGCAAATTCGGGAACATATTTTTCCACCAGGCTCCGCAATGCCCGTTCCCTTTCGCCCGCATCTTCTATCACTCTCGCCTCTCCAAACACGACGGCGCTCTCATATTTTGTATTGACCGCACAGGCCTGCCCGGCATTCTTGTCGTAGCTCAGGCCAAATTCCTGGCAGACCTCCAAGCAGACCCGCCCATCGCGCAGCATATTTTCCAGCTTCTCGCCCTCTGCCGCGCCGTGAAGATAGATCTTGCCATCCAGCATCACAAACTGCACGGGCACGACATACGGCGCACCATTTTGCCGAATCGTGCCAAGATGCCCGGTTTTCGCCCTTTCCAGCAGTTCTAGCGTCTGCTTCGGCCGCATCATCTGCTTTTTTGTCCGTTCCCGCATGTTCCATCGCCCTTCTTTTTGATATTGAACATATTATAGCACAAAATGTTCTGCGTGTACCTTTCTGCGCAAATAAAAAAAGAGCAGCGTTTTTTCACTGCTCTTTTCTTCTATTCCCCGCTGGCAGGCAATTGCTGCTGCGCCGGTTTGCGGATGAACTTCGGCTGCTGGGCAAGCTTGATGGTATCCTTTGTTACCACACAGGTCTGCACATCTTCCTCCGAAGGCACTTCAAACATCGCATCCATCATGATCGATTCAATGATGGAGCGCAGGCCTCTGGCGCCGGTATTGCGCTCAATCGCCTGCTTCGCGATCTCTTCGACGGCATCCTGCTCAAACTGCAGTTCAACGCCATCCAGCTCAAACAGCTTTTTATACTGCTTGGTCAGCGCGTTTTTCGGCTTTGTCAGGATATTGACCAGCGCCTCTTCCGTCAGCGCTTCCAGCGATACCACAATCGGAATACGGCCGACAAACTCTGGAATCATGCCAAATTTCAGCAAATCCTCCGGCTGAAGCTGGGAAAACAGCGCGCCTTGGTTGCGCTCTTTTTTGGTCTGCACATCTGCGCCAAATCCCATGGATTTCTTGCCGACCCGTCGCTCGATAATATCCTCCAGGCCGACAAAAGCGCCGCCGCAGATAAAGAGAATATTCGTCGTATCGATCTGCAAAAACTCCTGATGCGGATGCTTGCGCCCACCCTGCGGCGGAACGCTGGCGACCGTCCCTTCCAGGATTTTCAGCAGCGCCTGCTGCACGCCTTCGCCCGAAACATCTCTGGTGATCGAAGGGCTCTCGCTCTTTCTGGCAATCTTATCGATCTCGTCGATATAGATGATGCCCTTCTGAGCCTTCTCGATGTTGTAATCCGCCGCCTGGATGAGCTTGAGCAGAATATTTTCCACATCCTCGCCCACATAGCCCGCCTCTGTCAGCGCGGTCGCATCGGCGATGGCAAAGGGGACATTCAAAATCCGCGCCAGCGTCTGCGCCAGCAGCGTCTTGCCGCACCCCGTCGGCCCAAGCATCAGGATATTGCTCTTGGAGAGCTCGACGTCGTCTGTCTGCTGGGAAGTCATAATCCGCTTATAGTGATTATAGACGGCCACAGACAGGTATTTTTTCGCCTTTTCCTGCCCGATGACATATTCATCCAGCGCGGCGACGATCTCCGCCGGCTTTGGCAAATCGCCCAAATCCGGCGCGGAATCCGCCGAGAAATCCTCCTGGATAATCTCCCTGCAAAGCTCAATGCATTCATCGCAGATATATACCCCAGGCCCCGCGACAATCCGCCGAACCTGCTCCTGGTATTTTCCGCAGAATGAACATTTAACCGGCTTTGTCTCGTCAGTTTTATTGTTCATATTCACCTCAAATTAGCGTCTTGCAGGAATGACCTCGTCAATGAGCCCATATTCCTTCGCCTCGCCGGCGGCCATATAGAAATCACGCTCCATATCCGCCTTCAGAGTTTCCAGGGGTTTGCCCGTGCGCTCAGCAAGAATCTTCGCCAACTTTTCCTTGATCTTCAAAATTTGTTTTGCCTGGATCTCAATATCCGTGGCCTGGCCTCTGGCCCCGCCCAGCGGCTGATGGATCATGATCTCGCTGTTAGGCAGTGCTTTGCGCTTTCCCTTTGCGCCCGAAGCCAGCAAAAACGCGCCCATGGATGCCGCCAGCCCGATGCAGATGGTCGAAACATCGCATTTGATATACTGCATGGTATCATAGATGGCCATGCCCGCCGAAACCGAGCCGCCCGGGCTGTTGATATACATGAAGATATCCTTATCCGGATCCTCGGCTTCCAGGAAAATCATCTGCGCCACGACCAGATTGGCCGTCAAATCGTCGATCTCTCCCGACAGAAAGATAATTCTATCCTTCAGCAGACGCGAATAAATATCATAGCTGCGTTCTCCGCGGTTTGTCTGTTCAATTACGATAGGTACATAACTCAAAAGTTCTCAACTCCTTTTTATCGCGCCAAAAGGTGCTCTTGCTTATTCTTCGGTTTTCTCTTCCGCCTTCTCTTCTTTCTTAGCGGCTGCTTTCTTTGCAGGCTTGGTTACCTTCGCGTTTTTGACCAGGAATTCGATGAGCGCATCATAGTCTGCTCTCTCTGTAATATATTCCAGCTCTTCCGGCTTTATTTCCTTTTTGAAATCCTCGAAGGTTTTATTCTGCATTTCGGCAAAAGACGCAATGCTCTTATCCACTGCCTGCTCATCTGCCTTGATCTGTTCCTGGTTCTTAATCGCCTCCAGCACGAGCTGTGCCTTGACGGCCGATTCAGCACCCGGGCGAGCCTGCTCTCTCATTTTATCCATTGTGAGGCCGGTATATTCCAAATACTGCTGCATATTCAGGCCCTGATACATGAGGCTGTAGCTCATTTCCTGAATCTGGCTGTCGATCTGATTGTCGATCATGCAGGCCGGGATATCCACTTTACTCTCCTCGACGATTTTGCCCAGGATGACGTTCTCCAGCTCTCTCTTGTTCTGATCTTCCACGCGCTTTTTCAGCTTTTCTTTGAGATCTGCCTGATATTCTTCAAAGGTATCGAACTCGGAAATATCCTGCGCGAACTCGTCGTCCGCCTTGGGCAGCTGTTTTTCCTTGACGGAAACCAGCTTAATGGCAAAAACCGCGGGCTTTCCAGCCAGCTCCTTGGCGTGGTACTGCTCGGGGAAGGTTACCTCAATTTCCTTTTCCTCGCCAGCTTTCAGGCCCACCACCTGCTCCTCAAAACCAGGGATGAAGGTTCCGCTTCCCAGATCCAGCGTCTGCCCCTCTGCCGTGCCGCCCTCGAACTTCACGCCATCCACGCTACCCGAGTAATCCAGCACGACTTTATCGCCGTTTTTCGCCGCACGATCGACTTCCTCGAAGCGGGCGTTCTGCTCGATCACTTTCTCGACTTCCGCCTTGACGTCTTTGGCCAAAACTTTCTTGCCCTCGAACTCGACTGCGACGTTCTTATAATCGCCCAGTTCCACTTCCGGCTTCACATAAAGCTCCGCCTTCACCACCATCGGCTTGCCCTCTTCCATGGAGATGATATCCACATTCTCCGGGCGGGAAACCGCGAAAATCTCTTTCTCTTCCAGCGCAGCGCTGTAGGCATCCGGGAAAGCAATCTCAAACGCATCTTCAAAGAACACATTTTTGCCGTAGAACTGCTCGATAACGGCCTTTGGCGCACGGCCTTTGCGGAAACCGGGCACGTTGATCTTGCCCTTGTTTTTATTGTAGGCCTTGAGCGAAGCCTGTTTCAGCAGATCCTGCGAAATCTCAAACTCGATCTCGATCTTATTCTTTTCCAATTCCTTGACGTTTGCCATCTTTTTCCTCCATATTGCGAATCATTCGTATAATATATTTTTAGTGTATCCGCTTGCCTGGGCTCTTTGCATGGGAAACAACCACAACTACCCAATGATACAACGTATAGTTTACCATACCTATTTGCGCTGCGCAAGCAGTATTTACCCTTTTATCAGACACTTCTGCCCCGGGCCGATGAGATCTTCCCTGCCCGCTTTGATCAGTGCTTTTTTGACCAGCGGATAGTTTTCCGGCTTGTTGAACTGGAAGAGCGCCCTTTGCATAGCCCGCTCTTCCCGGGTTTTGGCCGTATAGACGGGTTTTAGCGTGAAGGGATCCAGCCCTGTGTAATACATGCACGTCGAAACCGAGCCGGGAGTCGGATAAAAATCCTGCACCTGATCCGGGATAAAACCGCTTTTGTTCAGATATTCCGCCAGCTCGATGGCATCTTTGAGTGTCGAGCCCGGGTGGGAACAGATGAAATACGGCAGCACATGCTGGCGCTTGCCCGCCCGCCTGCTGGCATCCTCGAACTTTTTCTTAAATTTCTCATATACCGCGATGTCCGGCTTGCCCATCAGGTTCAGCACCCGGCTGGAGCAATGCTCCGGGGCGACTTTCATCTGGCCGCTGGTATGATGGCAGGCTAGCTCCCGAATGAAGGTGTCGTCTTTATCCAGGACCGCGTAATCATAGCGCACACCCGAGCGCACGAATACCTTCTTGACGCCTGGAATTTTGCGCAAAGCCCGCAGGCTCTCCAGATATTTGCTGTGATCGACGATGAGGTTCGGGCAGGGCTTCGGCGCCAAACAGCGCTTGCCCGGGCACATGCCCTGCGTCTCGGCTTTTTTGCAGGAGAGCCGCGTAAAGTTCGCCGTGGGGCCGCCGACATCGTGAATATACCCCTTAAAATCCTTCTTTTGCGACAGCGCCTCGGCTTCCCGCACCAGCGACTGCACGCTTCGGCTCTGAATATAGCGGCCCTGATGGAAGAAGATCGCGCAGAAAGCGCAGCCGCCATAGCAGCCGCGGTTGGAAACCAGCGAAAACTTGACTTCCTTGAGCGCCGGAATCTCCTTTTGATAGGAAGGATGCGCTTCCCGGGTAAAGGGCAGCTCATAGAGATCGTCAAACTCCATCTCGCTGAGCGGCTCGGCCGGCGGGTTCTGCACCAAATACCGCGTCCCATGCTGCTGCACCAGCGTGCGCCCCAGCAGATAATCCTGTTCACGGTAGCTGGCCGCAAAGGCCTTCGCAAACGCCGTCTTATCCGCCGCCACCTGCTCAAACGAGGGCAGCATCACCTTTTCCTCATAGACTTGCTCCGGGCTTTGGGCCAAGTAGGCCGTGCCCCGCACATAGGTGAGATCCGAAACCGCAATTCCTGCCGCCAAGGCTTCGGCAATCTGCGCCAAAGGTTTCTCCCCCATGCCATAGACCAGCAAATCGGCCCCGGAATCCACCAGCACCGAGGGCATCACCCGGTTGTCCCAGTAGTCGTAGTGCGCCAGCCGCCGCAGGCTGGCCTCAATCCCCCCGATGATGATGGGCACATCCGGGTAGCACTCCCGCAGCATTTTTGAATAGACAGTTACCGCGCGCCTTGGGCGCAGCACTTCCCCGCCCGGGGAATACATATCGTATTTTCTGCGCACGCGGTTGGCCGAATAGAGGTTGACCATAGAATCCATATTCCCGCCGGAAACGAGAAAAGCCAGCCGCGGCCGCCCCAGCGCCTGATATGCCCGGCGGTCGCCATAGTTGGGCTGAGCCAGAATCGCCACGCTGTAGCCCAGGTTTTCCAGATACCGGCCAATCAGGGCATTGGCAAAGGAAGGGTGATCCACATAGGCATCCGGCGTGACCAGAATAAAATCCGGCTGGCCAATGCCCCGCTCCTCCAGCTCTTTTTTTGAGATCGGCAAAAACTTCCTGTACATCTTTTCTCCCTTTTCCATATCGGCAGATCTTTTCCTATAAAAAAACCACGGAGACCGTGGTTTTTTGCGTTTGAGCCGGACAATAAGCCGAGTTCTGTCGCGGATGGCCATCTGTCTTGGCTTGCCGTTGCCGGCAAGCTCTAGCGATTACATGAAGCTTAGCGGGCCGCTATTGAATGCTCCCATATCAATCTTGCACCAAGCGGGGTTTACAGGGAGCTTCTGTCGCCAGAAGTTCCGGTGAGCTCTTACCTCGCCTTTCCACCCTTGCATCCTGGCCTCGCCAGGGTTGCGGTATATCTCTGTTGCACTTTCCTTGGAGTCGCCTCCACCGGGCGTTACCCGGCGCTCTGCCCTATGGTGCTCGGACTTTCCTCACTCAAAAGAGTGCAGCCATCTAGTCCGCTCAAACAAAACCATTATAACACAATCAAAATTCTTCCGCAATTCTCGCAGTGCACCAGTTTATCCGAGTTTGCAACCGAAGAAGCCACGCCGGAGGGAAGCTGAATCTTGCATCCATCACAGCGGTTATCCCGCAAAACGGCTACGGGCGTCGGCCGAATCCCCTTGATGCGCCTGTATTCATCCAGCACTTCCCCCGAAATCCCCTGTCCTGCCTGCTCCAGCTTTTCTTCCAGCTCCTTGAGCTCTCCCGAGCCTGCGGCAACTTCCTTGTCGTACTGCACTTTGAGCTGATCATATTCCGCCTTTGCCGTGCGCATTTTGAGCAGAATCTCGCGAATGAGCTTATCCGTCTGCAAAATCTCCTCGCGGATTTTTGCGATCTCCGCGCGCACATGTGCCGCCGCATCCGAAATCTTCTCGCTGTTTTTGACCAGCTCCTGCACCAGCTTCTGATCCAGCTCGGAATCATCGCACTCGGAGTAATAGCCGATGTCCTTGGAAACTTCCTCCATCTCTTCCATCAGCTTTTTGCTCTGTGCATTCAGCTCGGTCAGCGCGTTCTGCTTGACCACCGCCTTGCTCTCGGCGTCCGAAATCTTGCCCTGGCTGTTTTGCATAAAGCGCTTGAGCTTTACCAGCTGCTTTCTCGTGGGAGTATCCTGTATTTTCCGTTTATAAGCATCCAGCTCCATATCCACCTGCTGGTATTGCCAAAGTTGCTGTAAGTTCTCCAAATTTATAACCTCCCTGTATATCAAATCTGCAACCGGTTTGCGGTTGCAGAAGCATTAACAAAACTCATACGGCCGCTTTTTTCTCTGCGGACACATTACCTCTATCTTAGAGTTTAACTCATTTTGAGCGTTTTGTAAACCTTCGCGCATCGCGCGGACAAAGATCTTCTCGGTGTCGTAGTGCCCCGCCTCGACCAGCGTCATACCCAAAATCTGCGCTTCGGCGTAGTAATTGTGCTTGACTTCCCCGGTGAGGAAGGCATCTGCGCCGGCCTTTGCCGCCTCTGCCAGAAACTCGCTTCCTGCCCCGCCGACACAGGCAACCCTGCAAATTTTTCTGCCGCTGTCTGCCATCCGCAGCACGGGAAGGCCCAGCGCCTTCTTCACTTTCTCCACAAACTCCGCCGGGCTGAGCGCCGCTTCATATGCCCCAATTACGCCAATCCCGCTGGCCATCTCTCCCTGCTCATCCCAGTTTTGCACAACCAGCGGCCACCGCTCCTCCAGCCCAAGCAGTTTTGCCAGCTGCTCATTCATCCCGCCCAGCGCGCAGTCGTAAGAGGTGTGCGCCGCGTAGAGGTTGAACCCAGCGCGCACTGCCTGCAAAAACAGCTGATCTACGGGCGCGGCACAGGAAAACTTCTTTTGCGCAGAAAACAGCAGCGGGTGATGCGAAAGAACCGTATCACAGCCGCGCTCTGCCGCCTCCTGCAAAGTTTCCGGCGTGATATCCAGGCAGACGAATACCTTCTCCACATGGTCGTGCTGATAGAGCGTCAGCCCGCTGTTATCCCAGTCATATGCGCAGGAGAGCGGCGCAATCCGCTCCACCAGCTCTGAAAACTTTCTTGCCGATATTGCCATACTATTTCTCCTCCAGCGCCCTCTGATAGAGCGCCAGCCGCTCCTTTGCCTTCTCTGCCGCCGGTGTTCCCGCTGCCGCCCTGGCGATCTGCCCCTGCACCATCGCCTCATGCTCCACATACCTCCGCCAATGCTCATTCCTCTGGCTATTTCTTCCAACCAGCAGTTCCATGGGCGAATAGGCCGGCTCCTGCCCGGCCCGAACTTTCAAAATCGGATAAAATTTTCCCTTTTCCCGGGAAATTTCCTCCCGCTCGATCAAAAATCCCGAATCATTCAAATACTGCCGCAGACTGTCCGGGTAGTTATGCGGGCAAAGCACCAGATAGCGCGCCGTCCGCGCCGCCCTCCAGCCTCGCTCCAGAATGCTCATCATCAGCGGGCCGCCAACGCCTGCGATGATAATGCCCTCTGCCTCTCCCGGCTTTAGCACGCCCAGCCCGTCGCCCAGCCGGCATTCCATTTGCCCGGTTAGGCCCAGTTGCTCTGCCAGCGCCTGTGCTTTCGCCAGCGATCCTGCGCTGATGTCCGCGGCAATCACCTTCTCTGCGCGCCCCGTCTGAATCAGCTCTGCGCATAGAAAGCCATGGTCGCATCCAATATCCGCCGCGACGCGGACCGGATCGCAGTTTGCCGCAATTCTGGAAAGCCTTTCGCTTTTCATATGCGCCTCTCTATCCTTTCGCCGTTTTTTATTGTTTCCAAATTCCCGGGCAGCTGTGCTGCAAATGCGCCTCAAAATAAAAATGACAGCTTGGCCGTCATTTTTATCTTTCCGCTATTGCAAGCTGGCCGGGCAAAGCGCATTTGCCAGCCGTTTCCATCTGCCGCTTTTCTATCCCCTGGCTCTACTCCAGATAATCCCGCAGTTTCTTGCTCCTGCTTGGATGGCGCAGCTTGCGCAGGGCTTTCGCTTCAATCTGCCGGATGCGCTCTCTGGTAACCTGGAATTCCTTGCCGACTTCCTCCAGCGTGCGGGCTCGTCCATCTTCCAGGCCAAAACGCAGCTTGAGGACTTTCATCTCTCTTGGCGTCAAGGTATCCAGCACGTCCATCAGCTGCTCTTTGAGCAGTGTAAAAGCCGCGGCTTCTGCCGGCGCCGGCGCATCTTCATCCGGGAGGAAATCCCCAAGATGGCTATCTTCCTCTTCGCCGATGGGCGTCTCAAGAGAAACCGGCTCCTGCGCGATTTTTAGGATCTCCCGCACTTTCTCTTCCGGGATATTCATCTCTTTTGCCAGCTCCTCGGGAAGCGGATCTCTGCCATATTCCTGCAAAAGCTGCCGGGAAACGCGCACGAGCTTATTGATGGTCTCCACCATATGCACAGGGATGCGGATCGTCCGCGCCTGATCGGCAATCGCCCGGGTAATGGCCTGGCGAATCCACCAGGTTGCATACGTCGAGAACTTATATCCCTTGGTATAATCGAATTTCTCTACCGCTTTGATCAGCCCGAGGTTCCCCTCCTGGATGAGATCCAAAAAGAGCATTCCCCTGCCGACATAGCGCTTTGCGATGCTGACAACCAGGCGCAGGTTTGCCTCTGCCAGCTTCTGCTTGGCAACTTCGTCGCCCTCGCCCATGCGAATGGCCAGCTCCCGCTCTTCCTCCGCCGTCAGCAAAGGCACTTTGCCGATCTCTTTGAGATACATCCGAACCGGATCATCAATGCTGACATTGCTCGGGACCGCGGATTCCAGCTCTTCTTTTGCCGTCTCCTCATTTTCGAGCTTTGCCGCGTCCTCATCGATGACATCGATATTCATCTCTTCCAGCGCCTCGTAAAGCTTTTCCATCTGCTCGGGCTTCATCTCAAATTCATCTAAGATATCGCTCATTTCCTTATAGGAAATGACACCCTTGGCTTTCGAGAGCTCTAAAATCTTCGCAATTGCTTCTTCCTTGGAAGCGATCTTGCCCTTCTGAGTTTTGGCGTTCTTTTCGGTTTTTTCAGTCCTCTGGACGTCTTTGCTCAATCTATTTCACCTTCTAAAAAATATTATCCTAAATCTATTTCAGCTTATGGAGCGCCTGATTGATCTGCGCAATCTCTCTGACCACTGCCGTCCGCTCTTTGTCTTCGGATTGCGCCATTTGCTGCTGAAGCCTCCGCTTTTTTTCTTCCAACCTCGCAATGCGGATTTTCTTCATCAAAGTCTCTGCATAGTCCTCTGCGCCCACTCCAATGGGCATTTTCACTTCCATGGCTTTTCCCAAAATTGCAGAGTCCTCCGGAAATACGGATATAATTTCGGCATAAGCAGGCAAAATTCCTCTTTTTATTTGCTCTTTCATGTAGGAAAGTATCTTTTGATAAACTTGGTTCTGAAAAATCTCCTGCTCCTGCGGCGCATCTGCAAACTGCTCCGCCAGCCTGGGGGATTCCAAAAGCAAATAGAAGAGCTTAGACTCATCGTCAATTTCTGTTTTTACTAAATTCTGCTCATCTTCCGGCAAATTATGCACAGTTTCTTCTGTTTTGCGCCCCATCTGCATTTGCAGGCTCTGGATGGACAGCCCAGTCTGGCCGGCCAGCAGGCGCAGATACCGCTCTTTTTCCAGCTCATTTTCCAGCTTTCCAATCTGCCCGACTGCCGCCGTGGCATACGCCACAATCTGATCGGCATTTTGCATATCATACTGCCGCTGCAGCCGTTTTAACTGAAATTCCATCGCCGAAAGCGCGGCAGATTTTGCCTTGGCAAAGCCCTCCGGCCCATAGGCCTTGGCATAGTCATCCGGGTCCATGCCGTCCGGCATCTCGATCACAAGCACAGTCAGCCCTTCTGCCTGCAAAATCGGGATTGCGCGATCCGAGGCGTTTTGCCCGGCATCATCCCCGTCGTAGCAGAGATAGACGGTGTTTACAAACTTCTTAATCAGCTTTGCCTGCTCTTTTGTCAGCGCAGTGCCCAGCGAAGCGACGGCATTTTTCACGCCAATGCCCGCCAGCGCCACGACATCCATATACCCTTCCATCAGGATGATATTGCTCAGGTTCCTCTGTTTTTTGACCTGATTGAGCGCATAGAGATGATAGCGCTTATTGAACAGATACGTCTCGCCCGAGTTGAGGTATTTTGGATTGCTGTCGTCCATCACTCTCCCGCCAAAGGCGATGACATCCCCAAAATGGCTCTGGATTGGGAAAATCGCGCGGTTGCGGAAAAAATCGTAAACGCGCCCGTCCCTTTGCCGGATCACCCCGGCATCCAGCATCTCCTTTTGCGAATAGCCCTTTTTGCTCAAAAACTGGTAGGCATCATCATAGCGATCCAGGGCGAAGCCCAGCCCATAGGAATTGACCTGCCCCAAAATCTTGCGCTTTTTCAGATATTCCAGGCCGGTTTGGCCTTCCGGCGTCTTTAGGTTCTGATGATAGTGCAGAGCCAGCTCCCGCATCATGCCATAGAGGCGCTTTCTGTATTCCTTTCTCTGCTGATAGCCGGTATCCTCCTGCGCTTCGGGCATCTCCATGCCCGCCCGATCCGCCAGCAGTGTAACCGCCTCCATATAAGAGAGCTTTTCATGCTCCATGATGAAGTTGATGACGCCCCCGCCCCGCTTGCAGGAAAAGCAGTAGAACATCTGCTTAGACGGGCTGACGCTGAAAGAAGGGTTCTTTTCCGCATGCCAAGGACAGTTCGCCCATAAATTGGCTCCCTTGCGCTTGAGCGGAACATATTCATTTATCACATCTACGATATCGCTTTTTTCAAGCAATCTCGCCAGCCATTCTTCGCTGAATCTCGCCATATCTTTTCCTTTGTATTCTATTTCCCTGCCGCTTAGAGCAGCGTCCAGCTATGCGGAATGAAAATCTGCTGGAAGCGCGTTACCGCATAGCGATCCGTCATGCCCGAGATATAGTCTGCCACGCAGGCCAGCGGCCCTTCCTCTTCCAGAAAACGGCCGTATTGGCTGGGCAGCTCTTCCAGATGCTCCAGATAGTATTCAAACAGCAGGTTGACGACTTCCTGCACTTTCTTTTCTTCTATTTTCGCGGCGCTGTCCAAATAAACTTTTTTGAACATATAGTCCCGCAGCTGCGCCGTCGCCTCTTCCACTTCCCGGCTCATATGCAGGGCGCCTTCGCCGCTTGCGCCGACGATATCCGTAATCATGCGGTTGATGCGCTCGCTGTGCGTATGCCCAAGCACATTCAGGCAGTCTTTTGGGAAATCATCGATTTTGACGATCCCCGCCCGCAGGGCATCATCCATATCGTGGTTTAAATAGGCAATGCGGTCTGCATAGTTGACGGCCATT
This sequence comes from Christensenellaceae bacterium 44-20, assembly GCA_041223705.1. Lineage (NCBI taxonomy): Bacteria > Bacillati > Bacillota > Clostridia > Christensenellales > Christensenellaceae > Christensenellaceae bacterium 44-20. The sequence goes on from JBCLQU010000001.1 coordinate 613,851, forward strand.
CCCTCCAGCGTCGCAGGCTTCATCCCTTTTCTATGGTGATAAATCCCGTCCCGCACTTCAAAAGTCAGGTTAAGCCCCGTCCCGTTCTCCAGTTTTTCCACGATGCGCAGGCTTTGCGCGTTGTGCTCGAATTTCAGCTCCGGATGCCCGTTTTCCCGGTAATAGGCCGTAATCGCGCGCTCGCCGGCGTGCCCAAAAGGCGTATGCCCAAGATCGTGCCCAAGGGCGATGGCCTCCGTCAAATCTTCATTGAGAAGCAGGCAGCGCGAGATCGTCCTGGAAATCTGCGCAACTTCCAGCGTATGCGTGAGCCGCGTCCGATAGTGGCTTCCAACGGGGTTGATAAACACCTGCGTTTTATCTTTGAGCCGCCGAAACGCCTTGCTGTGCACAATCCGATCCCGATCGCGCATATATTCCGTGCGCACAGGGCTCTCTTCAATGCGCCATTGCCGCCCCCGGGTGTTCTCGCAGAGCATCGCGTATTTGGAGAGCGTCTCCCGCTCTCTTTGATAAAAAACTTCCCGCATATTTTCCATAATTATAGATTTGACGAAACCGGCCAAAATCCTTCTATTTTCCGATTTTTTCAGCGTTTTGCCCGGGAAAGGAAAATATTGGCGCATTGCTGCCCACCCTGTCATATTTCAGCGTTTTCAAGCAAATACATAGAAAAGAGAAAACAGGCGGCCTGCCGCTTTTCCAAACTCTATGAAAGGCCAAAAACGTGCTGATATTAGAAAATATCTCCTTTCGCCTGCCTGGGCGGGCTCTTCTTCAAGAGATCAATTTGCATCTAAGGCGCGGGAGCCTCACGGCAATCACCGGCCCCAACGGCGGCGGAAAGACGACGCTCGCCAAAATCATCTCCGGCATTGCCCAGCCGGCGCAGGGCCGTCTGTTTTTTGACGGCCAGGATATCACGCGGCTTGGGGTAACCCGGCGCGCAAAACTGGGTATTTGCCATACGTTTCAGCAACCCGTCCGCTTCCGCGGGATTTCCGTGCGCGATCTTCTGCTGCTTGCGGCCGGAGAAGGCGCCAGCGAAGAAAAACTGATCGAGCCTTTGGAGCAAGTGGGCCTCTGCCCGAAGGATTACCTGAACCGGGAGGTGGATGGGAGCCTATCCGGCGGGGAGATCAAACGCATCGAGATTGCCGGCGCTCTGGCCCGCGGCGCCCAGCTCACAATTTTCGACGAGCCCGAGGCCGGCATCGATCTATGGAGCTTTCAAAACCTCGTCCAAATTTTTCAGGCATTGCGCAGTCAGGGCAAAACCCTGCTCATTCTCTCGCATCAGGAACGCATTTTATCCATCGCAGACGAAATTTTTCTCGCCAAAGACGGCCATCTCCTGCCCTGCGGCCCGGAAGGCGCGCTTTGCCCAAACCATCCCGGGGGCTTTTATGAATAAAATTACCCAGAAACTGCTCTCCCTGCTCTCCTGCCGGCCAGACTCCCAAAAGGCCGCTTTCAGCCTGCGTGAGGACGGCGTTTGCGCCAGCCTTCAGAGCACGGAGCATATTGAGATCTCGCCCAAGCCGAGCAACGCCGGAATCGATATTCTCATAGCGCCCGAAGCAAAGGGAGAGACGCTCTATCTCCCTGCCTGCATTACCCGCAGTGATATCGAGGATACCGTGCGCAACGATTTCTACATCAAAGCTGGCGCCGAGATCACGATCATTGCCGGCTGCGGCATCCATACAGAGGGCGCCCAGAGCTCTCAGCACATCGGCAGGCACCGCTTCTTTGTGGAAAAGGGCGCCAAAGTGCATTATATTGAGCGGCATATCGGCATAGGCGGCTGCCCGGGTTCGCGCATTATCAACCCCAGCACCCAAATTGAGCTTGGCAAAAACAGCGAGATGCAGATAGATGCTGTGCAGCTAGAGGGCGTGGACAGAGCCAACCGCGATACCTCTGCAAGGCTCGCCCAGGGCGCCAAGCTCATCCTCCGGGAGCGGCTTCTAACCCAGCATAATCAAACTGCTCTTTCGGATTTCCAGGTGGAGCTAGACGGCAAAGATGCCAGCGCCGATCTGGTCTCGCGCTGTGTTGCCCAGGGCGCATCCAGGCAGTCCCTCCGCTCGCGGATCTATGGGAACGCCTTGTGCAGCGGGCATTCGGAATGCGACGCCATTCTCATGGAAAACGCGGAAGTGAGCGCTGTTCCCGAACTCATCGCGCGGCATCCTAAGGCGCGGCTCATCCACGAAGCCGCCATCGGCAAAATCGCATCCGAGCAAATTCTCAAGCTGATGACTTTTGGGCTGACCCGCCAGCAGGCCGAAGCCAAAATCATCCAAGGGTTCTTAAAATAATTCCATGCCCAAATGTTCTGCCGGCCAAGCCTGGAATTCATGCTTCAAATAAAAAGAGAGCCATCGGCTCTCTTTTTGCCTTTCTTCCAAAGCGCTTATTCCTGCGGCTTTTCTTCCGCTTTCCCGCCATTGAGCGGCTTGCCCAGCGCCTCGAAGATCTTCTCCTTCACTTCCTGCGCCACTTCCGGATTATCCTCCAGATACTGCCGCGCATTATCCCTGCCCTGGCCGATGCGCGCATCGTTATAGGAGAACCACGCGCCTGCTTTTTGGATGATATTAAACTGCACGCCCAAATTCAGCAGGCTGGCCGTATAGGAAATGCCCTTTCCATAGAGGATCTCGCATTCTGCCGTCTTAAAAGGCGGGGCAACTTTGTTTTTGACGATCTTTATCTTCGTCTTATTGCCCAGAATCTGATCGCCGTTTTTCAGCGCCTCACCTTTGCGCACTTCCATGCGGACGGAGGAATAGAACTTCAACGCCCGACCGCCCGGCGTAACTTCCGGGTTGCCAAACATGATGCCGACTTTCTCGCGCAGCTGGTTGATGAAAATGGCGACTGTGTTGGATTTGGAGATGGCGGCCGTCAGCTTGCGCAGCGCCTGGCTCATGAGCCGCGCCTGGGCGGCCATATGCGAATCGCCCATCTCGCCGTCAATTTCTGCTTTGGGCACCAGCGCGGCAACCGAGTCCAGCACGACGACATCGATGGCGCCGCTGCGGATGAGCGTCTCCATGATCTCCAGCGCCTGCTCTCCGGCATCCGGCTGGGCGACATACAGATTGTCGATATCCACGCCGAGGTTTTTCGCATAAACAGGGTCCAGCGCGTGCTCGACGTCGATAAACGCCGCCGCGCCGCCCAGCTTCTGCGCTTCGGCCACGACATGCAGAGAGACGGTGGTCTTGCCCGAAGATTCGGGCCCGTAAATTTCGATAATTCTTCCCCGCGGCAGGCCATTGATGCCAAGGGCGATATCCAGCTCCAGGCAGCCCGTCGGGATGGCGGAAATCTCCATATTGGCCGCATGATCGCCCAACCGCATGATGGCTCCCTTGCCGAATTGTTTCTCAATTTGCGCCAGCGCGCTGTCTAAAGCCTTTTCCTTATCCATAACCTTACCCCTTCAGTAGATTTTTGTTCTGAATGATGTATTCTGCGCAAGACCAAATGGAGAGCACAACGCTGATATAGATGAGGATTTCCCCCATCGGAATCTTCCAGAGTGAGAAGATCGGGTTTTCCAGCAGGATGACCGCGACGCCCACCATCTGGAACGTCGTCTTCCATTTCCCCACCGGCCCCGCCGCCAGAACGACGCCTTCGGAAGCGGCGATCAGTCGGAAGCCCGAGATGATGAACTCCCGCCCCAGCAGAATGATGCAGACCCAGGCAGGCAACTTTCCCCATTCCATGAGCAGAAGCAGCGCCGCCATGGCCAGAATCTTATCCGCGATGGGATCCATGAATTTTCCGATATTGGAGACCAGCTGATATTTGCGCGCGATCATGCCGTCCAGCATATCCGAGAGCGCCGCCACGATGAAAATGGCCGCAGCATAGTAGTTCCAATGGTCTATATGTAGATAATAGCATAAAATGAAGAAAGGAACTAGAACAATTCTGCCGATCGTGATGGCATTGGGTAAGTTTTTGTACTTCATTTTGCAATTCCTCCAATGAGCTCGTATTCGTTGGCATCCTCTATGTCCACAAGATAGAATTTTCCGCATTCCAAGGGCTGCTCTGCATGCACGACGATGCCGCCGTCAATTTCAGGGGATTCCGCATAAGAGCGGCCCAAGTAGAGATCTTCCTCGGGCAGATACTGCTCTATTACCACTTCCAGCTTCTGGCCGATGCGCTTTTGGTTTGCCCGCAGGGAAATGCCCTGCTGAAGCAGCATCAGCTGCTCCACTCTCTCCTGCTTGACTGCCTCTTCTATCTGATCCGGCATTTTTGCCGCAGGCGTTCCCTCTTCCCTCGAATAGGCAAAAACCCCTAGCCGATCAAACTGCAAATCCGCCACGCCCTGGCGCAAAACCTCGAACTCCTCCTGAGTTTCTCCCGGGAAGCCGGCGATGAGCGTGGTGCGCAGGATAAAAGCCGGGTCTTTTTCGCGGATCTTCCGGATGGCCTGGTAAGTGGATGCATGGGTGTTCCTGCGGTTCATGCGCTTTAGCATAGAATCCGCCAAATGCTGGATGGGAATATCCAGATAGCGGACGACGTTCTCATATTTCAGCATGGTATCCAGCAGTTCATCCGTGATGCCGTCCGGGTAGCAATAGAGCAGCCGCAGCCATTTCAGGCCGGGCAGCGGAGCCAGCGCATCGATCAGCTCGCAAATCATGCTCCTTCCCGCAAAATCCATACCGTATTTGCTTGTATCCTGTGCGACCAGAATGATCTCCTGCACGCCCCTTTTCAGCAGCATTTCCGCTTCCTGCCGGATTTCCGCGATGGGCCGGCTCTGCAAATTGCCCCGGATATAGGGAATCGCGCAGTAGGAGCACCGGTTGTTGCAGCCTTCGGCAATTTTAAGATACGCATAGTGCGCAGGCGTCGTCAAAACCCGGCCGAGATAGTCTCCCTCGGCCTTGGCGTCGTCGTATTCCTCGAAATGCTGATGCTCCAGCACTTTTTCTACTGCCTCTGCGATTTTGTCGTAGGCCGTTACGCCGAGAAACGCATCCACTTCGGGCAGCTGAGAAGAGAGCTCCTCCCGGTAGCGCCCGGCCAGGCAGCCGCAGACGATGAGCGCTTTCAGGCCGCCTCTCTTCTTATACTCCGCCATCTCTAGAATCGTATCGATAGATTCCTGCTTTGCGCTCTCGATAAAGCCGCATGTGTTGACGATGATAATATCGGCCTTTGCCGGATCGTCGGTAAACGCATATTGTTCTTTTTTCAGCGCGCCCAGCATCAGTTCACTGTCCACCCGGTTCTTGGAACAGCCCAGCGATACCATTCCAACTTTGATTTCTCTCAAAACGCTTCTCCTTCACCAAACATTCTGTGATACTCTTCCCAGCTGATGAGCACCTGCCTTGGCTTGCTGCCGTCTGCCGCAGAGACAAAACCGTTCAATTCCATTTCGTCCACCAGCCGCGCCGCCCTCGCATAGCCGACTTTCAGCCTCCGCTGCAGCATGGAGATGGAGATCTGCTCATATTCCAGCGCCAGCTGAATGGCCTTTGGAATCAGCTCATCCTCAAAACTGCCGCCTTCTGCGCCCTCTTCCTTGGCTTCGGCCGCGCTCTCCACTCCCTTGATGAACTCCTCATCATAGTTGCTCTCAACGCCCAGGCCTTTGATATAATCCAAAACGCGCTCATTTTCCTGATCCGTCACATAGCATCCCTGCAGCCGAACGGGCTTGCTGGCGCCCACCGGCATATACAGCATATCGCCGTTATAGAGCAGTTTCTCCGCGCCGCCCGCATCCAGAATCGTCCGGGAATCGATGGCGGAAGAGACCGTCAGCGCGATGCGCGAAGGGATATTGGCCTTGATGAGGCCGGTAATAACGTCCACTCTCGGCGACTGCGTCGCGATGATCAGGTGGATTCCGCTGGCGCGCCCAAGCTGGGCAATGCGGCAGATGGAATCCTCCACCTCGTGCGCGCTGGCCATCATGAGGTCTGCCAGCTCATCCACGATGATGACGCGCTTTTTCATCAGCTTCAGGCCGTTTTCCTTGCAGTATAGATTATAGCGGTCGATATCCTTGACGCCCGCATGTGCAAACAATTTATAGCGGTTGAGCATTTCCATAACAGACTGGTTGAGTGCCTGCGCCGCCTTTTTGGGATCTGTGATCACCGGGCCCATCAGATAAGGAATGCCGTTATACATCTCCATTTCCACGACTTTCGGGTCGACCATGACAATTTCCAGCTCGCTGGGCGGCGTGTGGTAGAGATAGCTCATGATGATGCCGTTGACGCACACACTCTTGCCTGCGCCGGTCGTGCCCGCAATGAGCAGATGCGGCATTTTTGCAAGATCTCCATAAACGTTTTTGCCCGAAATATCCTTGCCCACCGCAAAAGCCAGCTTGCTCTTATGGTTTCTAAATTCGTCCGTATCCAGCATTTCCCGGATGGTAACCGTGGATTTTTTATCGTTGGGCACTTCGATGCCGATGGCCGCCTTGCCCGGAATGGGCGCCTCGATGCGGATGCTGGAGGCCGCCATATTCAGCGCAATATCGTTGGAAAGGTTGACGATTTTGCTCACCTTGACGCCTGCCGCCGGCTGAAGCTCGTAGCGCGTAACCGTCGGCCCCTTGCTCGTGCCGATCACCTTGGCGTCGATCCGGAAGCTCTTGAGTGTTTTCTCCAGGATTTCCGCCTTGCCCTGGGTCTCATCTCTCCCGCTCTTCTGAGCGGCCACCGGATTGAGCAGATCAATGGGCGGCATCTGGTAGATGCCCTCCTGCCCCTGCTCTTTTTGCTCCGCCTGACCCGCATCCTCAGAGGGCGCATCCGTTTTTGGCTCTGCTCCAGAGACTGCCGGCGCAATGCTCCGGCTCATACGCTCGGAGGCTGCCGGCCGCAAAAGCTCTCCAGCCGAAAGCTCTTGGGAGAAATCCTCTTCCTCTTCCAATGGCTCCTCCCAAGCTTCCGGCTCGGAATCATCGTCTTCCTGCGTTGCGGCAAGCTCCGCAGGTTCAATGCTCTCTTCGGCTTCCTCCAGCATCTGCGGCGGCTCCTGCTCCAAAGCGCTCTTCTCTTCTATCCATTCCTCCTGCACAGGCTCTGCCTTTGCAGCCTGCTCTTTTTCAACAATATCGTCGATATATAATCTCTTTTTCTTCGCGGGCAGTTTCTGGCTCTTATATTCAAAGCTCTGTTTATAGGCGCGCTCAATGCTCCGCTGGTTTTTCTCAAGGCTGCGCCGCTCTTTTTCCAGCTTTCGGATTTCCGGCTCTTCCTCCTGCCCCTCTTCCTCCTCTGCATCGCGCCGCGCTTCCCTGCGCTCTGCCATGCGCTCAAACAGCTCTGCAAAGAACTTGCCGAAGGATACGCCGGTCAGCACGATCACGCAGACGACGATCAGCGCGCCAAACAGGATCAGCGCGCCCACTTTATCCAGCAGCAGCGCGACGGGATATGCCAAAAGCCCGCCCAAAACGCCCCCGCCTGTTACTTCCAGCGTGGAATCATAGCATTGCCCAAGGTATGGGAAATACGCAATCTGCCCAGGGCCATAGGGCCGGGCACAGCACAATTCCAAAAAGGAAAGCAGGCTTAGAAATCCTAAAATGCCAACCGCAACCTGATACCCCTTGGGCTTTTTTCCGCGCACAGCAATGGCCAGGATGCCGCCGCTGATCGTCAGGGCCGGAAGCGCAAAGCTCAGCGCGCCAAACATCCCGAACGAGAAATCGCGGAACCAGGAAATAAAGATCGCCTGCGATGCGGAATAGACTGCCACTGCCATAATCAGGCCGAAAGCAATCAGCAAAATGCCGGCAATCTCATTTGCCAGCTGGAATTTTTCCTTTTTCTTTTTCCTCGCAGGAGTCGTTTTCTTTTTTGTTGTCGTTTTTTTCTTTGTTGCCATGCGGCTTTCTCCCATAAAATATCGATTCTATTATACAGGAAAAGGCCGCGTTTTACAATCACCCCGAAAACAGAAAAGTTTTGCCATATTCCCGCGGCGGATCAGCGGCTTTTCTTCGCCTAAAAACGCAGTTTTGCTCAGTTCCAGCGCTTCCATACGACGATCTCGGCATCCGCCCCGCCATCGCCATATTCGGATACCAACAGATATGTTTCATCTGCGGCAATCCCATAGCATCTGTCGCTGCCCTTTTTATGCAGCTGGCTGCCCAGATAAATCTTATTATCGTCCCAAAATTTCACCTTCTGCCCGCTTGGCAAGGAATATTCCAGATTGATAAAAGAGCCTTTGCATATAGCTCGCTCACTTGCTGCATCTCCTCTATGCCAAGCGAACGAAACGCCGCTATCAGCTTTTCCCTGAACGCATCCAGCTCCGCCTCTCCTTTTTTGCAGCACGCCGCAACGACACACTCCGCTCCAAAGGGCCGGCCGTCTGTCTCCACGCATCCATTGCAGCTTCCGCACAGTTCACAGCGCCCGCAATCCACCCCGCAAATTGACTTCTTCATCTTCCCTCCATCATTTCCAAAATAAGCAATCGAATTTGAGATAAAAAAAGAAGCCTTCCGGCTTCTTTTTTCTTTTGCTTATTCTTCCTCTGCTTGCTTGAAGAGATCTGCCAGAGAAGTCGTCGCTTCTTCGACAGGCGGCAGCGTATAAGCTTCTTCCCGCGCTCTTCTTGCCGGCTTCGCGGATTTCTCATCCTCATCGCCCTCACTATCCTGCTTGGGCGCTTCGATCAGCGCGCGCATGGAGAGGCTGATGCGGCGTTTTTCCGCGTTGACTTCCAAAACTTTCGCTTTGACCGTCTGGCCCAGCGCCAAAACATCTTCTACTTTCTCGATGCGGCGGTTGGTTACCTGGGAAATATGGATGAGGCCATCCACCGTGGGCTCCAGCTCGACGAATGCGCCGAACGGTGCAATGCGGACGACTTTGCCCTCGATGGTATCGCCGACGTTGTATTTCTCTGGGACGAGATCCCAGGGTTTGGGCTGAAGCTGCTTGTAGCCCAGAGAGATTTTCTTCTTCTCGGGATCGACATTTAAAATCTTGACGTCGATTTCCTGGCCTTCTTTGAGCACATCCTTGGGATGCTTGATGCGCACCCAGCTGATATCCGTCACATGCAGCAGGCCATCCACGCCGCCCACATCGACAAATGCGCCGAAGTCCGTGAGGCGCTTGACGACGCCGCGCACGGCAGAGCCCTTCTCGAAGCTCTCGAAAATCGCGCGCTCATGCTCTTCCAGCTGTTTCTGAAGCGCAGCTTTGTTGGAGAGAACGAAGCGTTTCTGGCGCTTATCGATATCGATGATCTTGACGGGCAGCGTCTGCCCGACGAAGATCGTCAGATCCTCAACATATTTGAGGGAAAGCTGCGAAGCGGGGATAAACGCATCATAGCCCTCCAGCTTGGTGAGCACACCGCCCTTGATGACTTTGGAAACCGTAACGTCGTAGAATTTCTCCTCATCCAGATTCTCGATGAGCTCTTTCCACTTCAGCTGGCTCTCGATTTTTCTTCTGGAAAGGCGGACGTTGCCTTCGCCGTCGTTGAGCGTAACGATCTCGGCCTCGATCTCATCGCCGGGTTTGTATGCCTCCGTCAGGGAGACATCGCCCTCCAAAGCGAGATCCTCTTTTTTGATCAGGCCGTCGGATTTATAGCCAATATTGACACAGATTTCGTCGTCCGTGACTTGAACAACCGTTCCCTTGACAAACTGGCCTCTTCTGACTTTGACAAAAGTCTTTTCGAGCTGGGAAGCGAAATCGTTCTCATCCTCTTCTACCTGCGCCTGCTCTGCTACATTCTCCTCTGCGGCAGGCTCTGCCTGCTCTGCTGCCACATCCTGGCTTGCTACCTCCACTTCCTCGGCAGCGACAACTTCTTCAGTTGCCTGAGCTTTTTCTAGTTCACTCATCTGTGTTCTTACCTCCTCAATTATCCAATCCGGTGCAGAAGCACCGGCAACAAGGCTAATTATACCACAATTATCAAAATTTTCAAGAGCGATTTCGCCCGCAGACTCCACATAAAAGGTATTTTTACAATATTTTTGCGCAATTTCAAACAGCTTGCGCGTATTCGAGCTGTGCCTGTCTCCAATGACCACAACAGCATCCGATTTTTTTGCCAAACACTCGGTTTCCCTCTGGCGCTCCAGCGTCGTCTCGCAGATGCTGTCGAACAGCACGGCGCCTGGCGTCTTCTCTCGAACCACGGCGTAAACCTGCTCTAATAGCTCATGCGTGATCGTCGTCTGCGCGACGACCAGGGCGCTCTCAAAAGCGGGAAGCGCTCTGGCTTCCTCCGCGCTGCCTACCACGCGCGCTCTCTCGCCTGCCCAGCCCTTGATGCCGATGACTTCCGGGTGCTCGGCCTTGCCCACAATGATGACCGCGGCATAATTCTGCTGTTCCTGGCGCACTTTTTTATGGATGCGCGCCACAAACGGGCAGGTCAAATCCACCGTCATAAGGCCGCGTGCCTTGAGCTGCTCATATTGCTCCGGCGGCACACCATGCGAGCGGATGAGCACCTGCGCCCCTTCGGGCACTTCCTGCACGCTCTGCACGGATCGGATGCCCTTTTGCCGCAGGTAATCCACAAACTTTTGATTGTGAATTAAATCCCCCAGGCTGACCAGCTCTCTGCCCTCTGCCGCCAGCTCCAGCGCCTTCTGCACGGCCCGCTTGACGCCAAAGCAGAAGCCTGCATGCTTCGCCAAAATGATCTGCATTATTTTGCCACCTGCAATTTCAGCTCCACAACCTTATCCCGCAGATATTCCGAAACCGCTTTGACCGTCTCCGAGTTATAGAGCTTTGTGTCGCCAAAGTTGGTCTTTTTCAGATCGATGGGCTTGCCTACGACGAGATACGTCCTGTGGAACGGGCGGACCGGCGAAATATAGACGGGCAGGATGGGTGCATCCGAGCGCAGGGCGATCATAGCCGCGCCATGCTGGAACGGCGCAATGACGCCGTTGCCCGTGAGGTTCCGCCGTCCTTCCGGGAAAATACCCATGGTTTTGCCCTCATCCAAAACTTGCAGGGCAGTTTTGATGGCGCCCAAATCTCCCTTGCCGCGATCCACCGGGAACGCCCCCAGCCAGCGCACTAACCAGGAAACAAAGGGGTTTTTAAAGAGTTCTTTTTTGCTCATATAGTAGATCTTCTGCTTCATGATCAGGTGCATGAAGATCGGGTCTTTTCCGCTGACGTGATTGGCGATGAGGATCATTTTCCCCTGGTGCTTCAAATTCTCCTTGCCTATCAGCTTGATGCGGTAGATAAAGAAAAAAATCGGCCGAACTATCCATTTCGCAACTCTATAAATCATCCGGATACGCCTCCTTTACCTTCTGCATGACAAAGCTGACCACCTCATCAATATCCATGTTCGTCGTATCTACCAAAACAGCATCCGCCGCCTGGCGCAAGGGCGCGAATTCCCGCTCGGTATCCGTCTTATCCCGGGCCGCAATCTCCGCCTCCAGCTGCTCCAGCGGCCGCTCGGCGCCGTTTTTCCTGAGCTCCAGATAGCGGCGTTTTGCCCGCTCTTCTACGCTGGCGACCACAAAGAATTTGGCTTTGGCATCCGGCAAAACATACGTCCCGATATCCCGGCCGTCCATGACGATATCGTATTGGCGCGCCACCTCTCGCTGAATCGCGACCAGTTCCAGCCGCACTGCCGGGATGACCGCAATATCCGAAGAGCCCTTCGTTGCCTCGGGTGTGCGGAGAAAATCCGTCAGGTCCTCGCCGTTTGCCAGCACGCGCTGCTCCTGCTGCGTATAGCGGACTGTGATTTTGATGCCAGCCAGCGCCTCTTTGACCTTGGCATGATCGCTAATTTCGATCCCGCGCCGCAGCACGGCAACTGCCATCGCGCGGTACATCGCGCCTGTATCGAGATAATTGATGCCAAGCCTGCGCGCCACCTCTCTCGCAACCGTGCTCTTTCCCGCGCCGGCCGGGCCGTCAATCGCAATCTGAATCATCTGCTCCTCCTACCCTTCCTCTATTTTTTCCGAGACAGCATACTGTCTGCCAAAGCGCAAAGCATCTCTGCCTTCGAGCCGAAAACTTCCAGCGCCTTTTTCGCCTCTTCATTCTTCTCTTTTGCAATGCGCATAGACTGCTCTACACCAAACAGGGAGGCATAGGTCGTCTTGCCCTCCAGGGCATCCTTGCCCCGGCTTTTACCCAGCTCTTCCCCGGCGGTAACATCCAAAACGTCGTCTACAATCTGGAAAACCAGGCCGACATTTTCGCCGTAGCGGCGCAGCGCCTCCCGCTGCTGCTGAGCCGGGTGGCAAAGCTCCAGCCCGGAGAGCAGCGCGCCTGTGATCATATCGCCCGTTTTATGCGCATGGATATAGGAGAGCTGCTCGAAGCTGATCTCCTTGCCCTCCAGAGATACATCCTGAACCTGCCCGGCGATCATGCCCTCTACGCCTGCCGCCCGCGCCATGATAGCAATCGCCTCCAGATGCGCTGCCGCATTCTCCGGGTGCCTGAGCGCATTGTTCAGCATGACCTCATAGGCATAGTTGAGCAGCCCGTCGCCGGCCAAAATTGCCTGCGCTTCGCCAAATACTACGTGGTTCGTTGCCCGGCCGCGGCGCAGGGTATCGTTGTCCAGCGCCGGAAGATCGTCGTGAATCAGGGAATAGGTGTGAATCATCTCGATGGCGCAGGCCAAATCCAGCGCTTCAGCTCTGTCTCCGCCCAAAAGCTCGTTTGCCATCAGGTTCATGGCCGGGCGAATGCGCTTGCCGCCGGCTTCCAGGCTATAAGCCATGGAGTCGCGCAAAAGCTGGGGCGCGCCGTTTTGCATCAGCTGAGAAAGCCGCTCCTCTACCAATGCTTTCAGTTCCGCCAATTTTTCCTTCATTTGCATGCCTCCGCCTGCCGCTGTGCCGCCAAAAGCGTATTATCCAGCAGCATGGTAATCGTCATCGGGCCAACGCCGCCGGGAACCGGCGTGATAAACGCCGCCTTTTGCTCTGCCTCATCGAATTTCACATCGCCCTTGAGCTTGCCCTCGACCCGGGAAGTGCCGACGTCGATGACAACGGCGCCCTCTTTGATATATTCGCCCGTGAGAAATTCCGGCCGGCCAAGGGCCGCCACCAGAATATCCGCGCCTGCGCAAATCTCCTTCAAATTTTGGGTCTTGGAATGGCAAATGGTAACCGTCGCATTTTCATTCAGCAGCAGCATGGCCACCGGCTTGCCCACAAGGTTGCTCCGGCCGACGACCACGGCATTTTTCCCCGTCATCTGGACGCCCGTGCTGCGGATCAGCTCAATGACGCCCCGGGGCGTGCAGGAAACCAGCCCGGGCAGGCCGGATGCCAGCGCGCCCGAGTTGGCCACGGTCAGCCCGTCCACATCTTTTCTTGGATCGATGCGCTCGAGCACGGCCTTCTGGCTGAGATGCGCCGGCAACGGAAACTGCACCAGCAGCCCGTGGATATCCTCCCGGGCGTTGTATTCATCCACCAGGGCCAGCAGTTCTTCCTGCGTCGTCTCCTGGGGCAGACGCCGCACCTCGGATTTCATGCCAAGGGCGACGCACGCTTTCTCCTTATTGTTGACATATACATGCGAAGCGGGATCGTCTCCCACCAAAATCACAGCCAGACCCGGAGCATAGCCATGCTCCCCCTCAAATGCCGCAACCTTCTCTTTGAGCTGCCCGCGGATCTGTTCCGCCAATGCTTTTCCGCTTACGATAACTGCCATCTCATTTTCCTTCCGCCAAATAAATATTTCTCGCCTGCATAGCCAGCCCGCAGGCGTTGTCCGCCGCATATTTGATGCCTGCAAATTGCAGGCCCGATAGCCGCCGATTCAAAAAACTGCGCAGATATGTGCTGCTCATGACGCCGCCAAACAGCAGCACCGGCTCAATGCCCGTCTCTTCCCTGGCATTGGCGATGAGCTTTTCCAGCGTTTTTCCGATGCACTTCATCGCCGAAGCCGCGGCGTCTTCCCGGGCCATGCCCTGCTCTAAAAAGCGCTTTGCCGCCGTTTCTGCGCCTGAAAAGCTGATATTGCAGCCCCTGACATAGGAGCGAATGGCCTGGGCCTCTCCCTGCTCTGCCAGCCTCGTCAGCTCCGGGCCTGCCGGAAAACGCAGGCCAAGGGCTTGTCCCACCCGATCGACCAGCTGGCCGGCGGCAATATCCTGCGTGCCACCCAAGGGCAAAATCTCCTGGACGATGCCATCTTCTACGGCAACGCGCAGCAGATCTGTCGTCCCGCCGGAGACATGCAGCGCCAGAAACGGGTTCTGCATTTGGCGCTCCAACAGCGCCGCACCGATATGCCCATGTTGATGCGTCAGCGGATAAAAGGCCGCTCCCGCCGATTTCGCCGCGGCCTTGCCAAAGCTCTCGGAAACAGCAAAGACGGGCATATAAGAGCCTTCCACCGGCCGGGGACGCGTGCTGGCCGCAACAGCCCGAAAGCCGGAAAAACCTTCTGGAAAAATCTCCGAAAGGTTTTTGATATGCGCAAACACCATCTCCGATTGCCTTAAGCCCTTTTGCCCGTCTTTTACCAAAAGCGGCCTGCGCGCGTCGCAGAGCACGGCTCCATTTTCATCCACAATACTGACCGAGGACGTATAGCAGCTACAGTCTATTCCACAGAAATACATGGCTGAACTTCCCTCACAGGCTCATTTTCCGCAACCATCGCGCCAAGCACGCCGTTGATAAACCGCGGGGATTTCTCCATTCCATATTTTTTGGCCAGCTCGACCGCCTCGTTGATGCAGACTTTATAAGACTCCCTGCGCAGGTAATACATCTCGATCACCGCCAGGCGCAGAATGGAGATATCCACCCGGGAGAGCCGCTCGATCTTCCACGAGACGCAAAACTTCGAAATAGAGGCATCGATCTCCTCCCGGCTCTGCTCAAACGCCGCAAGCACATCGTCAATATACCCGCGGTTCTTCTCTTCCAGGCGATCGCTATGCAGCACATCGCTCATTTCCTTTATCGTATCTTCTGCCGGCTCCAGATTGATTTCTCTCTCATACAGCAAGCACATCGCAACTTCCCTTGCACGCCTTCTGCTCATGTCTTCCTCCCGGTTTACGAATTTTTGTGTTCAAAGAGAGCCTTAAACCAGGAGCAGACGACCTGGCGCACCGCCGGAAACGCCCCAATGCATCCTCCGGCAACTGAAAGCACGACCAGCAGCAAGGTCTCAAAAAAACCAATGGCCAGAAACAAGATGCCCAAAATAAGGCCGCCTGCCGCGCCGGCTACCGTGCTCCAATGCTTCTTTAGAAACTCTGAAAAACTGTTCATTGCGCCTTCCGCCTAGCTATTCTGATTCTGCTTCAGCGGCTGCATTGAGATTTCCACATGCGAAACCTCGATTCCGGAGTATTTTTCCATATACTCCTTAATTTCCGCCGTAATTTTCCGGACAGTTTCCGGAATTTCCAGATCCGGCCGCGCAGAAAGCTCCAGCTTTAGCTGCACGCATTTCTCTTCCGCCGCGCGCAAATGGATTCTATTGGTGAGAATGCCGGGAACGTCTTTCAAATAGCGGGCCGCCAGCTCCCTCAGCGCATCCAGCGTGATGCTGACGCTGCTGTCTACCCCCGCCTCCAGCACAACCGCCCGAGGCTCCGGAGTTTTGGCGCGGATGCCAAAGAACATCAGGCAGAGCGCCGTGATGAAGAGCACCAGTGCTGCCGCCGCCCAGATGTATTTATAGCCGGTATTCAAAAAACCTTCCCAAAGCGCAACCAAATCCGCCTGGGCAAAAGCGCCGAAAGACGCCAAAATGATGGCCACGCAAAGAGCCATCACAACGAGCAGAAAAATTGTAAAAATGATCCGGGTTCCTACGCCCATTTTCACAGCGCTACCTCCACAAAGCAGCAATTGCGATGCCTAAAAAAGCATCGCAAAGCTGGATTATCTTATGAATATGCAAAAATTAGTCGTTCTCTTCTTCCTCCAGAGCAGGCTTCTCCTCTTCCTTGAAGCGCACACCCTGCACCAGGATATTGATTGCGCCAACCGGCAGTCCCGTCATGGTCTCAAGGGCAGTTGCGACGCTGTTCTGGATATTCGCGCAGACTTCCGGAACCTTCACTCCGTAATCCACAATGATCTGGATTTCCGCGCTCACGATGCCCTGCTCATCCTTGCTGACCTTAATGCCCTTTGTGAAGTTCTTCCGGCCCAGCATCTCGACAATGCCGTCTTTGATGCCGCCGCTCATCCCGGCAACGCCCGAAATATCGCTGGCTGCCACTCCGACAATAATCTCTAAAACATCGTTTGCAAACGTAATCGTGCCGCTTTTTTCTTGGGTAATCAAATCTTTCTCACTCACAGAAGTTTCCCTCCCAAACTATTTTTGCATCATTATAGCACATCCTTGGCTGCAATACAACTTTTGCAGTGCAATCTTTCAGGCTTTTGGCATGATTTTGATATTTTCAGAGGCTTTATTCGTCTGCGTTCTGATGATCTCGGCGATCTGCGTAACCTCTGCTTCAGAGAGCACTTCTTTATCGACGACAACGCTGACCGAATCACCCGAAATAGCCACCACTGCGCTGACACCCATCTTGGTCTCGATGATGCCCTCGCTTAAAAGCTCGGACTCCATGTTCGCCACCATGGCCAGCTTCTGCTCCTGCGCCTTGGATTTGGTCGCCTCATCTGCTTCTGCGCTGCTCACGACCGATTCGATATAGCTCAGCTCGCTGGCGCGGCTGCTCTCGCGGTCGTTCTTGAAGCTGGCAAACACATCTACCGTCTCCCCGTCCTGAATCTCTGCGCTGACCTTTTTAGAGCCATCGTCTCCCGCTTTTTTCGCAGTGATGGCATAGTTTGCATAGCCCGCCGCGATCACCGCCAAAAACAGCCCGCATAACAACAGCGCCTTTTTGTTCTTCCCGTTCATGTTTGTTCCTCCCTTTGCTAATTCGCCATTTTTAATATTTCCACTTTATCCGCATCGACGCCGAGCAGCGTCGTTACGGCATGAAGCAAATCCATACGGACCCCGATATCCCCAGCCCCCTGGGCCACGACGATCACGCCGCGCACCTCTGGCTGATCTTCCCGGATAATCACCGCCTCGCCTCCCTGGGCAGTCGCGATCCCCTTTTTTTCCACGCGGTTTTCAGTAAACCGGTCGTCCTCCGAGCTGGAAGAGCTTTGAATATCCTCGCTCGTCGCCGGGACCAGCTCTGCCGAGGAGGCATAGTTGATGACAACATCAACCTGCCCTGCGCCATCCACTTTGGAGAGCGCCGCCCTGAGGCGTTTTTCCAGATCGTCTGCCGTCTGTTCCGCGCCGACGGCTGTTTTGTTTTGTCCCTCTATTTTATTCCCGGAAGGAGACAGCGTAGAAAAATATATGAGCAGAATCACCGCGATTATGATCAGAATGGCGAGATACTGCGTCTTTTTCTTCGCGCTCAGCTTCTTTATTTTTTCCAGATACTCTTTTGGCTTCATGCTTCTCTCCCCCGCCATCTCTAGTTATTCTTATTTTCCATTTCCCTGTGATATACATCCAAAATGATCTCTTCATAGCTGGCCGCATCCGGCGCATAGCTGCCGGCCGGCTGGGCGGCCGAAAACTCAAGATCCGGCATTTGTTCCGGCTTCCAGACCCCCAAAATGATGAATACCAATAAGATGCCCAAAATGAACTTGCAGAACCGCTTCATGCCGCCTTCCGGCAAAAGCCCGATGGCCAGTTCTCCCAGAAACAGCGCCGCAACGCCCATATAAACTCCGCGCAGTAACTGTTCCATCGCCCTACCTCACCATCATGCTCATATCCGCCGCGCCCATCAGAACGGCCAGAAAAATGAAGGCCATAGCTGTGCAGGCCAGCAGCGTTACCGTCAGAAGCTGGACAGTTTTTCCCATTGCAGAGAGCAGGTTGACGCTTCTCTTCTCGGCAAAAGGTTCGGCTGCTGCCGCCGAGAATTTGAGCAGAAACTGGTTGGCGGCCAGCGTTGCAACCGGCGCGCCAATCAGGCAGACCAGCGAAACCAGCCCCACGATCCCAACCGCATTTTTGACGATCAGACTGCACGCCATGATGGTATCCAGCGTCTCGGAGAACATGCCGCCGATGACGGGCACCATCTTATCCACGGTATATTTGGCCGTCTTAAAGGAAATGCCGTCGATAGAAGCGCCGGCGATGCCCTTGAGCGCCGTTACCCCGAGAAAGACGATAAACAGGATGCCCAGCAGCCATTTGACTACGCTCTCCACCAGCTCTGCCAGTTTTCCCAGGCGGATGGCCGTGGAAAAATTGGAGGCGATGCTGAGCACCGCATAGACCAGAATGAGCGGGAAAACCACCGTTGTGATCACCGTGAAGATACTGCCCGTCAGACCGGCCAGCACCGGGCTTAAAACGCCGGACGTCTTGCTGCCGCCCATGCCCGTGAGCAAAAGCATGAGCACCGGCGCCACCCCCTCGACGGCATTGCAGAGAAGCTGAACGGCATTGCTACAAATGCGCACGCAGTCGGACAATACGGCGACAGCCACGCCTGCAACTGTGATATACCCCGCATAGAATGCCGCCCTAGAAACCTCGCTGCCAAAGGAGGAGTTCATATTGCGCAGAAGCGACATCAGCAGCAGCATTGCCAGAATCTCCGCCGCGAACCGCCAGTTGCCCGCCAGCTCTGTAAACAGCGCCCCAAAGATGGTGTTCAGCGCCTGCTCCGCGCTGAGATCGGTTAGTCCGTTTTGCGTCAGGCTGGCAATGGCCTGCCTTAATGTCTGTCCATCAAAAGCCTCTGGCTGATAGAACTCTTCCAGCGCCTGCAAATCCAGCTCGGAGATGATCTGCTCCGTGCCCTCCTGCAAAACCTGCTCCGCATCCCTGGTCTCTTGCGCATCCTGCTCTTCCTGCGCCTTCACGCTCTTTGGAAAAGCCAGCAGCAAGACTGCGAAAACAAGCAAAATCCATCTTTTGTGCATGTCCGTTTCCTCATAATAGCTCCAGCACCATCTGGGCAAACTGCCCGATGAGCGGCAATGTTACGGCAAAGATGATCACCTTGCCGGCCAGCTCTACTTTGACGGCCAGCGCATTTTCCCCAGCGTCTTTGAGCACCTGAACGCCAAATTCGCAAAGATAGGCGATGCCGATCACTTTCAGCAGCACGAGCGTCCCCTGATAGAGCGCGCCATACTGCTCTGCGAAATTCCGAATGAAATCCACCGCCTGCGCGAGATACCCCAGAACCAGGCAGAACACGATGACGCCCGCCGCAATCGAAACCTGCATCCCAAGCTCTGGGTTCGTCTTTTTGACAGCGACAGCCAAAATGCCGCCTACAATGCCAATTCCAATGACTTTCGCGATCTCCATGTCAGTATAATCCGAAAATATTCTTCACGCTGGAAAACAACCCGCTGACCATATCCACGACCATCAGCAGGACGATCACCAGCCCCGCGATGGAAACCATCATCGCAATATCCTCCCGGCCGGACCGGACGAGGAGCTGATAGAGCACCGCGATGAGAATCCCGATAGCGGCTATTTTAAAAACCAAGTCGATGCTGACCCCCATAGTTTCCTCCTAAACGAATAAAATCGATATGACCAGCCCGGCCACAATGCACATGGTCCGCGTCAGGCGGCCCTTCTGTTCCTGCTGGGAGCGAAGCTGCTCCGCAAGCAAATCCGTCTGCCGCAGAAATACTTTGCCGGCATCCTCTATCTGCTCGGGCGCGACTGCCCCGGAAAGCCGCCCAAACAGATCTGCCAGCGCTTCCTTTTCCGCCTCTTTGCATCCGGCCAGGCTTTCCTTCTGCTCCAGCATTGCCTTTCTGCAAAGCTCTTTTCCCGCTACTCCTGGCTCTTTGCGCAGGAGATTGGCACAGCTCAGGAAAAACTGCGGGTATGCGATTTTGCCGGCCGCCAGCAGCGCATCATAGAGCGGCATTCCCTGAAAGCCCAGCGCGCTGATTAACACTTTAACGGCACTTTGCATCGCGCCGATGCTCCTTCTTCTCTCTTCCCATTCGCCGACGATGACGCTCCCAATCCCCGCGCTGGAAAAGATGATGACGGCGATAAACAGCAATTTTATCATAGTCTGCTCCTATAAAAGGAACGGGCCGGGCGAGATTCTTCTGCCTTCCTGATCGCAGACCGCCTCCACCGTCCCCCGGCCCAGCCGGCCGGATAAGAACACCACCCGCTCCACCAGCCGCGCCTCCAAAAACTGCCGGAAGAATTTGCGCGCCTTGAGCTCGGCCATATCTCGGCAGTGCGCCGTGGCAAGGATTTTGACGCCGCTGTTGGCCGCCTCGCACAGCGCATCCAGCTCTCCCTTGCCGCCAATCTCATCCGTCGCAAGTATTTCCGGGGAAAGCGCCCGAAGCGCCATCATCAGCCCCACCGTTTTGGGGCAGGAGGCCAGCACATCACTGCGGACTCCAAGATCGAAGTTGCCGCCGCCGGACAGCTCTTCTCTCTCATCAATCACGACGCACTTCTGCGGCTCATAGCCCTCGCCGTCCGATGCCTGGCGCACCAGTTCCCGCAGCAGCGTGGTCTTTCCCTGGCCGGGCGGCGAGGCGATCAGAGTGCTGCGCAGCTGCCCCCTCCCAGCCAAATAGGGCCGAAGCCCTTTTCCGATTCCCTTCATTTCCCGCGGCAGGCGCAGGCAGACCGAAGTGAAGCCGCGGATCAGCCGAATCTCCTCTCCGCTGGCCACTACCTTGCCCGCCACGCCCACGCGGATGCCGCCTTCCAGCGTAAAAAAGCCCTGGCGCAGTTCCTCCATATAGGCGTGAATCGAATGCCCGCAAAGCGCGGCCACAATCTCGCCGATCTGCTCTTTGCTGGTGCAGACGGGGATCAGCTCCTCCATCCCTCCCGCATACAGCATCATCGGGCGGCCGCTGCGCAGGCGCAGCTCCTCCGCGCCCCCGTAAAGCGAGCTTTTTTCCAGCTCAGTTCGCAGCTCTTTCGGCAAATATTCCTTTACTCTCTCCAGCATGTTTTTGCCCCTTTTCTTTTGTTTGTTATCTATATGCCGGGTATATTTATAGTATTCACCTGTTTTTCACATCCGCAGAAGAAAGCAAATTTGCAGAAAATCCGCAAGCAAAAAGCACCTTCAGATGCCTGAAGGTGCTTTGGTTTTATCCTCTGCTTTGCTGTTTTAGTGCCAGGTTGTCTGGCTGAGCAGTTCGTGCTTTAGCTCGAAGAGCTCCTGGGAGAGATCGACTTTATAGATATGCGGGCGATATGGTCTTTTATATTCATCCCAGAAGGTTTCGAGATCCTGCTTGGCATATTCCCTGCTGGCCATCATGCCGGGCGACTGGTAGACCTGCCTCCCATCCTGGAACACAGGCACCAGCAGTTCTTTGATATAGTAATTGGTAATCGTCATGCGCTTCCACGTCTCGACGGGATCGAAGATGGTCAGCGGATGCTGGGTATCGATGCTCTCATGCTCCAGCATGATGAGATCCGCGATGGATTTATGCGTGCTGCCGTCGTAGATGCGGACGACCTTTTTGAGGCCGGGGTTGGTGATCTTCCAGAAATTCTCGCTGATCTTGATGCGCGGCTGCATCTTGCCATGCCGCTCGACGGCCGCCAGCTTATAGACCCCGCCAAGAGCCGGGCAGTTTTCGCTGGTGATCAGCTTGGTTCCCACACCCCAGGTATCGATGCAGGCGCCCTGGTTGCGCAGATCCCGGATGATGGCCTCATCCAGATCACTGCTGGCGCAGATTTTCGCATCTGGGAAACCCGCCTTGTCCAGCATCTTTCTGGCCATGCGCGAGAGATAGGCCAGATCGCCGCTGTCCAGCCGGATGCCCATGGGCTCGTAGCCTTTTTCCCGCAGTTCCCGGAACACAGTAATCGCATTGGGAACGCCGCTGCCCAGCGTATCGTAGGTATCCACCAGCAGCAGGCAGCTATCGGGGAACACCTCCGCATAGGCGCGGAATGCCTGAAGCTCGCTATCGAAGCTCATGATCCAGCTATGGGCATGCGTACCCGCCGGAACGCCGCCAAACATCTGCGTCGTCAGCACGTTGGACGTGGTATTGCAGCCGCCGATGATGGCCGCGCGGGCGCCGTAAATGCCGGCATCCGGCCCCTGGGCGCGCCGCAGACCAAATTCCAGCACAGCTCCGCCCTCCGCCGCATGGCAGACTCTGCTGGCCTTTGTGGCGATCAGCGTCTGATGGTTGATGATATTGAGCATGGCCGTCTCGATGAGCTGAGCCTGCGCGATGGGCGCGCGCACCCGGATGAGCGGCTCATAGGGGAACACCACCGTCCCCTCGGGCATCGCGTAGATCTCGCCGGTAAAGCGGAAATCGCGCAGATAAGCAAAGAAATCCTCGTCGAATAGATTGAGCGTGCGCAGATAGTCGATATCCTCCGCAGAGAAATGCAGATTGTCAATATACTCCATCACCTGCTCCAGCCCCGCGAACACAGCATACTTGGATTCTCCCGCCCCTTTGCGGAAAAACACGTCGTAAACCGCCATATTCTCGTGCGTCTTTTCCCGGAAATAGCCATACATCATGGTGAGCTGGTAGAGATCCGTCATCATGGTCAAATTTCTCATGTCAGTCTTGCGCTCCTTTCTGTTCCTCATCCTGCGCCGCCTTTTCTGCCTCTTGGGGCGTTTCCTGCTCCTGCGGCGGCTCCTCCTCTTGCCCGGGCTTTTTGTATCCCAGGCTGTAAATGCCATAATATGCCTGATTCTGCGCCGGCCTGCGGTGCATATACCACAGATAGGCCGCGCCAAACACGACCAAAACCGCGCTGAGCAGCTGCGAGACGCGTATCACGCCCGGAATCATCCAAAGGCTGTCTGTCCGCAGGCCCTCGATAAAGAACCTGCCCACTCCATACAGCGCCAGATACGCCACAAACACATTGCCCTTGTGCTTTGCGCGCTTAAAATACCAGAGCAGAACAGCCAGCACCAGTAGATTCCACATGCTCTCATAGAAGAACGTCGCCTGATGCCACTCCCCCAGGCGATCGATATATACGCCATATGGGAAGAACTGCAAATCCGGGTTGGTGATCAGGTTGCCAAAGGCCTCCTGGTTGGCAAAATTGCCCCAGCGCCCGATGGCCTGCCCCAAGATGAGACCAAGGCTGCCAAGATCCAGCACATCCCCCAGCGGCACTTTTTTCCATTTGCAAAAAACGACCGCCGCGATGACACCGCCAATGACCGCGCCGTAGATCGCAAGGCCGCCATGCCAGATGGCGAAAATTTCTGCCGGGTTGTTTTTATAAGTCTCCCATTCAAACGCCACATAATAGAGCCGCGCTCCGATAATACAGATGGGCAGAGCCAGCAAAAGCAGATCCAGCACCATATCGAAATTATAGCCGCGCCTGCGGCCCATCAGACACGCGACCAAAAGCCCCGCTACAAGCCCCAGGCAGATGATCGCCGCATACCAGCGGATGCTCAGCCCGGAGATGCCGAATAAGTTTTGAACCAAATAGGGATCTTTCATCCTCTTCTCCAGCCTTCCTTATGAAATACCTTCATTATAGTTTCTGGCTCTGCGGACGTCAAGCAAGGGGCATAGAAAAAGAGGCCGCGGTTTGGGCCTCTTTTCTTGCTGCGTTCGCGCTCTTAGGTATGGGCAGAGCCGCCCTGGCCGGCGGTATCGTTGCCTGCCGTGTCGTTGCCGCCAGCGGAGGAATTGCCTCCTGCCGGGGGCTGGCTGCCCTGCTGAGCATCGGATGCATCCGGCGTGTTATTCGGCAATGCAGAGGGCTGATCGGCCCCATCCGAAGGGACGAGCTCGGGCATGACAGTCGGCATGCCGATCTGATCATCCATGTCGTTGTCATTGTTGTTGCCGTTTCCGCCCTGGCTGGGTGCCTTGGAGACAGAAGGCTCAATCGAGCCGTCGTTGCTGTCGCTGATATTTTTGCACCCTGCAAACAAAACCGCGAGCATGAGAACAGCCATTATGATCGATACAAATTTTTTCATCTTGCTTCTCCTTTTCAGAGTCGTTTATCCATACTTTTCCCAAAGGCATGAAATTTTATACTCCGCTTAGAGCCGCAGGATGCGCACTGATTTTGTTTTTTCAGGCTCCGGCGCTTTTGGGGCAAAAAGAGCCGCTTTTGGAGCGGCTCTTTTTTGTGCATTTTTATGCCGTTTCGATGCTGGCCGCTTCTCCCAGGCCCAGCTCCTGAACGGCCCACTCTCTCATTTTGAATTTCTGAATTTTTCCCGCGGCGTTCATGGGGAAACCATCCACAAAGCGCACATAGCGCGGCGCCTTGAAGCGGGAAAGGCCGTTTTTCACGAACTCGATCATCTCTTCCTCGCTGGGCTGGGGCACGCCTGGCTTTAAGATGACGCATGCCATCACTTCTTCGCCGTACTTTTCATCCGGCACGCCGATGACCTGCACATCCTGCACGCACTCATGCGTATATAAGAACTCCTCCAGCTCTCTGGGATAGATATTCTCTCCGCCGCGGATGATCATATCCTTCAGGCGGCCGGTTACTTTATAGTAGCCGCTGGCATCTCTTGTGCCGATATCGCCGGTATGCAGCCAGCCATCCGGCTCGATGGCCTGGGCTGTGGCCTCGGGCATGTTGTAATATCCCTTCATGGTGTTATACCCGCGGGACATGATCTCTCCGGGCACGCCGTCCGGGCATTCCTCGCCCGTCTCGGGATCCACGATTTTTACCTCCACATGCGGCATAGCCTTGCCGATGGTGTTGACGCGGATATCCACGGAATCGTCCGTCGTCGTCATGGTGATGGCGGGCGAAGCTTCGGTCAGGCCATAGGTGATGGTAATCTCCCGCATGCCCATCTCATCGATGGCCCGGCGCATCAGCTCGATGGGGCAGGGAGAGCCGGCCATGATGCCCGTGCGCAGGCTGGAAAGATCGTAATTCTCAAAGCCATCCACATTGAGCATGGAGATGAACATGGTGGGCACGCCGTGCACCGCCGTGCACTTCTCGGCCTGAATGACCTGCAATGCGTGGACGGGGTTGAAGTGATCGTTGAGCACGATGGTCGTCCCGTGAGTGATGCAGCTCATGACGCCCAGAACCGCGCCAAAGCAATGGAACAGCGGCACATGGATGAGCAGGCGATCCCGATCTGTGAACTTCATGCAGTCGCCGATGCCCTTGCCGTTATTGAGCAGGTTGAAATGCGTCAGCATGACGCCCTTGGGGAAGCCCGTGGTGCCCGAAGTATACTGCATATTGGCGACATCGTGGATATCCACCTGCGCCTTGGCCTGCGCCAGCTGTTCATCGCTGACCTGCTCTGCAAAGTCATCCAGCTGCTTCCAGTTCAGCATGCCGTCCGGCGTCTGCTCATCCAGGTAGATGACTCGTTTGAGCCTGGGCAGCGCCTCGCTGCAAAGCTCGCCCGGCCTGCTGCCCGCAATCTCAGGGCAGATTTCCATGATATGCTGGATATAATTGGAATCCTTCAGCCCCTGCATGGTGATGAGCGTGGAGGAATCCGACTGCCGCAGCAGATATTCCAGCTCAAAGCGCTTATACGCCGTATTGACCGTCACCAGAACCGCGCCGATTTTGGAAGCCGCCACCTGCGTGATGACCCACTGGGGATAGTTGGTCGACCAAATGGCGATATGATCGCCTCTTTTGATGCCGATGGCCAAAAAAGCTTTTGCAATTTTATCGCACTCCTCGTCAAACTGCTGGTAGCTATAGCGCACGCCGATGAGCGGCGCAACCAGGCCGTCGTTATCCGGGTGCATCTTTGCCTGGTATTCTACCATCTGCCCAATCGTCATCGTAATCATATCTTTCATATCTGTCTTTGCCATGTTTGTTCCTCCAAAGTTCGGTTAGAAATAAAAAAGCTCTCGTCTCACACAGAGACGAAAGCTATCCTTTCGCGGTACCACTCTGCTTGCAGAAATCAAAATCTGCCAGCTCTACCAGCACTATCATGCTGTCCTCATTTTTTCGGCTGAGTTCCCGTCCAAATCTACCAGTTTCAATTTGGCTGCTCCGGGGCGAGTTCATCTGCCTTTGCCTTATGCTGCCTTGCACCACCCGGCAACTCTCTAGAAAGGCGCTAGCGGGATTACTACTCCCCTTCCACACATTCTCTTATTCTATTTGTTACTATCTTATCCACCCAGTGCGGTTTTGTCAATGCCTATTTCAAATTTTTTTATTTTTCCCGGCCAGCTCCAGCGCGAAATCCCCCAGGTTTTTAGCGCTGTCGTGCTTGACGAGCCGCTCTCTGGCCACGGCCATCTCCGCCAGCCTGGTTTTATCGCGCAGCAAGCCGCGCACCACCTCCGCGCCGGTGAAAAAATCATTCGTAACGCAGGCAAGGCTGTGGTTGGCAAAATAGATCTGGTTCCAGCTCTCGACGCCGGGCAGCGGATCCATGAGCACCAACGGCTTATCCTTCGTCAGCGTCTCTGTGGTCGTCAGCCCGCCGGGCTTGGTATAGACGACGTCTGCCGCATCCATATATTCATCCAGATTGGTCGTAAACCCGAGGATCTTCATCAGGGGCTTATCCGCCGCGAATTCCTCCAGCTTGCTCTTCAGGCGCTTATTGCTGCCGCATACGACGACGATCTGCGTCTCGCCGGAGATCTGCGCCAGATCCTGCACGCTCTGCTCCAGATGACCCATGCCCATGCCGCCGGATAACACCAGCACGGTATCCCGCTGCTCCAGCCCAAGCTTCTCCCTGGCCGCCGCCTTATCCTGCCGCTTCTCAAACCTAGGGTCCACGGGAATGCCAAAAGGCAACAGCATTTTTTCGGGGATTCCCCTGGCGCTCATGATGGGAACCAGGAAATCCGCCGCCACGACAATATAGTCGAGATCGACCTTATCCCACATGCTCAGCGGAGAATAATCCGTATTGATGCCAATGCAGGGGATATTGCGGGAGAGCAGCCCTGCCTCCCGGATTTTCGAGACCAGAATGCAGGCGAGCACATGCGGACAGATGATGAAATCCGGGTTATACTCCTCGATATACCGGCAGAGCTTGCGCTTCTGCCAATCCGCAAATTTAAAGGGAAGCGATTTTTCCACGCTCTCATTTTCATCGTATCCGCGCATGATCAGCTCCAGGGCTTCCGGGTGATAGCGGGCGATAAACGTATATCCTTTATCCACTCCTTTGCCCACCGTGCGGTTGAGATAGGTATAGGTATCTAGAATGCGGCACTGGACGCCCTTCGTCTCCAGATAGGCTTTGACCGCTTTGGCAGTGGCGTTGTGCCCCTGCCCGGTTGTGATCGATAAAAACAAGGCGCGCTGCCCCTGATTCATGTTCTCCCCTCCATGCGTTTGCAGGATCTCCTCTGGCTGCTCCCTGCCCTTTTGGGCGGGCAAGCGCCAAAGGCGTGCGATCCAAGATAGAATCATTTTCCATTCTCACTTTCTTATTATCTTACCATCATAGGCCTATCTCTTCAAGAAACAGATGTAACAGATTTGTTTTTCTTCGAATATATGATATTATAGATTTTAGGCAAAATTCGCGGCTTTATGCGCAGTTAGGTGGCTAATATGAGCAAGAAAATCGTTTTGACGGGCGGAGGCACGGCCGGGCATGTCAACCCGAACCTGGCGCTTGTCCCTCTTTTAAAAGAGCACGGCTTTGAAATCTCCTACATAGGCTCGCAAAAGGGCATTGAAAAAGAGATCATTGAGAGATCCGATCTCCCCTTTTACGGCATTTCTTCCGGCAAGCTGCGCCGGTATTTCAGCTGGGAAAACTTTTCGGACATCTTTAGAATCCTGAAGGGATATTCCCAGTCTAAAAAAATCCTCAAAAAACTGCGCCCGGATATTCTGTTTTCCAAAGGCGGCTATGTGAGCGTCCCGGTGGTCTTTGCGGCAAACCGCATGAAGATCCCGGTGGTCATCCACGAGAGCGACTACACCCCCGGCCTGGCCAACCGGCTCTGCATTCCAAAGGCAAAGCGGGTATGCGTCTCGTTTGAGGCGGCATGCAAGCATATCCCTGAGGAAAAATGCGTCAAAACGGGCTCGCCCGTGCGCGCGGAGCTCTTTGGCGGCAGCCGGGAAGCCGGGCTTGCCCGCCTGGGCTTTTCGGGCCAAAAACCCGTGCTTCTCATCATGGGCGGCAGCCTTGGGGCGCTGGCCGTCAACGAGGCTGTGGACGAAATCTTGGATGCACTGCTGGAGAAGTTCGACATCGTCCATATTCGCGGCGCGGAAAAGCTCAACCCGGCGCTAAACGGCAAAGCGGGCTACGCGCAGTTTGAATACGTTACAGACGAACTGCCGGATCTTTTCGCGGCGGCAGATCTCATGCTCTCCCGCTCGGGCGCCAACGCTATTTTTGAGATTCTGGCGCTCTGCATTCCGGCGCTGCTCATTCCCCTGCCGCTGGAGGCCAGCCGCGGAGACCAGATTCTAAACGCCAACTACTTTGCCGGAAAAGGATTTTCCCTGGTGCTCCAGCAAAACGATATTACGCCGCAGGTTCTGCTGAGCAAAATTGAGGAGCTGGCAGAGCAGAGCGAAACACTAAAGAAAAATATGAGAGAAAGCGGAATCCAGAATGGCGCGCAAAACGTCGCCCAGGTGATTTTCGCCGTATCGGAAGGAAAATAATGCAGGATATTATTGAAGTCATTCAAAAGACAGCCGAAGATTCTCCCCGGGCCCGCAAGGAGGCGCTTCTTGCTCTGGCGGATAACGCCGGAGTTGGCAGGATGTTCCATCATCTGCTGGCCGGGCAGGAAACCCGGGCAATTTTGCGCGCACTCTGCGATCTCAGCACAGACCGCGCGTGCAGGGAGCGCATCGCGCACTATGCCAAAATCCATCAGGAGCCTTTTACTGCGCTGCTTTTTTGCGCGGACCCCAAACTGCGCAAAAATATGGCACTGCTGCTCGGCCGGCTGGATGCCGCGCTGTATGCGCCGGTTTTGCTGCGCGCCTTAGAGGAGGAAGAGACGGATTTCGTCAAGCCCTCCATTTTGCTGGCTTTGGGCAATGCCAAGGGCTCGCCCGAAGTGCTTTTAGCACTGCAAAATTTCGAAATTCCCGGCGGAGAGGATAAGAACCTGCGGGAGCAGCGCATTGCAAAGCAAAAGGCGCTGGCCAGCCTATCCCCCAAAAAGCAAGTGGCGCGGCCCATCGTCATGGAAAAGCCCGTGCGGGCAATCGTGAGCTGCCCCAACGCCAGAGTAACACTCTCGGAGCTTTCCGCTCTGGGCTATTCCTGCTCTGCCTTTGACGAGCTGGACGGGCACCTGATGCTGGAAAACATCACAAAATTCCCCAGCCTCTATGCCGCCCGGACGTTCTATGAAGCCGGCATCTATTTTGCCTCCTTCTCTTCCCTGCAAGCCGCCGTCAACGCGGCAAAGACCAGGGTTTTCCTGGCGCTCATCAAAAATATCTACGGGACGCTGAACCTCGGCTACCGCGTGGATGCTCCGGGCGAGGCTTTTTCGGAAAAGGAGCGCAAGGCCGCGGCGGCGCAGATCATGGATGCGCTCTCAGCGACTCCCCTTTGCAACAGCCCTTCCGCCTATGACTTTGAGATTCGGCTGCTGAAAGGCAAGCGCAGCATCATCGTCGCGCTCTATCCCGGCTCGCGTCTGGACGGGCGCTTCTACTACCGTGCAAACGCCATCAGCGCTTCCATTCACCCGGCAGTCGCCGCTTCCTGCGTCCGCTTTATTTTGGGCTATACCCGCCCCAGCGCGGATGTTCTGGACTGTTTCTGCGGCTCTGGCACCATGCTGTTCGAGCGGGCCATGCTGCCCTATGCCTCGCTGACGGGCACGGATATTTCTGCCCAGGCATTGCGGGCCGCCCGGGGCAACGAGCGCATCGCCAAAACCGGCGCGCACTTTCTCATCAAAAACGCGGCTAAGCCATTTGAGCAGAAATACGACGAGATTATCACCAACATGCCCTTTGGACTGCGCGTTTCCAGCCACAAGGAAAACCTCGCGCTTTACCGGGCGTTTCTGGAAAACCTTCCGGGCATGTTAAAGCCAGACGGCCACGCTTTTCTCTTTACACATGAAAAGAAGCTCCTGCGTGAGCTTCTTTCGGAAAAATTTGATTTGGTTGCGCACGCCAATTTCTCCGCCGGCGGCCTGTATCCGACGCTTTTTGTGCTAAAGCCTAAGCGTTGAGATACCGCTTATAGATGCTTTTCTGCTCATCCTGCATTTGGAAGAGTTCCTGCACCAGCTGGCGCGCACTTTCAGAGGCATTGGGATATGCTTTTTCACAGCCTTGCAGCTGATCTTCTCCCATATCGAAGCCTTTGAGCACGATGCGCGCCATCTCGGCAGGGGAATTGTTGAAAAACGCTTTGACGGAGACCGTCCACCAGTCTCTTAGGCGCATGGCCTTGGAAATGCGCCTGGGCTTGCCGCCCAGCGTTAAAATCGCCCGGGCAGCCTTGCGGTCGATCTCCTCATATTTCCCAATCGTGCGGCGAATTTCGCCCGAGAGTTGCAAGCTTGCGCTCTTTCTGGCAATGCATTCCAGAGAATTGACTGCGATGCGCGTGCCCGTCAAAATTTTATCATATAGTTTTAGCGTATCTTCTCTATCGATTCCTTCCATACGAAACCTCCTTTTTTGAGGCTAGTATGGCTCATTTCTTATCTTTTAGCCGCTCTTGCCGGCTTTTTTTGTTTGACGAAAATTTTGGAAAAAATCATCGCTGTCAGCATCCCAATGACGACGCCCATGGCGAGATCAGCCAAAAGCTGGGAAAAGCTGCCCCACTGCCCCTCGATCAGGGAAAACGCGCCAAAGCCAAAGAGCACATAAAGCGCCCCGGCAAGAGCGCCCGTCAAGATCTTATTCTGCTCGGCGCCGCTGGTTGCGATAAAGGCAGTAATAAAAATAGCCACAACCTTCACCGCCTGGTTGACTGCGGCGATTGCCCCGTCCGAAAGCCCAAACTGCTTGACGATAATCGCCAAAACAAGAACGGAGAGCACCGTTACGATCAGGCCGAAAATGGCCCCTTTGACTGCTTTTCCCACGGCAAGTTTCCCGCCGCCGTTTGCGCCCCTCTTTTGGGCAGCTGCTTTTGAACTAGGCATATATACTAACTCCTTTTTTGCTGTGATTGGTAGACTATATGCAAAAAGAAGTGTATGTATGCAAAAAGGCACCCATCGCTGGATGCCTTTTTCTTATTTTTTCTCTGACAGTTCTTCGTTCTCAACATCTGCCGCTTCCACCGTGGAAACCGCGCCTTTGGCAAAGACGATTTTGGCTCTTTCCGGGCCGGTTTCGATGGTGATGAGATCCTCTTTCACCGCGACAACCTTGCCGTAGATTCCGCCGATGGTCTTGATATTATCGCCGACTTTGATGCCTGCCAGCATCTCCTGAATTTTCTTATCCCGCTTTTTCTGGGGGATGACCATAACGAGAATCATCGCCACGGCGAGAAGGATCATTGGCACAAAAGAGCCAATCGATTGCATGAATTGTTCCGACATACAGATTACATCCTTTCAAAATATGGAAGAAAATCACTTTTCAACCTTTTCATCATAATATACCTGGGCCTGCGCGTCAATACCCAAGCTGCGCCATCATCTGCTCTTTATATTCCGGGAAATAGCCGCCCAGAATGGAATTGCGGATGTTTTCCATCAGCTTGAGCGAAAAATGGATATTGTGAATGGAGAGCAGCGCGCCGCCCAGAATCTCCCCTGCCTTGATCAGATGCCGCAGATAGGCCCGGCTGAAGTTGCGGCAGGTATAGCAATCACAGTCGCCATCCAGCGGCGCAAAATCTCTGGCATAGGCCGCATTTCGCACGACAACCTTGCCTTTGCTGGTCAGCGCTGTTCCCATGCGGGCCGTTCTGGTTTGCAGCACGCAGTCGAACATATCCACCCCGCGCTGGACTCCCTCAAAGAAGCAATCCGGCGTGCCCACGCCCATCAGATAGCGCGGCTTGTGCTTATCAAGATGCGGCGTAACGACTTCCAGCATCTCATACATCATCTCTTTGGGCTCGCCCACCGACAGCCCGCCGATGGCGTTGCCCGGGAAATCCATGGCATTGATGGCTTTTGCGCTCTCCTCGCGCAAATCTGCATACATGCTTCCCTGCACGATCCCGAAAAGCGCCTGATGCGCATTTGTCTTTGCGACTTTGCACCGCTCCGCCCAGCGGTGCGTCCGCTCCATGGAGTGCTTGGCATATTCATACTCTGCGGGATACGGGCAGCACTCATCCAGGGCCATGATGATATCTGCCCCGAGATCCTGCTCGATTTGCATGACCTTTTCGGGCGTCAGCATATGCCGGCTGCCATCCAGGTGGCTGCGGAACTCTGCGCCCTCTTCCGTCAGCTTGCGCATCTCCCCCAGGCTGAACACCTGAAAGCCGCCGCTGTCCGTCAGAATGGGCTTATCCCAGTGCATGAACTGGTGCAGGCCGCCCGCCTCTTTGACGAGCTGCTCTCCCGGCCGCAAATATAGGTGATAGGTATTTGCCAAAATGATCTGCGCGCCTGCCTCCCTCACTTGCTCGGGCGTCAGGGCTTTGACCGTCGCCTGCGTGCCCACAGGCATATAAATGGGCGTTTTGATATCGCCGTGCGGCGTATGCAAAACACCTGCTCTTGCCCCGGTTTTCGGGCACTCTTTGATGAGTTCAAATTCAAACATCGCTCTCTCCGTTCTCTCTGCTATCTGGCTCGCCTTATTATAGCAGATTTTTCTTCTCCTGAACAGCAGAATTTGCCTGCCCCGGTTTGGGCCAAAAGAAAGAGCGCCGGCGGCTATTTTGCCCTTCCAGCGCTCTTCTCTCTGCTGCCGCTCATTTCGCGGCGGCTTCCTCCTCTTTTTTGCGCGGCGCAATGCCCGCTTTTTTTGCCGGAACATTGGCATGGCCCTGCCTTGAGACATTGAGCACGACGCCCACCATGCTCATAAACATCAAAATACCCGAGCCGCCATAACTGATAAAAGGCAAAACGACGCCCGTCGCCGGCAAAAGCGAAGTGTTGACGCCGATATTTAGGACAACCTGAATCGCGATCATCGCGACGGCTCCCGTCGCCAGAAGCATGCCCGTCAGATCCCTCGCGCGCATAGCCGCGACGATGCCCCGCCAAATGAGGATGGCAAACAGCGCCAGGATGACCAGGCATCCCACGAACCCGAGCTCCTCCGCGATGATGGCAAAGATAAAGTCGGATTCCCGATAAGGCAAATACAGCATTTTCTGCATACTGTTGCCCAGGCCGCGGCCAAAGAAGCCGCCGGCGCCAAAGGAATAGAGCGACTGCTTGACCTGCCAGCTGGACATTGGGTCTTTAAAGGCATCCAGACGATCTGCGCGGTAATCTGCCTGCGTTACCAAAAGCACAGCCGCAATGCCTACCACGCCGATAATCGCCCCAAGATGCGTGAGCTTTGCCCCGCCCACATACAGCATACACATGACCAGCGCCACGATGCACATGATAGCCGAGAAGTTCGGCTGTTTATAAATAATCGCGCAGACGACCAGCAGGATCGCCAGAAACGGCAGCAGGCCGTAGGTAAAATACTGCATCTTCTTTGGCTTTTTCCCGATGGAGCAGGAGATGAAGACGATGAGCGCAACCTTCATGATCTCGGAGGGCTGAATGCTGATGCCCACGTTGATCCACCGCCTGGAGCCGTTGATATTTACACCAATACCCGGCACAAAAACCAGCGCCAGCGTGATGACGCCGAAAACCAGAATCGCCCAATAGGGCTTGATCCATTTAAACGGAGCCAGCCATTTATGCTTTTGATAGGGCAGCTCCAGAAAATAGTGATAATCGAAGAACATGAAAAACAGCATGAGCAGCGCCCCAATGGCCACGCAGATAAACTGCTTGAGAAAATAGTAAGCACTGGATTCCCCGCTCACTTCTGCCACATAGTAGCTGGAAGAATAGACCATCACAAGACCGATGCAGAGCAAAAGCACCAGAGAGACGATCATCGTATAGTCGAATGTCTGCTTATAGCGCACTTTGCGCTTTCTCTGCGTTTTCTGGGGCTCCTGCCCCCGGCCGCGCATGGGAATCACATTATCACTCAATTTACTTACTCCTTAAAGCCATGAACAATCTGCTTAAAAACTTCGCCGCGCTGCTCGAAATTATCGAACATATCCCAGCTGGCGCACGCCGGCGAGAGCAGCACGCACCCGCCCTTGGGCGCAAGATCCCGCGCCAGAAGCACCGCCTGCTCGAAGGTCTGCGCCGTATGGACGGCGGCATAGCCGGCATCCTCTGCGGCCTTCAAAATCTTCTGTTTGGTCGCCCCCAGCACTACGATGCCCACGATATGCTCCGTAAACGCCGCGAACATCTCATCAAAGGTATTCTGCTTATCATAGCCGCCCAGGATGAGGACGGTCGGCGCCGTCATGGTCTGGATTGCCTTGATGGTGGAATCTGGGTTGGTTCCCTTGGAATCGTTGATATAGCGCACGCCTGCCACTTCCCGCACGAACTCGATGCGGTGCTCCACGCCCGGGAATGTGCGCAGCGTATGCGCGATAGACTGGGGCGGAATGCCCATGCACATGGCCAGGCACACGGCAGCCAGGGCATTTTCCAGGTTGTGCGGGCCGGGGATGCGCACATCCGCCGCCGGACAAATCTCCTGCTCCTGCCCGTTCATTCTAAATACTATGCTTCCGTTTTTTAAATATGCGCCCTCTGCAACTTCCCTCTTTCTGCTGAACAGGAGAACCCGGCTATGCAGAGCAGGGATGCGCTCTGCCGTCAGCGGATCGTCCAGGTTCATCACGGCGAAGTCTTCCATCGTCTGGTTCTCAAATTCGCGCATCTTGCAATCGCCGTAGTATTCCATCGTGCCAAAGCGGTTTAGATGATCTTCCGTGATATTCAAAAGCGCGGCCGCTCTTGGATGGAACTGATCGATGGTCTCCAGCTGCAGCGCGGCGACTTCCGCCACAATCACATCCCCCGGTTTGGTCTCCAGCGAGCGATCGCAGATGGGAATGCCGATGTTGCCCAGCGTATAAGTGCTCCGGCCGGCATCCGAGAAAATCTGGCCGGTGAGCGCGGTAGTGGTGGTTTTGCCGTTCGTGCCGCTGATGCAGACGAAATCTGCCTGGGCCGTCTGATAGCCCAGCTCAATTTCCGAGATGACGGGCTTGCCCTGCTGTTCGGCCTGCTGGATAAAAGGCTGTTTGACGGGCACACCCGGGCTCAGCACCAGCATATCTGCTTCCGAGGCGACGCTGACCGGATCTTCCCCCAGCCGGTTCTCTGCCCCGGCATCAAAGAGCGCCTCTATACCCTCAAAAGCATCCGCCTTCTTTTGATCGTAAAGCAAAACCTGCGCACCCAGCCTGAGCAGCAGCCGAGCCGCCGAAAAGCCGCTCTTTGCCATGCCCACTACCATCACTTTTTTATTTGAAACTTCTATCATGCTCTATACTCCCCCGCGGCGCCCAAAAGGCGCGCAAGCAAACTTTTCTCTTCTGTTGCAATCGGAAACGCAAAATTAGCTGACCATGAGCAGCGTCAGCAAGCAAAAGACAACTGTAATAATCGCGTAGACACAGACGATCTTGGTCTCGTGCACGCCGGAAAGCTCAAAATGATGATGCAGCGGCGCCATTTTAAAGATGCGCTTGCCGCCCCGCAGCTTATAGCTGCCCACCTGCAAAATGCAGGAAACGCTGGAGACGACATACATAATGCCCATGATCGGGAGCAAAAGCTGAAGCCTGGAGACAATGCCCATCATGGTCAGCGCGCCGCCCAAGAAAAAGGAGCCGACGTCCCCCATAAACACTTTTGCCGGAAACGCA